>CAZKTF010000061.1:0-16051 GCA_964555565.1 uncultured Planctomycetota bacterium | reverse complement strand
GGATCGTCCCGGTCGCTGAAGACCTGTACCGGAACTTTCCGCGTGTGGCACTAGTGTTGCCCGACGGGACCGCCCCGTCCGCAGGCGAGGTCCAGTTCGGGCAGGGTCGGTCCTCACAGCGGTGGACCTGGAGTCCCCTGCACACCTTGTTCCAGGTGCCGCCCGGGACCTACGAGGTCTCCGCGACCGGGGGGGAGAACAACGAGTACCGCTCCGACCCGCAGCCCGTGGAGCTCGTGGCCGGATCCCAGCGGACCGCGCTGGCCTTCGTCCTCCGGGGGCGCCCCGGGGTGCGAGGGCGCGTCTTCCTGCCCGAGGGCGAGTCCATGGACCAAGTGCAGGTCTGGCTGGCGCCGCTCGCCGAGGGGGCGAGGGCATCTGCTGCCGCGGCGCGGGGCGGGAACTCCACGTCCGCCGGCGAGAACAGTGGGTACGCGTTCTCCTTCGCCGACCTGGTCCCGGGGAGGTACACCCTGGGAGTGGCAAGGGGCTCCCGGGAGCCGGTCGTCGCCGTGGAGGAAGTCGAGGTCCGCGATGGTCCGGTCGTCCGGGACCTGCGGATCCCGGCTCTCGAACGCTCGGAGTACGCCCTCGTCCGCGTGCTGGACCCTTCCGGCCGCCCCGTCCGCGACGCCCGGATCACGGGCGGGGTCCACACGCGCCGGGGATCGGCCGCGGGAGGCAACACCGTCGTCCGCCGCGCCGAGGGCGCCTTCATGGTGCTGCACAATTCCTACGGGGACCGATCGGACCCGGAGGCGCGCTACTGGGTCGAGGTCCTCACAGATCGCTACGGGAGCCGGAGGGTGGAGTACGGCTCCGAGGAGGCGCCCGAGTTCACGATCCGGTTCGAGGAGCCCGCCACCATCGACGTGCGCGTCACCGGCTACGCGGGCTCCGCGGTCCAGGGCCGCGCGAAGGTGCACCTCCTCCCCCCCACGGAGGGCCAGGGAGGGAGGGGCTACTCGTTCACGGGGAGCCCGACCCCGCTCGGCCCCGAGGGGAGTGCCAGGCTCACGGGGATCCAGCCCGGCGACTACGCGCTCTTCCTCGTCTCCGGGGACGAGAGGATGAACTTCCTCGCCCGCTTCCCTGTCCCGGTCCGGCCGGGGCCCAACACCATGACCGTGGCGATGCCCCCGCTGCACGGGCTCAAGGTCCTCGGCGCGGGCGGGCCCGTGAACATCAGCCGGCGGAACTCCGACCTGTTCTGGTACGGCGACTTCACGCCGGGCGCGGACGGGGTCGCCGCGTTCGAGGGCCTCCCCGAGGGAGAGTACGAGATCCGGACGCAGGGGAAGGCGCCGCAGAGGATCCGCATCCCCGAGACGACGGAGGTGAGGTTCTAGAGTGGCGCGGGCGGGAGGAGTCGAACCCCCAACCCTCAGATCCGTAGTCTGATGCTCTATCCAATTGAGCTACGCCCGCGCGGGAGCCCCCGTTCTTAGCCCCGCGGCTCCGCGGCGGGAAGGGAATCCGGCCGCCGGAGCAGCGCCAGCGCGAGGCCGACCCCCGCAAGGGCGAAGCCGCCGAGGCCGAAGAGCGCGTCGCCCCCGCCGAAGAGCGCCGCCCCGTCGTCCCCCCCGACCCCCTTCGCCATCGCCAGCGTGATCCCGTTGTGGAGCGCGTGGGCGGCGACGCCGGGCCAGATCGACCCGGTCGCGAGCGCGAGCCCCGCGAGCGCGCAGCCGAGGAGCCCCGTGAGGAGGACCCTCTCGGGCTCCATGTGGAACGCCCCGAAGACCGCCGAGGAGACGAGCACCGCGGCGACCGGGCTCATCTGCGAACGGAGGCCGCGGAGGACCCAGCCCCGGAAGAGCGCCTCCTCCGCGATCGCCGGGAGGACCGCAGCGACGAGCAGGAGCGGGCCGAGGTCGAGGCCGCGGAGCAAGGCCTCGATGATCCGCCCGGACTCGTCGGGCCCGCGCGTCTCGTCGATGAGGCCGACGGCGCGCGCGAGCCAGGGCAGGGCCGCGGCGCTCCCCACCGCGAGGAGGACCGCGCCCAGCGCGGGGAGCGCCCGCGGCGCGCGGAGCCCGAGCGTGGAGCGCGGGTCCAGCCGCGCGAAGGCGATGGCGAGGACGACCAGCCCGAGGAGGAGCGCCTGCTGGGCGACGAGCATCCCCGCGATCCCGCCCTCCGTCGGGGCCCCCAGGCCCATGGCCAGCGCGTAGGTGAGCGCCAGCGCGACCGCCGGGAGGAGCATCGCCCCGCCCGGCCCGGGGACGGAGCCCGGCCGGCGGCGCGCGGGCCGGAGGTCGCCGAAGGAGAACGGCGCGCCGGCGTCGCGGAACAGGACCTCTTCCCGCCCGAACATCCACACCGCCCACCGCAGCGCCAGCGCCGCGGCCAGCAGGCTCGTGCCGAGGACCACGGGGATGAAGGGGAGCGCCTTGCCGAGGAGCTCCGGCTCCCCCTGGGCCAGCATCAGGTCGCGGAAGAGCAGCACCGCCCCGCTCACGGGGACGGACGCGAGGCCTCCGGTCAGCTCCACGTTGGGGAGCAGGGAGACCATCGCCAGCGGCATCGTGACGACCATGAGCGGCGCGAGGTAGGTGTTGGCCTCCTTCGTGGAGCGCGCGAGCGTGGAGAGGGCCAGCGCCAGCGCGGAGAACAGCGCCGCCAGCGGGAGGAGGAGGGCCAGGATCACGGCTGCCGTCCCCAGGCCCAGGTGGAAGTCCGTCGGCATCCGCGTCGCGATCATCCCGCTGAGGCTCCCGAAGGTGAACGCCATGGAGACGATGTTCCCGAGGGCGGAGGCCAGCGTCACCGCGAACACCGCGAGGAACTTCCCGAGCACGATCTCCATGCGCGAGGCGGGGCTCACCAGCAGCGTCTCCATGGTCCCCCGCTCCTTCTCGCCCGCCACCCCGTCCACGGCCTGCGAGAAGCACCCGCTGATGACCATGAGCACGAGCATGAAGGAGAGCATCCGCCCGAACACCGAGGCCCCGCGGCGGGCGGGGGTGGCCACGTCGTCCTGGGCGGAGGCGAGGACCTTCACCGGGCTGATGTACTCGGCGGGGATGCCGCGGGACTCCAGGCGGCGCGCGACCTGCTCCTTGGCCCACCCGTTCACGGTCTCGGCGGCCTTCCGCCGCGCCTCCCCGGAGGCCTCGCTGGCCGAGTCGAAGAGGAGCCGGAGCGTGCCCGTGCCCCCATCCGCGAGGGCCTTCTCGAATCCCTCCTCGGCGCGCAGGACGAGCTGCACGCGGCCGGCCCGCAGCGCCTCGTCGGGCCGGTCCGCATCGATGATCGCGAGGCCCTTCGTGGACTTCACGGCGTCCCGCAGTTCGGCCGGGACGGCCCCCGCGAGCACGACCTTCTGGACCGACTCCTGGAGCTTCCCGATCTGGCGCGCGCCCGCCGCCCCGAGGCCGATCATCAGGGTCGGCCAGAGGATGATCGGGAGGACGAGGGTGACGAAGAGCGTGCGGCGGTCCCGGAGGGCCTCGCGCATCTCCTTCTGGAAGACCAGGAGCGCCCGGCGCGCGGTCACGCCGGCTCCTCGCCGAGCACGCGGAAGAAGGCGGTCTCCAGGTCGGGCGCGCCCCCCACGGCGGCCCGGATCTCCGCCGGGGTGCCCGAGGCGAGGACCCGCCCGCGGTGGATGACCACGAGCCGGTCGCAGAGGCCCTCCGCCTCGGCCATGTCGTGGGTGGAGAGGAGGACCGTGCGGCCCGCGGCCCGCGCCTCGCGGATGAACCCCTTCACCGAGCGGGCGACGAGGACGTCCAGGCTGGCCGTGGGCTCGTCCAGGATGAGGACCGGCGGGTCGTGGACGACCGTGCGCGCGAGCGAGGCCTTCTGCTTCTGCCCCGAGGAGAGGGTCCCGCAGGGGCGGTCGGCGAACTCCTCCGCCTGGAGGACCCGGAGGGTCGTGCGCACCCGGTCGGCGAGCGCCTGCCCCTCGAGGCCGTGGAGGCGGGCGTAGTACGTGGCCTGCTCGCGCGGGGTGAGGCGGTCGTAGACCCCGGTGGCGCCCGAGAGGAACCCGATGCGGCTGCGGACCTCGTCGGGGCGCGCCGTCGCGTCGATCCCGTCGATCTCGATGCGGCCCGCCGTGGGGCGCAGGACCGTCGAGAGCAGCCGGAGCGTGGTGGTCTTCCCCGCCCCGTTCGGGCCGAGGAGCCCGAAGACCTCGCCGGGCCGCGCCTCGAAGGAGACCCCGTCCACCGCGCGGACCTCGCCGCGGCGCCCCTCCCGGAACACCTTGACGAGCCCCTCCACGCGCACCATGGAGGGGCGGAGTCTACGCCGGTCCCGCCCCCGGCTTGCCGTTCTTCGGCGCGGCGCCCTCCTCGATCCGCCCGAGGACGACGGTGATGTTGTCCTTGCCCCCGCGCTCGTTGGCGAGGTCCACCAGCTCGTCCACGGCACGCTGGAGGTCGGTCCCGTTGCGGTCGAGCGCCTGGTTCATGTCGTCGGAGGAGACCAGGTCGGAGAGCCCGTCGGAGCAGAGGAGGTAGACGTCGCCCGGCCGCGCGTCGCGGACCTGGATCTCCGGCTTCACCGTCTGGCGGGTCCCGATGGCGCGGGTGATGATGTTCTTGTGGCTGGAGAGCCGGGCCTCCTCGGGGGTGATGAGCTTGGCCTTGAGCTGGCTGTTGATGAAGGAGTGGTCCTCGGTGACCAGCTCCGTCTTCCCCTCGTGGCGGAGGTAGATGCGGCTGTCCCCCACGTGGACGAGGACCACGAAGTCCTCCTGGTGGTAGAGGAACGCGAGGGTGGTCCCCATCTCCCGGTAGCGGGCGTCCACGAGGCCGAAGTTGTAGACCGCGCTGTTGACCTCGCGCACCCACCCGTCGAAGAGCCCGCGCAGGAGGTCGTCCATCATCCCGTCGGTCCCGCGCGGGCGGCCGCGGAAGGACTCGGGGAAGTACTTCCGGACGTAGGTGTTGAAGGAGGAGACCGCCAGGGAGGAGGCGACCTCCCCGTAGTCCCGCCCGCCCATCCCGTCGGCCAGGACGCAGAAGGAGTCCTTCTCGGAGTGGTAGAAGGAGTCCTCGTTCAGCTCGCGCTTGCGGCCGACGTCCGTCTTCCCGGCGCAGACCAGTCGGATGGGGGCGCCCTCCGGTGCCGGCAACCCCACGAGGGTATCCCGGGGCGCCGCGCCGTCCAAGCCCCTCCGGCCGGACGAATCCTTGCGCCCGGCCCCCCGCTCTCGCATCCTGCCCCGTTCCCTCCGCGGGTGGGCGGAGGAGTCTCTCGTACGGGCCGCGGGCGTCCGGGCCGCGGCTCGGTCCGCGGTGCGGGTCCGGACCCGCACACCGGTCGCCGCCGACCGAGGAATCGCCCCGCTTGCCATCCAAGCCGCGCATCGTCCTCGCCTTCTCCGGGGGGCTCGACACCACCTTCTGCGCCGCCTGGCTCCGCGAGACCGAGGGGGCCGAGGTGATCGCGGTCTCCGTGGACACGGGCGGCTTCACGGGCGAGGAGCGCCGCCGCATCGCCGCCCGCGCCCGCGCCGCGGGCGCCGTCCGCCACCACGCCGTGGACGGGCGCCGGCGCGTCTGGGACCGCTTCTGCACCTACCTCGTCAAGGGGAACTGCCTCAGGGGCGGGGTCTACCCGCTCTCGGTGGGCGCGGAGCGCGTCGTGCAGGCCGAGGAGGTCGCCCGGGTCGCCCGGGCCCTCAGGGCCTCGGCGGTGGCCCACGGGTCCACGAAGGCGGGCAACGACCAGGTCCGCTTCGACGTGGCCTTCGCGGCCCTCCTCCCCGGGGTGCGGGTCCTCGCGCCGATCCGGACGCTGGGGTGGTCGCGGGACCGGGAGGCGGACTGGCTGGAGGAGCGCGGGATCCGCGTGGACCGCTCGACGCGGCGCTACAGCGTGAACCGCGGCCTCTGGGGCACCACCATCGGGGGCGGCGAGACCCACGACCCCTGGAAGTCGCTCCCGGAGGCGGCCTGGCCCTCGACGCCGCCCCCCGAGCGCTGCCCCGCCCGGGCGGAGACCCTGGTGCTCGGGTTCGAGCGCGGGCTCCCGGTGTCCGTGGACGGGCGGCGGCGCGAGCCGCTCGCGCTGCTGGCGGCGGTGGAGGGGCGGGCGCGCCGCCACGGCGTGGGCCGCGGGGTCCACGTCGGGGACACGATCCTCGGGATCAAGGGGCGCGTGGCCTTCGAGGCCCCGGCCCCCACGGTGATCCTCCGGGCCCACCGCGAATTGGAGAAGCTCGTCCTCACCCGGGCGCAGCAGTTCTGGAAGCAGATCGTGGCGGAGCATTACGGCGGGGCGCTCCACGAGGGCCTCTGGTTCGACCCGGTGATGCGCGACTGCGAGGCCTTCCTCGACAGCAGCCAGCGGCGCGTGAACGGGGAGGTCCGGGTGCGGCTCTACCGCGGGACCGCCGAGGTCGTCGGGGCGCGGAGCCCGGACTCGCTCTTCGGCGCCGCGGGCGCCGCCTACGGCGAGGTCTCCGCGGCCTGGACCGGCGAGGAGGCCCAGGGTTTCTCCCGCCTCCACGGCCTCCAGGGGATCCTCGCGTACCGGGCCCGCACGGGAAGGAGCCGACGGTGATCGTCCGCGTGGACAAGGTGGCGTCATCGACCGCGACGCTCCGCCTCGGCAAGGAGATCGAGGTCTCCGACCGGGTCGATGCCCGGGCCGGCAACGTGATCGTCGTGAAGGCGCTGCAGGAGAAGTCGGTCTACGACACGCTGGAGCTGGACAACGGCCGCATGGCCAAGATCACCCGCGACGACGTCATCGCGGGCGTGCTCGGGCGTCGCCGCGCGCTCAAGGGGTTCGTGGGCGACATCCCGTCCGCGATCGCCGTCGGGGACCGCCTCCAGATCCTCAACCTCGGCGGGATCATCGGCGTCTGCGTGTCGGGGAACCAGGACCTGGGGACCCCGCTCCAGGTCGAGGTCCTCGGGATGGCGGTGCGGGGGGGAACGCCCCTCAACATCGCCGACGGGGCGGTGCCGCCGCGGCCGTCGCTCGCGGGCGTGGAGGTCCCCCCGCTCGTCCTCGTCGAGGGGACCTGCATGGCCTCGGGGAAGACGCTCGCCGCCTGCGACATCGTCCAGAAGCTGAACCAGCGCGGGTGGAAGGTGGCGGCGCTCAAGGCCACGGGCGTCGCCTGCCTCCGCGACGTCCTCAACATGATCGACCACGGGGCCGTGGAGGGGCTCTCCTTCCAGGACGCGGGCCTCCCTTCCACGGTGGGCGTGGACAACCTGCCCGCGGTGACGAAGGGGCTCCTCGCCCGCCTCGCCGCGGGGAGGCCGGACGCCATCGTGGTGGAGCTGGGCGACGGGATCATCGGGGGCTACGGGGTGGAGGACCTGCTGCGCGACCCGGAGATCCGCGCGCTCGCGAAGGTCCACGTGATGTGCGCCAACGACCTCGTCGCGGCCTGGGGGGCGGTCGAGCTCATGAAGCGGCTCGGGCTCCGCGTGGACGTCTTCGCGGGGCCCGCCACGGACAACTCCGTCGGCGTGGAGTACATCCAGCGCGAGCTGAAGGTCCCGGCGGCGAACGCCCGGACCGACGGGAACCGGCTGGCGGACGTCGTGGAGGGGCTCCTCGGATGACCGCGCGCGGCAAGGTCCCGGTCGGCATCGTCGGGGCGAGCGGCTACGGGGGGGCCGAGGTCGCGCGCCGGCTCCTCGCCCACCCGCGCTTCGAGCTGACGGCGGTCACGGCGCGGCGGGCCGCCGGGAAGCGGCTCGCCGACGTCCACGAGTTCCTCGAGGGGTCCACGGACCTGGTCCTCACCGACGAGGACCCCTCGGGGCTCGCGCGCCGGGTCTGGGCGCTCGTGTTCTCCCTCCCGCACGGGGAGGCGGCGAAGGCCATGCCCGCGGTCCTCGACGCCAACCCGCGCCTGCGCGTCGTGGACCTCTCCGGGGACTTCCGCCTGGACGACCCCGCGGAGTGGAAGCAGGCCTACGGGAGGCCCCACCCCTGCCCCGACCTCCTCGGGCACTTCGTCTACGGCCTCCCGGAGGCCCACCGGGAGGACCTGCGCGGCGCGAGCCTCGTGAGCAACCCGGGGTGCTTCGCCACGGGGGCGGCGCTGGCGCTGTTCCCCCTGGCGGCGCGCGGGATGCTCCGCGGCGAGGCGGTGGTCTTCGGGGTGACCGGCTCCTCCGGCTCCGGCGTGGACCCCTCGGAGACGACCCACCACCCGGAGCGGGCCCAGGACTTCCGCGCCTACAAGGTCCTCGCCCACCAGCACGCCCCGGAGATCGAGCGGCTGCTGCGGGAGTCGGGCGCCTCCGACCCGGTCGTGAGCCTGGTCCCCCACTCGGGACCCTTCGTCCGGGGGATCTTCACGACGGCGACCGCGCTGATCGATTCCGGGGTGGACCCGGGTACTCTGGAGGGGCTCGTGCGCGAGGTCTACGCCGGGGAGCCCTTCGTCCGGGTCCGCCGCGGCACCCCGAGGGTCTCCGTGGTGGCAGGGACGAACTTCTGCGACCTCGCCGTGCACGCGAAGGGAAGGCGGGTGGTGATCCTGACGGCCATCGACAACCTGGGCAAGGGGATGGCCGGGCAGGCGGTCCAGAACCTCAACCTCCTCTTCGGGTTCCCCGAGACGGAGGGGCTCCGCGACACCGGGGGCCGCCCGTGAGCCCGCGCGACCCCCCCCGCGACACCCCGCGCGCCGCGGCGATCGACGCGATCCGCAACCTCGAGGACATCCTCCAGGTCCCCACCTACGCCAAGGCCCCGGTGGCCATCGTGCGGGGACTGGGGTGCCGGCTCTGGGACAGCGAGGGGCGGCCCTGGCTCGACTTCTACGGCGGCCACTCCGTCGCGCTCACGGGCCACTGCCACCCGAAGGTCGTGGACGCGATCTGCAAGCAGGCGGAGCGGCTCATCTTCTACAGCAACGCGGTCTACTCCGACGTCCGGGGGGTGGCGCTCGAGGCGCTCCTCCGGGCCGCCCCGCGGGGCATGACCCAGGCCTTCCTCTGCAACTCCGGCACGGAGGCGAACGAGGCGGCGCTCAAGACCGCGCGGCGCGTCACCCGCCGTCCCGGCGTCGTGGCCATGGCCGAGGGGTTCCACGGGCGGACCCTCGGCGCCCTCTCGGTCACGGGCCTCGGGAACTACCGCGACTACGGCGGGCCGGTCGTGGAGGGGACCACCTTCGTCCCCTTCGGCGACCTGGCGGCGGCGGCCCGCGCGGTGGACAGGAAGACCGCGGCCGTGATCCTCGAGCCCATCCCCTCCATGGGCGGCGTGCGCGTCGCCCCGTCGGACTACTACAGCGGGCTCCGGGAGCTCTGCGACCGGGCCGGGGCGATGCTCGTGTTCGACGAGGTCCAGACCGGCCTCGGCCGCACGGGGAAGATGTGGTGCGGCGAGCACTTCGGCGTCGTCCCCGACCTGATCACCCTCGCCAAGGGGCTCGCCTCGGGGATCCCCTGCGGCGCGGTCCTGTTCCGCGACGAGGTGGCCCGGACCGTGAAGCTCGGGGACCACGGCTCCACCTTCGGCGGCGGGCCGATCGCCTGCGCGGCGCTGAAGGCCACGCTCTCCATCATCCGGGACGAGGACCTGGTCGCCCGCGCGGCCGTCACGGGGGCCGCCCTGGCCGAGGGGGCGCGGGGGCTCCGCGGGGTGCGCGAGGTCCGCGGCCTCGGGCTGCTGCTGGCCATCGCCTGCGACGGGGGCTCGGGAAAGGTCGTGCAGGAGCGGCTCCGGGAGCGGCGCGTCATCGTCTCGACGGTCAGCGGGGACCCGTCGGCGATCCGGGTCCTCCCGCCGCTCGTGGTGGGGCCGGAGGAGGTCGAGGAGTTCCTCCGCGCGCTGGACGCCTCCCGCCCCGACCTGCCGTGAGCCCCGCGGCGAAGCCGGAGGGCGCGGGCCCCGGCCTGCGCGGCCGCTCTCTCCTCTCGCTGGACGACCTCTCCGACGCGGAGCTGGAGCGCCTCCTCGCCACGGCGGCCCGGATGCGGGCGCGGGACCACGGCCGGCCGCTCGAGGGCGTGACCGTCGCCCTGGTCTTCCTGAACCCGTCGCTGCGCACGCGCACGGCGGCGGAGGCCGCGCTCGCGGAGCTCGGCGGGCACGCCGTGGTCCTCGCGCCCGGGACGGACGCCTGGAAGCTGGAGTTCCGCCGAGGCGCGGTCATGGACGGGGAGGCGGTGGAGCACGTGCGCGACGCCCTCGGGAGCCTCTCCCGGATGGTGCGGGGGATCGGGGTGCGGACCTTCGCCGCGCTCCGGGACTGGGAGGAGGATCGGGCGGAGCCGGTCCTCCGCGCGTTCCGGGAGGCGTCCACGGTCCCCCTCTTCAACCTGGAGAGCGCGCAGGACCACCCGCTCCAGTCCCTGGCGGACCTCCTCACGCTCCGCGAGGCGCTCGGCGGGGACCTCCGGGGGCGCAGGCTCACCCTCACCTGGGCCCCCCACCCGAAGCCGCTCCCCATGGCGGTCCCCCACGCCGTCCTGCGCATGGCCTCGCGCGCCGGGATGCGGATCGCGGTGGCCTGCCCCCCGAAGTTCGAGCCCGACGCGCGGTTCCTCCGCCAGGTCGGCGACGCGGCCCGGGAGCGCGGCGGGGAGGTGCGGGTCTTCGCCGACCAGAGGGAGGCGGTGCGCGGGGCGGAGGCGGTCTACGCGAAGGCCTGGGGCTCCCCCGCCTTCTACGGGCGCTGGGAGGAGGAGAAGCCGCTCCGGGCGCGGCACCGGGACTGGACCGTGACGGCCTCCCTCCTGGGCGCCGCCGCCCCGGGGGCGCGCTTCCTCCACTGCCTCCCGGTGCGCCGCAACGTCGTGGCGGCCGACGACGTGATCGAGGGGCCGGGCTCGCTGGTGATGGAGCAGGCCGGCAACCGCCTCCTCGTGCAGAAGGCCGTGTTCCTGGAGACCCTCGGAGGCCTGGAGCCATGAGCCACCCCCCCCGGCCCGCCGGCGACCCCGCCCCCGCGATCGACGAGCGCGAGATCGACGTCTCCATCCTCAAGCAGGCGCTGCCCTACATGCGCCGCCACCGCAAGAAGACCATCGTGGTGAAGTTCGGGGGCCACCTCGTGGAGGACCGGGCGTCGCTCCGCTCCCTCGCCGCCGACCTGGCCCTCCTCCACCACATCGGGATCCGCCTCTGCGTGGTGCACGGGGGCGGGCCCCAGGCGACCCGGCTCTCCGAGCGGCTCGGGCTCTCCCCGCAGTTCGTGGAGGGGAGGCGGATCACGGACGACGAGACCCTCGAGGTGGCCAAGATGGTCTTCGCCGGGAAGATCAACATCGAGGTCCTCTCGGCGCTCCGGAACGAGGGGGTCCGGGCCGTGGGGCTCTCCGGCGTGGACGGGGACGTGGTGCGCGCCCGGCGGCGCGAGGTGAAGACGGTCACCGACCCCAAGACCGGCGCCTCGCGCGAGGTGGACTTCGGCCACGTGGGCGACATCGAGCGGGTGGACACGAGCCTGCTCCGGGTCCTCATGGACAACGGCTACATCCCGGTCGTGGCGTCGCTCGGGGCCGACGACCGGGGGAACGTCCTCAACATCAACGCGGACACCGTCGCGCTGGAGATGGCCGTGGACCTGGCCGCGGACAAGTTCATCAACATGACCCAGGTCCCGGGCGTGCTCCGCGACGTGAAGGACCCGGACAGCCTGCTCACGGACCTCACCGCCGAGGCGGCCGAGGCGCTGGTGGCGCAGCGGGTGGTCGTGTCGGGGATGATCCCCAAGGTGACGGTCTGCTGCGAGGCGGTCCGCCGCGGCATCCCCCGCGCCCACATCCTGAACGGGCTCGAGCCCCACGCCATCCTGCTCGAGCTCTTCACGGTCAAGGGGACGGGCACGATGATCACGCTCGAGCCCGTCCCACCCGGCGCGGAGGCCTAGGAGCCGCCGTCGGCCCTCCCGTCCCCCGGTTTCGCGCGGGGGATCCCCGGGGTCCGGTATGCTTCCGGCGACCATGCTGGACCCGGTGGCCCTCCTCCGAGAGCTGGTCGCGATCCCCTCCCCCTCCGGGAAGGAGGAGACGGCCGTCGCGCGGCTGGCCGAGGCGCTCCGGGCCGAGGGGCTGTCCCCGCAGGTCTCCGGCCGCAACCTCTGGGTCGAGGCGGGTTCCGGCCGTCCGGTCCTGCTCCTCAACGCGCACATCGACACCGTGAACCCCACGGGACAGTGGACCCGCGACCCCCACAAGCCCGTCGAGGAGAAGGGGCGGCTCTACGGGCTCGGGGCGAGCGACGACAAGGGGGCGATCTGCGCCATGGCGGCGGCCGTCGTCCGCCACGCCCGGACGGGCGGCCCCGGGACGGTCGTGTTCGCCGCGACCTGCGACGAGGAGACCGGGGGGGAGGGGCTGGAGGTCCTCCGGCGCGAGATCCCGCCCTCGGACGCCGCCGTGATCGGGGAGCCCACCGGGCTCCGCGTGGCGACGGCCCAGCGCGGGCTCATCCGGATCGAGGCCGAGGCCCAGGGCCGCTCCGCCCACGCCGCCCGCCCCCACCAGGGGGTGAACGCCATCTACAAGGCGATGGAGGACGTCCAGAGGATCCGGGAGATGCGGTTCCCCCGCGAGCACCCCCTCCTCGGCTTCCCCACCGTCCAGGTCACGATGATCCGCGCGGGCGTGGGCCGCAACGTGGTCCCGCCCTCCTGCACCTTCACGGTGGACGCCCGGCCGACCCCCTACTACGACAACGACTTCTTCGTGATGGAGCTGCGCCGCCGGATCCGCTCCTACATCCACGTCCTGAAGGCCCGCATGACCCCGGTGGAGACCGCCGCCGACCACCGCTTCGTGGTGTGCGCGCTGGAGGCCACCGCCACCCAGGCCCCCGTCGGCTTCGGCGGGGTCTCCGACCTCTTCCACGTCCGGGACCTGCCCGGGGTGGTCCTCGGCCCCGGCGACCCCGACCAGAGCCACCAGCCCGACGAGTCGGTCCCCCTCGACCAGGTGATCCGCGCCGCGGACGTCTATGCCGACCTCGCCCGCCGCTTCTGCGCCCCCGCCACGCAGCCGTCCCGCGTCGGCTGAGACGCCGTCTTCCTGCGTCCACGCCCCCGCAGCGGTTACAACGCGTGGACCATGGCGGGCGGCAGGCCGGGAGGGCTCTGGGGCGGGCGGTTCCGGCGGGGGCCGGGGCCCGAGCTCCGGGCGCTCGGGGACTCGCTCCGGTTCGACGGCCGCCTCCTCCGCGCCGACCTCCTCGGCTCCCTCGCCCACGCGGAGATGCTGGGGGCGCGCCGGATCCTCCCGGCCGGCGAGGCCCGCCGGATCGTCGCGGGCCTCCGCGGGATGCTGCGCGACATGGACCGGGGGCGGCTGGACCCCGCGGGCGCCCCCGACGAGGACGTCCACTCCTTCGTGGAGCGGGTCCTCACGGAGCGGATCGGCCGCGCCGGCCGCAGGCTCCACACCGCCCGCAGCCGCAACGACCAGGTGGCGACCGACCTCCGGCTGTGGCTCCGCGAGGAGGCCTTCGGGATCCGCCGCGGGCTGCGCGCGCTCGCGGGCGCGCTCGCGGACGCCGCTTCGGCGCAGATGGGCGTGGTCGTCCCCGCCTACACCCACCTCCAGCGCGCCCAGCCGGTCCTCCTCTCCCACCACCTCCTCGCCCACGCGGAGCCGCTGCTGCGGGACGACGGCCGCCTCGCCGACGCGCTCCGCCGCGCCTCCGAGTGCCCCCTCGGGAGCGGGGCCGCCACGGGCACCTCCTTCCCGGTGGACCGGGAGCGGACCGCGCGGGCGCTCGGGTTCGCCCGGGCCACGCGCAACAGCCTCGACGCCGTCTCCGACCGGGACTTCGCCGCGGAGGCGCTCGCGGCGGCGGCCCTGGGGATGGTCCACCTCTCCCGGCTCGCGGAGGACGTGGTCCTCTGGACGACGAGCGAGTTCCGGTTCGCGCGCCTGGACGACTCCGTGGCCACGGGGTCGAGCCTCATGCCCCAGAAGAGGAACCCCGACGCCGCGGAGCTCGTCCGGGGGAAGGCGGGCCGGGTCGTGGGCCGCCTCGTGGGCCTCCTCGCGGTCCTCAAGGGGCTCCCCCTCTCCTACAACCGGGACCTCCAGGAGGACAAGGAGGCCCTCTTCGACGGGCTCGACACCTGGGGGCTCTCGCTCCGGGCGATGGCGGCCGTCGTCCGCGGGCTCGCCTTCGATCGCGGGGCCTGCGAGGCGGCGCTTTGCGGCGGGTTCATCGAGGCGACCGAGGTGGCGGACTACCTCGCGGAGCGCGGGGTGCCCTTCCGCGAGGCCCACGAGGTCGCCGGGCGGGCGGTCCTGCGGTGCGAGGAGCGGGGCTGCGGCCTCCGCGACCTGCCGCCGGCGGAGTACCGCAGGCTCTCCCCGCTCTTCGGGCCGGACCTCCTCCGCCGGCTCGACCCGCGCGCCGCCGTCGCGCGCCGCGACCACGTGGGCGGGACCGCGCCGCGCCGCGTGCGGGCGGAGGCGGCCAGGGTCCGGAGGTTCGCGCGCTCCACGCCGAGAGGCTAGGCGCGGCCGGCCCGGCTGCTACTGCGTCGGGACGAGGATCGTCGTGCGGCGCTCGTTCTCGGAACCCTCGGTCCCGAAGCCGCCGACGACGAGCCAGCTCCCGTCCCCGCGGGGCGTGACCGTGTGCGCCGCGCGGGGGACCGCCAGCGTGAGGGGCATCTCGTAGAACCGGCCCGAGCCCGAGGCCCCGCTCGCGGTCCAGAGGCGCACCGAGTCGAGGACGAGGTCCGTCCCGCCCGTGTCCCCGCCGACGGAGAGTCCCCCGAGGAACATCAGCCTCTCGTCGAGGCGCGTGAGGGTCGCGAAGTAGGGGGAGTCGCTCACCGCGACCCCCGGCGGCACGGCGGAACCCGCCGCCCGGAAACTCTCCGAGAGGGGGTCGTACTCCTCGGACATGCCCGGACCGCCGCCGGCGAGGAGGACGTTCCCGCTCTTGCCGCGCACCGCCGCGTGGAAGATCCGGTGCTCGGCGGGCGGGGCGGCGGTGAGGCGGAAGGTCCCGGGGGCCGGATCGAACAGTTCGGCCCCGGGGATGCTGTACCTCTCCCCTCCCGTCACGAGGACCCGGCCGTCGGCCAGCAGCGTGGCCGTGTGCCCCCCGCGGGCCATGGCCATGCCCGGGAGCGCCGTCCAGGTGCGCTGGTACGGGTTGAAGACCTCCGCCCCGGCGGTGTAGGCGAGCACCCCGGTGCGGTTGGTGAAGCCCCCCGTCACGAGGACCTTCCCGTCGGAGAGCAGCGTGGCCGCGTGGTTCGCCCGGTCCTCGTTCATCGGGGGCACGGAGGTCCAGGTCTCGGTGGCGGGGTTGAACAGCTCGGCGGTCGGGATCGTGCCGCCCGTGGGGCCGAAGCCCCCGCAGACGAGGACCGTCCCGTCCCCCAACGTGACGGAGGCGTGCTTGCGCCGGGCGGTCTCCAGGTCCCCCGCGCGGTGGAACAGGTCGCCCACCATGACCTCGGTGGACCCCAGCGGCGTCCCGTCCAGCGTCTGCCCCCCCGCGATCACCACGCCGCCCGGGAAGGCGTCCGCCGTGTGGAAGGCCCGCCCGAACAGGAGCGAGGGCCCCGCCCGGAAGTCGCCGCCCTGGATCGGCTTGACCCCGTCCTTGAAGGGCGAGGTCGAGAAGCCTCCCGTGAACTCGGGGGAGAGGGCCCGCCCGCGGAGGCTCCGGAGCCCGGCCGTGACGCGGATGGTGTAGGAGGTGTCCCGGAACAGGGGCGCGTCCGGGATGAACACGACCTCGCGGCTCCTCCCGCCGGGGAGGAGGGAGGCCGTACCGGGCACCGGGTATCCGCCCGAGAGGAGCTGGACGGAGCCGCCCCCCACGCTCTCGGGGTCCACCGGCCGGTTGAAGCGGACGACGACCTCGTCCGAGAAGACCGAGGAGAGCCCGACCTGGGGGTAGGTCCAGCGGACGCGGATGGGAGGGCCGAGCCTCGCGCCGCCGGCGCGCGCCGGAGCCGGGGCGAGGCAGCAGGCGGTGAACGCCAGGACGGCCGCGACCGCGACCCTGTTTCGCAAGGGACCTCCCCGCGCCGGGGATGGTAGCACCCGGGGGAGAGGCCCGCAATAGGGCCGGGCCCCCGGGGTGCATGACCGTACTTGCGAGGTCCGCCGGCCGAAACGGCCGTGAAGGTCAC
>CAZKTF010000060.1:0-16136 GCA_964555565.1 uncultured Planctomycetota bacterium | reverse complement strand
CGGCGCAGAAGGGCATGCTCGACGCGGTCGAGCGGATCCAGCGCGAGGCGAAGGCGATCGCGAACGTCGCGTACCCCAGGGCGGACTCGTTCGACGCGATCCGCGGGCGGCTCCGCGGGGGCGAGGCACTCGTCCTGTACCGGCTGATGGGTGAAGCCCTCGGCGGTTCGATCGCGCTCGTCGTGACGGCGAAGGAAGCGCGGATCGTCAGGCTCGGCAAGACGGCCGACGTCGAGACGGCGTGCGCCGCGCTGAAGGCCGACGACGGCGTGGTCGATCCCGCGGCCGCGGTCGCGGCGCTGCGCAAGTTGGTGTTCGACCCGGTCGCGCTCGACCCGAAGACGACGAGGCTGCTCGTGTCGCCGGACGGCGCGCTGTCCTACGTGCCCTTCGCGCTGGTCGCGCCGGAGAAGGAGATCGTCTACATGCCTTCGGGCACGACGTACGGCGTACTGCTCGATGACGCCGCGAAGCGCGGCGAGGGCGTGCTGGCGCTGGGGGACCCGGCGTACGGGGAGAAGCCGGAGCCGACGCTGGTCGCCTCCCTGCGGGGGGGCCGGCTGGTTCCGTTGCCCGCGACGCGGGAGGAGGCGAAGGCGGTCGGGACGACCGTGCTCCTCGGGAAGGAGGCCACGGAGGCGGGTTTCCGGAACGCGCTCGCGAAGAAGCCCCGCTGGCGGGCGGTGCACCTGGCCTGCCACGGGGTGCTGGACGCGGAGAGGCCGATGTTCTCTTCGCTCGCGATGGCGCCCTCGGGGGAGGACGACGGGTTCCTGTCGGTCCTGGACGTCTTCCGGATGAAGGTGCCCGCGGACCTGGTGGTGCTCTCGGCCTGCGAGACGGGGAAGGGGAAGGTCGTCCGGGGCGAGGGGATCCTGGGACTCACGAGGGCGTTCATGTTCGCGGGGGCGCCGCGGGTCCTCGTCAGCCTCTGGAAGGTGGACGACGAGGCGACGAAGGCGCTGATGGTGAAGTTCTACGGGCTCTGGAACCCCAAGGACGGCTCGAAGGGCGTCGGGGCCGCCGCGGCATTGAAGGAGGCGCAGGCCTTCGTCCGCTCGCAGGAGAAGTGGAAGCACCCCCGCTACTGGGCCGCGTGGGTGCTGTGGGGGCTGCCGGAGTGAGGGAGGCGTGGATGCGTCCGACCCTCGCGATCCTGATCCTCGCCGCCGCCGTCGCCCCGGCCCTGGCGCAGGACAAGCCGCCGGCCCCGGCGCCGCCGAAGCCCATGACCGAGGACGAGGCCGTCGCCGCCGTCCTCGAGGCATGGAAGGCGAAGGACGAGCCGCGGCTCAAGATCCTTGCCGCCAGGGACGAACCCGACCCCTGGATCGTCGCGGACGACCTCTGCGCCCGGGGCGAGCAAGACGCGGCGGCGGCCTTCGCAACGGCAGCGCCGCGGAAGGACACGGAGAAACTACCAGACTACCTCGCGGCGCACCGGGCGAGGCCCTACGACGCCGAGGCCCGCAAGGCGCTCGATGCCGCGAACGCGGCGTTGCTGGCGGGACAGTGGGCCGAGGCCCTGGCGGCGATCGACGCGGCGAAGCCCGCCGGAGGCGACGTCGTCGCCGTCCGTCTCGGCCTCGGCCGAGGATTCGCGCTCCGCGGGCTGAACCGCCTCGAGGAGAGCGCAACCGCCTTCGGCGAGGTCGCGAAGTGGGCGGAGGCTCCGGGCTGGCTCAAGCGCGCGGCGAGGGGTTTCGACGAGCAAGGAGTGTCCGCGGGTTCGCGGGGCGATTTCCGGACGGCTCTTGAGGCCTGGTCCCACCGGCTCGACGTCGAAGATCGCCGCGGGAACCGCGCGGGGGTCGCCACGGCCCTCGGGGACATCGGCAGCATCCACAGGGATCTGGGGGACTACGCGAAGGCGCTGGACTACCAGGAGCGGTCGCTGAAGCTCATGGAGGACCTCGGGTACCGGTGGGGGGTCGCCTGGAACCTCGAGAGAATCGGCAGCATCCACCAGAGTCGGGGGGACTACGCGAAGGCGCTGGACTTCCAGGAGCGCGCGCTGAAGCTCTGGGAGGAACTCGGGGACCGGAGGTGGATCGCCGCGACCCTCGGGAACATCGGCACCATTCACTTCGACCTCGGGGACTACGCGAAGGCGCTGGACTTCGGGGAGCGCGGGCTGAAGCTCATGGAGGAACTCGGGGAACGCGCGGATGTCGCCAAGACCCTCGGGAGCATCGGCAACGTTCACTCCGAACTCGGGGACTACGCGAAGGCGCTGGACTATCAGGAGCGCGCGCTGAAGCTGAAGGAGGAGCTCGGGGACCGGGCGGAGGTCGCCCGGACCCTCGGGAACATCGGCGGTATTCACATCTACCTCGGGAACTACGCGAAGGCTCTGGACTACCTGGAGCGCGCGCTGAAGCTGAAGGAGAGTGTCGGGGACCGCGCGGGGGTCGCCAATACCCTCGGGAACATCGGCGCCATCCACGAGAGTCTGGGGGACTACGCGAAGGCGCTGGACTACCAGGAGCGCGCGCTGAAGCTGAAGGAGGGTCTCGGGGACCGGGCGGGGGTCGCCTTGACCCTCGGGAACATCGGCACCATCCACGATTGCCTGGGGGACTACGCGAAGGCGCTGGACTACGAGGACCGCGCGCTGAAGCTGAAGGAGGGTGTCGGGGATCGGGCGGGGGTCGCCACGACCCTCGGGAACATCGGCCTCATCCACCAGAGTCTGGGGGACCACGCGAAGGCGATCGACTACCAGGAGCGCGCGCTGAAGCTCATGGAGGAACTCGGGGATCGCGCGGGGGTCGCCAGGACCCTCGGGAACATCGCCAACATCCACCAGAGTCTGGGGGACTACGCGAAGGAGCTGGAGTTCCGGGAGCGCGGGCTTGCGGCCGGGAGGGCGATCGGGGCGCTCGACACGGTCGTCCACGCACTCTCGGGGATCGCGGATATCCACCGCGCCGCCGGCCGGTTCCGGGAGGCGATCGACTCCGCGCGGCAGGCGATCGCGGCCATGTCGGGCCTCGTCCGCGGAGTTTCCGAAGAGCAGGGCGCATCGGCGCGCGGGCTGCTCTCCGGGGGCTTTGACGTCGGTGCCGCGGCGGCGGTTGCTCTGCCGGACGCGGGTGCGGCGCTCTTCTTCCTGGAGAGCGGCCGCGCCGGCGCATTGCTCGAAGCGCTGAAGGTGCGGGATTCCGTTGCGCAGGCCTCGCTCTCGCCCTCGCTCGCGGAGGCGGAACGCACGGCCCGGGTCCGCCAGACCGTCGCTGCCAACGCGTTGCGCCGCACCGTCCAGGGCAGCGACGCCGAGGCCTCGAAGAAGGCGGAGGCGGAGTTCTACGCGGCGCAGAAGGGCATGCTTGACGCGGTCGAGCGGATCCAGCGCGAGGCGAAGGCGATCGCCAACGTGGCGTACCCCAGGGCGGACTCGCTCGACGCGATCCGCGGGCGGCTCCGCGGGGGCGAGGCACTGGTGCTGTACCGGCTGATGGGCGACGACCTCAGGAGATCCACCTATGGCGGTTCGATCGCGCTGGTCGTGACGGAGAAGGATGCGCGGATCGTCAGGCTCGGCAAGACGGCCGACGTCGAGGCGGCGTGCGCCGCCCTGAAGGCCGACGACGGCGCGGTCGATCCCGGGGCCGCGGTCGCGGCGCTGCGCAAGGTGGTGATCGACCCGCTGCTGCTCGATGCGAAAACGACACGGCTGCTCCTGTCGCCCGACGGCGCGCTGTCCTACGTGCCCTTCGCGTTGATCGCGCCGGAGAAGGAGATCGTCTACGTGCCGTCGGGCACGACGTACGGCATTCTTCTCGACGACAGGGACAGGCGCGGCGAGGGCGTGCTGGCGCTCGGGGACCCGGACTACGGAAGGAAGGCCGAGGGTGTAACGGTCGCATCGCTGCGGTCGGGTGCGTGGGGCCTCTCGCCGCTCCCCGCCACCCGGGAAGAGGCGAAGGCCGTGGGGACGGTGACGCTGCTCGGAACGGAGGCGACGGAGGGGGCGCTGAAGGGCACCCTCGCGAAGAGGCCCCGCTGGCGGGCGGTGCACCTGGCCTGCCACGGGGTGCTGGACGCGGAGAGGCCGATGTTCTCTTCGCTCGCGATGGCGCCCTCGGGGGAGGACGACGGGTTCCTGTCGGTCCTGGACGTCTTCCGGATGAAGGTGCCCGCGGACCTGGTGGTGCTCTCGGCCTGCGAGACGGGGAAGGGGAAGGTCGTCCGGGGCGAGGGGATCCTGGGACTTGCGAGGGCGTTCATGTTCGCGGGGGCGCCGCGGGTCCTCGTGAGCCTCTGGAAGGTGGACGACGAGGCGACGAAGGCTCTGATGGTGAAGTTCTACGAGTTGTGGAACTCGGGCAAGGGCGCCGCGGCGGCGCTACGGGAGGCACAGTCCTTCGTCCGCGCGCAGGAGAAGTGGAAGCACCCGCGGTACTGGGCGGCCTGGGTGCTGTGGGGGCTGCCGGAGTAGGGTTCACTTGTCCCGGGATCCTCCCCAGAAGCAGGACGGCATTCCTCGCCTTGCGGGTGGGCTCCGGCACGGGATGGTCCACAAGGGTCGTTTCGGGCCGGGGGAGGGCGGCGGCGGAGGCGCGCGCTACCATTCCCGTCTTCCATGCCCGGGCTCCAGCTCGCGATCGGAAGGGACGACGCCGGACAGCGCGTCGATCGGTTCGTCCGCAAGTACCTCCCGCGGGCCACCTTCTCCCTGGTGTTCAAGCTCCTCCGCACGCGCCAGGTCGTGGTGAACGACCGCCGCGCCGCGCCCGAGGACCGGCTCCAGACGGGGGACGCTGTGACGCTGTTCCTCGGCGAGCGGCGCCTCGCCGACCTCCGCGGGCCCGGGAAGGGCGTCGGGCGCGCCGCGCCCGCCGCGCCTCCCCTCGAGGTGCTCTACCGCGATGCCGACGTCCTCGCGGTCAACAAGCCCGCGCGGCTGCTGGTCCACGAGGGGGGGTCCCCGGGGACTCGTCGGGCTTCCGGTGGAAGCCCGACCCCGGGGGCCGTAGGTGAGCCCACGCTCATCGACGCCGTGCTGCGGCGGTTCCCCGCGCGCGGCTCCCACACCTTCCGCCCCGCCCTGGCGCACCGGCTCGATCGGGACACCTCCGGCGTGGTCCTCGTGGGGCTCTCGGCGGAGGGGCTCCGGGGCCTCGTCGCGGCGCTGCGCCTGCGGAAGGTGGAGAAGACCTACCTGGCCCTCCTCCTGGGCGTGCCCCGGCCGCCGGAGGGCGTGGTGGACCTCCCGCTCCGGCGCGAGGAGTTCGTGACCGGGAGGGGGCCCAAGGTCCACGCGGGGGGACGCGGGGCGCTCGCGGCCCGGACCTCCTACCGCGTCCTGGCCGAGGCACGGGGCCTGGCCCTCGTGGAGGCCCGGCCGCACACGGGCCGCACCCACCAGATCCGCGCCCACATGGCCGCGCTCGGCCACCCGGTCCTCGGGGACCCGACCTATGGCGACCGCGCGCGCAACGAGGAGGCGCGGAGGCGCCACGGGCTGTGGCGGCAGTTCCTCCACGCGCGGGCGGTGGCCCTCCGCCACCCGGTCACGGGGGAGCCGCTCCGCGTGGAGGCGCCGCTTCCCGGGGAGCTCCGGCGCGTGCTCGACTCGATCGGGATCAGCCTCCCGGCTTCCGCAGGAGGCGGTACCCCGCCCCCTCGTCCCGGAGGTCGGTCGAGGGGAGGTCCCGCAGGAGCGGGAGGTGCTCCTCGGAGAGGATGAGCCAGCGGGGCCCCGGGCCGCGGAGGAACTCCGCCAGCTCCTCGGCCGTCGCCGGCCACTCCACCGGGCGCCCCAGGTAGAAGGTCACCGAGGGGAGCCGGCGGCGGTAGACGGCGACCGCGTCCCCGGGCCCTCCCTCCCGCCGGACCTCCTCGGCGAACCGCTTCCAGGGCCGGGCGTCGCCGTCCAGGGGAGCGGCGGACCCGAGGAGGAGGAGGAGCGTCCCGGCCCCCGCGGTCGCGAGCGCGGCCGCCCGCGCCCGGGGATCCCCGACGAGGATCGCCGCCGCCCCCCCCGCGCCGAGGAGCGCCGCGACCGCGTAGACCCCGGCCCGCGCCGTCGCGAGCCCCGCGGCGTCGAGCGGGTAGTCCCGCGCGACGTGCTCCGCGGCCTCTCCCGGGGCGTCCGGGGAGAGGAGCACGGCGCCCGCCACGGCCAGCGCCGTGGCCGCCGCGAGGAGGACCCCCCCCGCGACCCGGAACGCCGCCCGGCCGCCGTCCCCGCCGAGGAAGTCGTCGATCCGGAGCGCGAGCAGGATCGCCAGAGGCGGGAAGACGACGAGCGCGTAGTTGGCGAGCTTCGACGCGGAGAGGGAATAGAAGACGAGGGCCGTCCCCGCGGCGACCGCGAGGAACAGGCGGAACCGCTCGCGCGGGGCCGGGTCCCCGCGGCGCAGGACAGAGAGCGCCCCGGGGAGGAACCCGGTCCAGGGGAGCAGCCCCCCGAGCAGGTAGGGGACGAAGAAAAGCACGCTCCCGGGGTGGCGGTACCGGTCGATCGCGAAACGCTCCACGTTCTGCTCGAGGATCGCCACCCGGAGGAACTCCGGCCCGTGGCGCGCGGCCATGGCGGCGTACCAGGGGACGGCCACGGCGAGCGCCACGCCCAGGGCCACCGCCGCGGGCCGGAGCGCGCGGCGCCACGCCCCGGGCACCGTGCCGCCCGCGAGGGCGAGCGTCGTCGCGAGCGCGAGCGCGGGGAGGACGAGCGCCACCGGCCCCTTCGCGAGCGTGCCCCAGCCCATGGCGAGCCCGGCCAGGAGGGGGAGTCCGCGCGGCCTCCCGTCCGCCGGGAGCGCGAACCACAGCCCCGCGGCCAGTTCCGCGCCCACGATCCCCAGCACGAGCGGCATCTCCGGGTGGGCCGCCCGGGAGAAGAACTGGTGGAAGAGGGTCGTCCCGAGGACCCCCGCGGCCAGGACCCCCGCCCGGGGACCGGCGACGCGGGCCGCGGCGAGACCCGCCAGGGCGACGAGCGCCGCGCCGCAGAGGGCCGAGGGGAGCCGCGCGGCGGCCTCGCCCCGCCCGAGCACGGCGAAGGACCCCTCGACGAGGGCGTAGGAGAGGATCGGCTTGTCCCAGCGGGGCTGCCCGTTGAAGGAGAGGTCCAGCGGCGCCCCCCGGTCCAGGCCCTCGGCCGCCGTGGCCGGGTAGAACGCCTCGTCGGGATCCACGAGGGGGAAGGCCCCGAGCCAGGGGAGGGCGAGCAGGAACGCGGCCGCGGCGACGGCGATCACGGTCCCGGCGGGGCGCCCCATCGCCCCGAATCTCGGGAACCCGGCGGGGGCGGCTGCCGATATTCCGCCCGTGGGAGAGACCGCCCTGTCGGGGCCGGGCCGGGCGCCGGGGGTCCCCTGGAAGACCCTGCTCCGCTTCGCCGTGGGCGCGGGGCTCCTCGCCTACGCGGGGTGGAGCCTCCGCGACCGCGTGGCCGAGAGCCTGGGGAACCTCCCGCTCCCCGCCGTGGCCTGGGCGGCGGCGATCTACGCGGGGGGGCAGGTGCTGTCCGCCTGGCGGTGGGGGCTGCTCGTGGCCCCGCTCGGGACCCGCCCGCCGCTCCGCCGCCTCGTGGAGGTCTACTTCGTCGGGATGTTCGCCAACCTCTTCCTCCCGGGCACCGTGGGCGGGGACGGGATCCGCGCGCTCGGCGTCGCGCGGGAGGCGGGGGGCGGGGCGCGGGGGTTCGCGTCGGTCTTCCTCGACCGGGACGTGGGGCTCGGCGGGCTCATCGCCTTCGCCATGGCGGCCAACACCGTGGAGCACTTCACGGTGACGCTGGGCGGCGAGAAGGTGCGGCTCCTCTGGGTCTGCCTCGTCCTCCTGGCCGGGTGGGTCGGGGCGAACCTCTTCCTCCTCTCCCGGAGGGCGCGTCGGCGCGTGGCGGGGGAGGAGGGCGGGAGCGGGCTCGGGGCGAGGCTCCGCGCCCAGGTCGCGCGGTTCATGGGGGCGGTGGCGGTGTACCGGGAGCACCCGCACACCGTGGCGGCGGCCTTCCTGGTCTCGCTGGCCTACCAGGCGAGCGAGGTGGCCTGCGTCGTCCTCCTCGCCTGGTCGATGGGGTCCCCGGCCCTCGCCCTGGTCTCGCCGCTCGCCTTCGCGGTCTTCATCCCGCTCATCGCCGTGGCCACCATGGCGCCGGTCACGGTGGCCGGGATCGGGGTCCGGGAGCTGGCCTACGTCGGGCTCTTCGCCCAGGTCGGCGTCGAGAAGCAGGAGGCGGTCGCGCTGTCCGTCGCCTACTTCGTGGTGGTGGTCCTGGCGAGCCTGCCCGGGGGGATCGTGTGGCTCGTCCGGGGCTCCAGGGGGGTCACGGCGTGAAGCTCACGCTCGTACTCCCCATGCACGACGAGGAGGGGAACGTCCCCGAGCTGTGGAGGCGCGTCCGCGACACGCTGGACGGGCGGGCCCGGCGTCTCCCGGGCTTCACGTGGGAGGTGATCGCGGCGGACGACGTCTCCGGGGACCGGACCCCCGCGCTCCTCGCGGCGCTGGCGAAGGAGGACCCGCGGCTGCGTCCCGTCCGGCACCCGGAGCGCCGCGGCCAGACCGGGGGGTTCGACACCGGCTTCCGCAACGCGACGGGCCACGTGGTCCTCACCATGGACGCCGACCTCCAGAACCAGCCCGAGGACATCGACCTCCTCCTCGACGCCATGCGGGACCGGGACCTGGAGCTCGTGAACGCCGTCCGCAGGAAGCGGCGGCACGGGATCCTCATCCGGCTCTCGAGCCGCATCTACAACCTCCTCATGAAGCTCTTCTTCCTCTGCCCGGTCTCCGACGCCGCCTCGAACTTCACCGCCATCGACGCGCGGTTCGTGCGGGACCTCCCGCTCCTCTGGAACGACCACCGCTACCTCATCCCGATCCTCCAACGCCGCGGGCTCCGCCGGGTGGGGGAGGTCGAGACCCGCCACGAGGAGCGGAAGGCGGGCAGGGCCAAGTACGGGGTCTCGAAGGCGCTGGGCGGGTTCCCGGAGCTGCTCCGGGCCTGGTGGCGCCTCCACCGCGGCTTCTACGACGGGAAGCCCGCCGGGGACCCGCGCGGCGGCCCGATCCCCTGGGAGCCTGTCCCGCCTCTGTAAGGGTCTGACCTCATTCGCCTGGCCTGGGCCAGGCGAATGGGGTCTGACCCCTTGCTCCGCCCCCGGGGTCCCCCCGCCCGCCGTTGGCGATGGCGGGGCCAGTGAACGGCGGGCGACCCAAGGGTCGCCCCTACAAAGGCGGTGGAAACGGGGCCGTTGTAGGGGCGGGGCTTGCCCCGCCCGCCGTGTGTATTCGGTAGGATCCCGCGCGCAGGGCGGTTCCTTCCGGGCGAGGAGGGACGGTGAAGGTCTTCATCACGGGCGGGGCGGGGTTCATCGGTTCCTACCTCGCGAAGCGGCTGCTGGCGGCGGGGCACGAGCCGGTCCTCTACGACGCCTTCAAGAACTTCGTCTCCCCGGCGGACGTGGCCTACGACAGGATGCTCCGGGAACGGATGGCGGGGCTCGAGAAGGTCCCGCTCGAGAAGGGGGACACGCGCTCCTACCGGACGATGCGGCGCGCGGTGGACCGCCACCGCCCCGACGCCTTCGTCCACCTGGCCGCGCTGCCGAACGCCAAGGAGTCCTGGACCAACAGCGAGGACGCGCTCGCCATCAACGTGGACGGGACGCTGAACGCGCTGGAGCTCCTGAAGGACTGCCCGTCCATCCGGAAGTTCGTCTTCGCGTCCTCCTCCTTCGTCTACGGCCACTTCCAGCGGACCCCCTGCGACGAGGAGCATCCCCTCGACCCGATCGACGTCTACGGGGCCTCCAAGATCGCGGGCGAGGTCCTGGTGAAGGCCTACGGCAGGCAGGCGGGGGTCCCCTGGACCATCATCCGGCCCTCCTCGGTCTACGGGTTCGGGGACGTGAACCGCCGCGTCAGCCAGCTCATCATCGAGAACGCCGTGCGGGGGAGGCCGATCCGGCTCCACGACGGCGGCCGCCCGACCATCGACTTCACCCACGTGACCGACACGGCCGAGGGCTTCTTCCTCGCGGCGACGAAACCCGAGGCGAACGACCAGGTCTTCAACGTCACGCGGGGGGAGGCCCGCTCCATCGGCGAGTACGCCGAGCTCGTCCGGAAGACCTTCCCGAAGGCGACCATCGTCTACGAGCCGGAGGACACCGCGCGCCCCAGGCGCGGGACCCTCTCCATCGAGAAGGCCCGCCGCTTGCTCGGGTACGCGCCGAAGGTCTCCCTGGAGAAGGGGGTGGAGGAGTACGTGAGGCTCGTCGTCGAGAAGAAGGTGTACGCGTGATCCCGCTCTCCCTCCCGGAGGTCGGCGAGGAGGAGCTGGCCGCGGTCCGCGAGGTCCTCCTGTCCGGCTGGCTCACGGCGGGGCCGAGGAACGAGGAGTTCGAGACGGCCTTCCGCTCCACCGCCGGCGTGGCCCACGCCGTGAGCATGAACTCCTGCACCTCGGCGATCTTCCTGGCGATCCTCGCCGAGGGGATCCGCGGCGAGGTGGTCGTCCCCTCCTACACCTTCGTGGCCACGGCGAACGCCGTGCGGACGGCCGGGGCGACCCCGCGCTTCGCCGAGGTGGACTACGACGACGGGATGCTCACGCCCGCCTCCATCGACGCGGCCGTCACGCCGCGGACCGAGGCGGTCGTCGTCGTGCACTACGCCGGGCAGGTCGCCGACATGGCGCCCATCGCGGCGCTGTGCCGCCGGCGGGGGATCCGGCTCGTGGAGGACTCGGCGGAGACGCTGGGGGGGACCTACCACGGCAGGCACCCCGGGGCCTGGGGCCCCGCCTGCTTCTCCTTCTTCCCGACGAAGAACATCACCACCGGCGAGGGGGGGATGCTGACGACCAACGACGCGGCCCTGGCCCGGAAGGTCCGCGCGCTCCTCGCCCACGGGATCGAGAAGGACCTCCACGAGCGCGAGAAGGCCGCGCGCCCCTGGGTCCGGTCGGCGGTCGTCCCGGGCTTCAACTTCCGGATGTCGAACTTCGCCGCCGCCATGGGCGTGGTGCAGCTCCGGAAGCTCGAGGCGATGAACGGGCGACGCCGCGCGCTGGCGGCCCGCTACGGCGAGGGCCTGCGGCGCCTGCCCCTCGACCTGCCCGTGGAGCGGATGGGGCGGCGCCACGTCTACCAGATGTACTGCCCCAAGGTCCGGGACGGGATCGACCGGGACGCGCTGGTGGAGTCCCTCCGGAAGCGCGGCGTGGGGGCGAGCGTCCACTGGGAGCCCGCGGTGCACGAGATGCCGGCCTACGCCGACCTCCGGACGACCGACCTCGACCTCCCGGTCACCGCGAAGATCGTCGAGCGCGTGTTCTCCCTCCCCATGTACCCGGGGCTCACGGACGACCAGGCGGACCAGGTCGTCGCCGCGTGCCGGGCGGCCGTGGACGAGGCGAGGACGGGGGTCGCGGTCGGAGCAGGCACGCGCAAGGCGAAGACGAAGGCGAGAGCGAAGCGGTCGCGTCGGGCTCCTCGGTCCGGTCGGGCCCGGACGGCCGGCAATCCGGGGTAGCCCGAGGCGCCATGTTCCGGGGGAAGCTCGTCGCGATCTTCATCGCACCCGCCTCGGGCGAGCCCATGATCGACCTTCCCCGCATCGAGGCGACCGTGGCGTGCGGGCTCGCGGGGGATCGCTACGCGACGAACATCGCCCGGCATGATCGCGGCACCGTGGTGGGATCCGAGCCGAGATCGTCGAAGGCGGAGAGCTCCGCGCCGGGGACGAGATCACGCCGCTCGAGGGATGAGTCACCCTCCTCGACCCCCTCGTCCACCACGTCGTCGAGCGCATCGGTGCGTCGCAGCGCTCTGACTCCGACGTATGGGTCCGCAGCAGCGTCCCGGAGACCGACACGATGAGCGAGACCCTGTTCCGGATGCCGCAGGCGGAGCCCGACGCCGCGCGCACGACAACGTCGGAAGGCCTACCGGAAGTCCGTGAGGACACCGCGCCTCGCGGTCTCTTCAGGGACTTTCAGCCTCCGCGACGTCCGCCGCCTCGAGCAGTCTCGCGGCGGCGAGCACCCCCTCGTCGTTCCTGCCGTGGAGGAGCACGACCCGGGTCCCGTCGGCGAGCCGCCGCCGGAGGATCCCGGGGGGCGAGGTCGTGGCGATCCGGCGGACCTCCTCCTCCGGCGCCGGGAGGAACTCCGCGCGGGACTCGGGGGGGAGCACGGTCCGCCCCCCCGGGCAGAGCACGAGGAGCACGCGCCCGCGAGCCCTCGGGAGGAACCGTTCGAACTCGTCGGCGAAGCTCCATGTCAGGGCGCGCGGGACGCCGAGGGCCTCGCACCGGTCGTGCACGCGGTCCGCGAGGCCGGCGTCGCCGGCGATGAACACCCGGCCGATGGTCACGGCGAGGCGCCGGAGGTCCGTCGGCCGGGCCGCGGGCAGGAGCGCCGTGTCGAGGCCGCGCGCGATCTCCGCCCACTGCCGGAGCCAGAGGTCCCGGCGGTTGCCGAACACCATCGCCGCGGGGTCGGTGCCCTTGTCCACGGCCAGCCGCTCGCCGGGGAGGAGCCGGGACCGGGGGTCGTAGTCCTCCCAGAGGAGGAGGCTGCTCGCGTCGAGGAGGCGCCAGCGGTTTCCGACGAAGACCTCGAGGAGGACCGCGGGGTCGGTCGGGGGAGGGGCCTCCGGGTGGGCGGCCGCGGCCCGCGCCGCCTCCCAGCTCACGGCCTTCACCCACGCCGTGGGGATGCCGCAGGCGCGCGCCAGCGACCCGAAGAGGACCGCCCGGTCCGTGGGGCCCCCGAGGGTGCGATCCTCCAGGAGCCGTTCCACCGGGCGGGACTCCCGCGCGACGCGGCCGTCGGTACGGAACCGCCCGTCGATCCAGCGGTGGATGGCCAGGAGCGTCTCCTCCGGCGTGGCGGCGCGGACCTCCGCGGCCGCGGCACCGAGGGGGGTGGAGGACCCGGTGGTCCCGTCGATGGGGAGGCAGCGGGCCGGCTCGTCGTAGGGGACGCCGTCGAGGGAGGCCGCGGGGGGGCCCCAGGGACCCTGGGGTAGCCCCGCCTCTACCACGGCAACGGCGGGGGGGGCGGGAGGCGGCGCGACGCCGGGGGGCGCGGCGCAGCCGAGGGCGGCCGCGGCGACGAGCAGGAGGGCGGTGCGGCCTTCGCCGGCGCCGCTCCAGCGCTTGACGAGGTACCGGGTGAGGACGTTGTAGGCCTTCTTCACGGTCGCCCGGTGGAGGCGGCCGAGGCGGCTCCGCCCGGCGACCCGGCGCCGGTCCTCCGCGGACGCCTCGTCGGGCCGGCGGCGGAGGCGCATCTTCGAGAGGTGGTAGAGGTCCTCCCGCTGGAGCCAGCCCACCAGCGGCAGGAGCGGCCCCTGCCGCGCCACGGAGACCTGGAAGTCCACGAGCCAGGGGCGGCCGTCGGCCCCCACGATCACGTTCTCCTCCTTGGCCAGGTCCACGTAGGCCACGCCGCGGGAGTGGACCCCGCGCAGGACCCCCTCCAGGGCCCCGAAGAACCCGTCGGGCGGACGCTTGACCTCCCGGAGGGTGCAGCCCTCGACGTACTCCCGGAGGAAGGCGTCCCGGCGGGGCCGCCCCGCGAGCCGGGGGATCCCGGGGAGGCCGGCCAGGCGCTCGTAGAGGTCGGCCTCGTGGCGGGCGAGGAGGCCGGCCAGGGCGGGCACGCGGATCCCCGGGGGGAGCCGCATCACGGACTCCTTCAGGACGAACCGGCGCCCCTCCCGGTCCTCGAGGAGGCTCGACCGCGCGTACCGGTCCGACTTGAGGACGGCCCGGAGGGCGTAGCCCCTCCCGCCCAGGGTCACGCGGTCGTGGGTCCCCATCGCCGCGGATTCTGGTGGCCCGCCCCCTCTCCGCGGTCCTAGAATCGCGTGCCTCCGGTGTTCCCGGGCGAAGGGACGACCGGGCCGAGGGTGCGGGCAACGGGCCCGCGCGCGGCGGCGGGCCTGCGGCGAGGGATCCCCCATGGCGAGGAAGGTCACGCTCATCCGCGGCGACGGGACCGGCCCCGAGCTGGCGGCGGTGGCGAGGGACGTCATCGACGCGACGGGGGTGAAGATCGAGTGGGAGGTGGCGGAGGCCGGGGTCGATGTGATGAAGACCGCCGGGACCCCCCTCCCCGAGGCCACCCTGGAGTCCCTCCGGCGCACGGGGCTCGGGCTCAAGGCCCCGATCACGACGCCCGTGGGCACGGGCTTCCGCAGCGTGAACGTGGCGCTCCGGCACATCTTCGACCTCTACGCCTGCCTCAGGCCCTGCAAGTCCTACGCGGGGGTCCGCTCCCGATACAAGGACATCGACCTCGTGATCGTCCGCGAGAACACCGAGGACCTCTACGCGGGGATCGAGTTCGAGCGCGGGACCCCGGCCTGCGACGAGATCGTGAAGGCGATCGTGCGCCTGGAGCCGAAGGCGAAGGACAAGATCCGCGAGGGCTCCGGGATCTCCATCAAGCCGATCTCGGAGTTCGGGACGCGGCGGATCGTGAAGTTCGCCTTCGAGTACGCCATGAAGTACGGGCGGCGGAAGGTCACCTCCGTGCACAAGGCGAACATCATGAAGCACACCGACGGCCTCTGGCTGGAGGTGTCCCGCGAGGTCGCGAAGTCCTACCCGAAGATCGAGTTCGAGGACCGCATCGTAGACAACATGTGCATGCAGCTCGTGCAGAAGCCCGAGCTCTACGACGTCCTCGTGCTCCCCAACCTCTACGGGGACATCCTCTCCGACCTCTGCGCGGGCCTCGTGGGGGGACTCGGCGTGGCCCCCGGGGCGAACATCGGGGAGAAGGGCGCCATCTTCGAGGCGACCCACGGCTCCGCGCCGAAGTACGCGGGCCAGGACAAGGTCAACCCCGTGGCGGTGATCCTCTCCGGGATGCTGATGCTGCGCCACATGGGGGACGAGAAGGCGGCGGACCGGCTCGAGAGGGCCGTGGCCGACGTCATGCGCGAGGGCAGGCACGTCACCTACGATCTCAAGGTCGATCGGGACGACCCCACGGCGGTGGGGACGCGGCGGATGGGAGAGGCGATCATCGAGAAGCTCCGGAAGGGTTCGTAGCCGTCCACGCGAGCGCCAACGGGCCGAGGGGAGAGGCGGGAACCATGGCCGAGAACAGCCTGACGGTCACCGACAACAGGACCGGCAAGACCTACACCCTCCCGATCACGAACGGGACGGTGACCGGCAAGGAGGTGAACGCCATCAAGACGGGGGCCGACGACTTCGGCCTCATGGTCTACGACCCGGCGTTCATGTTCACGGCCTCCTGCCGGAGCCGGATCACCTACATCGACGGCGACAAGGGGGTCCTCGAGTACCGGGGCTATCCGATCCAGGACCTGGCCGAGAAGAGCACCTTCCTCGAGACGGCCTGGCTCCTCATGAACGGGGAGCTGCCGGGGAAGGCGGACCTGGACTCGTTCCGGGCGGAAGTCACCCACCACACCTTCGTGCACGAGAACATGAAGACGGTCCTGGGCGGATTCCACCACGACGCCCACCCGATGGGCATGCTGGTGAGCCTGGTGGGCGCGCTGTCAACCTTCTACCCCGAGGCGAAGAACATCGCCGACCCCGCGAACCGGAGGACCCAGTTCGTCCGGCTGCTGGCGAAGATGCCCACCCTGGCCGCCTGGTCCTACCGCCACAGCATGGGCCTCCCCTACGTCCACCCCGACAACGAGCTCAACTACACGCAGAACTTCCTCCACATGCTCTTCCGGATGACCGAGCAGCGCTACGTGCCCCACCCCGCCCTCGAGCGGGCCCTGGACGTGCTCTTCATCCTGCACGCCGACCACGAGCAGAACTGCTCCACGAACGCCATGCGGAGCGTCGGCTCCTCGCACGCCGACCCCTACTCCTGCATCGCGGCCGCCAGCGCCGCCCTCTACGGGCCGCTCCACGGCGGGGCGAACGAGGCGGACCTCCGGATGCTGAAGGAGATCGGGAGCCTCGACCGCGTGCCGCGGTTCATCGAGCGGGTGAAGGCGAAGGAGGTCCTGCTCATGGGTTTCGGTCACCGCGTCTACAAGAACTACGACCCGCGCGCGAAGATCATCAAGCGGATCGCCGACGAGGTCTTCGAGGTGACGGGCCGCAACCCGCTGCTCGACATCGCGCTCGAGCTCGAGCGGATCGCGCTCCAGGACTCCTACTTCATC
>CAZKTF010000059.1:0-16208 GCA_964555565.1 uncultured Planctomycetota bacterium | reverse complement strand
ACGGGACCCCGGAGACCTGGAGCGTGGCGGCGGCGACGCCCGCGACGAGCAGCGCGCCCAGGGACGCGGCGGCGGCGACCCCGGCGGCGAGGCCGGCCAGCGCGACGCCCGGGGAGGCGGCGCCGCGGAGCGTGAAGGCGAGACCGTCGGCCCCGCGATCCCCCGAGGCGAGGGAGACGGCGGCGAAGATCGCGGCGAGCGGCGCGAAGAGGGCGGCGGTCCCCATGGCGCCCTCGGCGGCGAGGGCGTGCGCGTCGGAGAACGCGAAGGCGGCGAGCCGGGGCGAGGCCCACGCGGCGAACAGGGCCAGGGCGAGGCCGGCGCGGAAGACCGCGTTGCGGGAGAGCTGCAGGAAGGCGATCCAGGCCGCGCCCGCTGCGGGGAGCATGGGGCCATGATAGCGACGGCCGTCAGACCCCCCTCCGGATCGTGAAGTCGGGGAATTCCCCCGTCGGGTCGGACCACTCCTCCGTGTGTCCCCGGACGTACGCGCGCATCCGGTCGAGGGTGGACTGTATCACTAGGGATACACTGTCACGAGGGCCCTCGAGGACCAGCTCGACGGTGCCGTCCCGGAGGTTGGAGACATAACCTTTTACAGTAGAAGATGTTGCGATCGTCAGGACCGTGTACCTGAAGCCGACGCCCTGCACGGTTCCCTGGAAGATAGTGCGGCATCGGGAGTTTGGAGCCTGGGCCAATCGCTTCTCCCCCACCGCCGGGACGGCGCCCGGCCGGCCGCGCGGCGCGGAAGACTGTAACGATCTGGCTCCTACGAGCCGATGGTTTCACGTGGAACAGGTGTTTCGCCGTCGCAGGGGTCCTCCGTGAGCCCTCGCCGTATCGCCGTCGCGAACCAGAAGGGTGGGGTCGGCAAGACCACCACGGCGCTCAACCTCGCCTCCGTCTTCGCCGGCGCTGGACGCAGGACGCTCCTCGTGGACCTCGACCCCCAGGGAAACGCCACCACGGGGCTCGGACTCCCCAAGGATGAAGGCACCGGGACCGCAGCCCTCTTCGAGGGCCGGACCGAGGGGGTCGTGTCACCCACCAGGGTTCCCGGGCTCGAGATGATCGCGTCGTCCGCCGGGCTCCAGCAGGCGGAGGCGCGTCTCACGCGGCCCGAGGAGCGGCAGCGGTTCTTCGAGGCGCTCGGGAAGGTGGCTGCGGGACACGACGAGGTCCTCCTCGACTGTCCGCCCTCGATGGGGGGGATCACCCGGAGCACGCTTGCCTGGGTGGACGAGGTCCTCGTCCCCATCCAGTGCGAGTTCTTCGCCATGGAGGGTCTCACCCAGATCCTGGCCGTCATCGACCAGGTCAGGGCCGCCGAGAACCCCCGCCTCGTCCTGGCCGGAGTCCTCCTCACCATGTTCGATGCCGACCTCCCCTTCCACCGGGAAGTCGTCGAGAACGTCCGCCAGCACCTCGGGGAGCAGGTCTGCAGCACCGTGATCCCGCGAGACGTGGGTCTCGCGGAGGCCGCGAGCCACGGTGTCCCCCTGCTGGACTACGATTGCCTGGCTCGCGGCACCTTCGGATACGTAGAGCTCGGAAAGGAGCTTCTCCGCCATGCCCGAAAAGCGCCTCGGTAGGGGACTCGACTTCCTCATCTCCAGGACCGCGCCCTCCCCCGTCGCGGCCCCGGCGGCCGATCTCCCCCCCGCCATGGCCGCGCCGGCGGCCCCGTCGCCCGGGCCGCGGATGATCCCGCTCACCCGGATCACCGCCAATCCCCATCAGCCTCGGCGCGAGTTCGAGCCCGGGGCGCTCGCCGACCTCGAGGCGTCCATCCGGGAGCACGGCATCCTGCAGCCGGTGGTCGTGCGCCCCAGCGGGGAGGGGTTCCAGCTCGTGGCGGGGGAGAGACGGCTCCGAGCGAGCAGGAACGTGGGACTCGCCGAGATCCCCGCCCTGGTCAGGGCCGTGAGCGACCAGGGGATGCTCACCCTGGCGCTCGTCGAGAACATCCAGCGCGAGGACCTCAACCCCATCGAGAAGGCCCGGGCGTTCCGCGACCTCCTCGCCACGGCGCGGATCACCCAGGAGGAAGCGGCGAAGGTGCTCGGGAAGGACCGGACGAGCATCGCGAACACCATCCGGCTCCTCGACCTGCCGGCGGACCTCCAGGCCCATGTTTCCCGTGGAACACTCTCCGCGGGCCACGCTCGCGCCCTCCTGGCCCTCGAGGATGAGGACGCCATGCGCGTCCTCGCCGCCCGCATCGTCGCGGAGGGCCTCTCGGTCCGGGAGACGGAGAAGGCGGTCGCGGGACCGACGAAGGTGGTGGGGACGGCCGTCCCGGGGAAGCCGCGGAGGGAGCGCTCCTCCCACCTGGTGGAACTCGAGGATCACCTCCGTCGCAGCCTCGGGACGCGGGTCGCGATCCAGGCCGGCCGCGGGAAGCGCGGGCGCATCGTCGTCCACTACGCCTCGCTGGAGGAATTCGACCGGATCTTCGAGATCCTGACCGGGCCGGCGGAGTCCGCGGCGCCCCCGGCCCGCGCCGCGGGCTAGTAGGGGCCGGGCTTGCCCGGCCCGCCGTGTGTCTTCGGGCGGTAGTCGCCGGGCTTGCCCGGCCCGCCGTGTGTCTTCGGGCGGTAGTCGCCGGGCTTGCCCGGCCCGCCGTTGTTGCGGCGGACCCCCGCCCGCCGTTGCCGTTGTAGGGGAGGGTGAGTTAGTGTTTTGTTAGCACACCGCCATGCCGCCCTGGGGGCGGCGGGGTTCGCCCCTACGACAAAGGCGGGCGGGGGCCCCCGGGGGTTTCGAGGGCCGCCTGCGGCGGCCCGAGCCCGGGGAAAAGCCCGCCCCTACTGCTTCTCTCCGACCTTGCTGGTGTCCCAGGAGTGGCCGTCCTCGAGGGCGCCCTCCTTCCAGATGGACACGCGGCGGACGAGGACCGGGGCGCCCTTGACGGGGGTGTGCAGGTAGCTCGAGGCCTCGGGGCGCCCCTGGTAGGTCGCGTCGCGCCCGTAGGTCATGGCGGAGCCGAGCGCCTCGGCGGTCTGGACGCTCGCGTCGTCGAGGAGCTCGCCGAAGGGGGTGCGGAGGGCGTCGAACTCCGGCTTCTTCTCCGCCAGGATCACGGCGAACCGCGAGGCCTGCTCGCCGGAGAGGAGCGGGACGGCGGTCACGGTCCGCCGCGCGTGGCGCACCCCGAGCATCGCGCCGTCCTCCGGGGCCATCGACTCGGCGGGGTCGTCCTCCCCGTCGTCGGCGGGGTCCTCGTTCCGCGTCCGATCGCCCCCGCCGATCTCGATCCACTCGCCGGGGTGCAGGCCGTAGGCCCGCGTCCCGTTGAAGGCCCCGGCCTTGGCCCGCGCGACGAACTCCTCCACGTGCTTCGGCGCGAGGCCGGGGTAGAAGACGATCTTCATGTCGCCCAGCGCGGTCTCGACGAGGGCGTAGCGCGCCAGGTCCGGCTTCGGCGGGGCGTAGGCGCTCTTCGAGGCGAACTCCCTCCGCTTGCGCCCCTTCGCCGCCACGCTCGCGGCGAGGTACTCGCGTTCCGAGAGGAAGGAGGGGACCCTGAGGATCGGGGCGTCGCGGAAGTCCCGCTCGAGCTCCTCGATCGCGGCGACGGCCCGGTCGTCCTCGCCGGCGATCTGAGACCTGAGCCCGATCTGGAAGAGGATGATCGGCTCGAGTTCGGTCCCCCGCGCCCTCTCGCGCAGGGCCTCGAGGTCCTTCACCTGCGACTTCGCCTCGGCGACCCTCGGCGAGAAGTCGGTCTCGAAGAGCCGGCGATCGCGGTTGATCCCGGTGTCCACGATGGCGTTGTAGTCGCGGTAGATCTCGTCCATGCGCTCCTGCCGGACCGTGGTCCAGATGAGGAGGCCGAGTGCGGCCGCCACCGACGCGGCCAGGACGCCGAGGACGGGGCGGCGGCGGCGCTCGAGCCATGCCGCGAGGCCCTCGCGGACCTCCGCGACGTCGGGGATGCTCAGGGGGGGGATTCGGGCCATGGACCGCCTTCCGCCGGGATCAGGGACCGAGGGCGTCCCCGGTGTTGCGTTCGACGACGAGGTGGGACCCGGACAGGGTCCGCCGCACCGCGACGCGGCAGCGTTCCCTCCCCTTCGTGAACAGGATCGAGGTCTCCTCCGCGCTCCGGGACTCGCGCGCCCCCGCCTTCCACCGGTGCGGCGGGCGGGGCATCTCGCGCTCGTAGAACGCGAGCACGTCCTCCGGGGAGGGAAGGCCGAGGTACTCCAGGTGCGCGAGGAGGATGGCGTCGTCCCCCTCGCCCCCCTCGGCGTAGGAGAAGGACCGCCCGCTGGCCGTCTCGAGCGCCAGCCCCGCGGGGACCGGGACGTCGTCCGCCTGCGCCAGGGAGAGCTCACGCGAGGGGGACGGCGCGCCGCCGAGCATGCACCCCGCGAGCGCGGCGAGGGCCAGCAGCGGCGCGGCGAGGACGGCACGGCGCGCGACCATGCGTTCGGGCCTCCGGCGCGGACCCCCCCCTTCGGCCCGGCGGGCTGCGAAGGGGCTGAGCCGCGCATCCTAGGGGGACGGCCGGGGCCCGGGGAATGATTCCCGCGGCGGGGGACCGCGGGCGTAGGCTTTGCCCCGGAGCCGGCCGCACCCGCCCTCCGGGGCGGGTCGTGGCCCCGGGAGGCCCGGTCAGGTGCGCGCCGCTTGAGCGACGTCAGGCACTCCGCCGGAGACCAGGTGAGTCCCTCCGACTGCCCCCACGCCCGGCTCGTGAGGCTCGGGATCCAGCGCTTCCCGTTCCCTCCCTACCGCGTGTACCTGCTGCGCTGCGCGGCCTGCAGCACCACGCTCACGACCGGCTCGCTCCGCGACCAGAAGAGGACCCCGGCCCCCGCGCCGGGCCCGGAGGACGCGGGGCCCCGGTGAGCGGCACCCCCGGCCCCGACCGCGAGGGGGGCCCCGGGCTCCTCCCGTCGCCGCGCCTGCGCGACCTCCCGCTCGCCTGGCGTCTCATCGCGACCTTCCTGCTGCTGGCCACCGGTGCAGGATACGTGGCGGCCCAGGTCACCCTCTTCGCGACCCACGCCGACGCCGACGGGAAGCCCGGTCTCACCATGGAGGACATCCGGGTCGCGTTCCACGGGAGGCCCGGACACTCGCTGCTCTCCTCCAAGGTGGATGGCGGCTCCATGGAGAAGCACGTCCCGATCCCGAGCGAGCGCGCCCGGCTGCTGGCCTGGGCGCGCGGGGGCGCGAGGAGGTCGGACTTCGAGCCCGCCCGGCTGGTGCTCGGCGCCCGCTGCGTCCGCTGCCACGCGCCCGGGCGCGAGAAGGAGGACCGCCCCTTCGCCGAGTCCGCCGAGGCGGGGGCGACTTGGGAGCGGTTGCGCCCCTTCTGCGAGCCCGACCACGGGATCTCGATCCAGGCCCTCGCGCGGTCCACGCACGCCCACCTCTTCGGGATGGGCGTCCTCTACGCGCTCCTCGGGGCGGTCTTCTGCCTCACGGGGACCTCGCGGCGGACGAAGGCGGTCGTCGTCTCCGCCCCCTTCGTGGCCATGTTCGTGGACATCGGCTCCTGGTGGCTCGCGAAGCTGCACCCCTTCTTCGCGTGGACGATCGTGGGCGGCGGGGCGCTGCTCGGCCTCGCCCTCGCCGTCCTGATCCTCGGGCCGCTGTGGGAGATGTGGGGCCCCGGGGCGCGCCGCACCGGGTAGCGGGCGCCGTCCGATCCGTGCCCGTCTCCCTACCCCTGCCCTCACCCCTGCCCCTACCCGCCTCGGGGGACGAACGGCGGGTAAGGGTAGGGGTATGGGTATGGGCAGGGGCTAACGCAGCTCCTCGGGGATGGGCATGTACTTGGCCAGGTGCTCGAGCGAGGCCGCGCCCTTGACCAGGTTGCGCGCGATGACGAGCCGCTGGACCTGGTTCGTCCCCTCGTAGATCTGCGTGATCTTGGCGTCGCGCATGAACTTCTCGACCGGGTAGTCCCTCATGTAGCCGTAGCCGCCGAGGACCTGCACGCAGTCGGTGGTGACCTGCATGGCCACGTCCGTGGCGAACAGCTTGCACATGGAGGAGATCTTGTTCACGTCGGAGGGGTCGGCGTTCGCGTCGATGGTCCTGGCCGCGGTGTGGACGAGCGCCCGGGCCGCCTCGATCTTCGAGGCGGAGTCCGCGAGGATCTGCTGGATCATCTGGAAGGACGAGATCGGCTCCCCGAACTGCCTCCGCGTGGTGGCGTAGAGGACGGCGAAGTCGAGCGCGCCCTGGGCCAGGCCCACGGCCTGGGCCGCGACGCCGGGCCGCGCGTAGTCGAGCGTGCGGAGGACGTTGTGCAGCCCCATGCCGGGCTTCCCGCCGAGGAGGTTCTCCTCGGGGACGCGGACGTCCTTCAGCTCCAGCTCGGCCACGGGGATCGCGCGGATCCCCATCTTGTCCTCGAGCTTCACGATGCGCACGCCGGGCGTCGTCTTCTCGACGAGGAAGGCGCTGAAGCGGCGGGACTTCGACTCCGGGTCGGTGACGGCGAGGATCGTCGTGACGTCGGCCACGCCCCCCCCGGTGTTCCACTTCTTGAGCCCGTTGATGACGTACTGGCCGTCGCGGAGCTCGGCGCGGGTGGCCACGCTCTGCGCGTCGGACCCGGCCTGCTTCTCGGAGAGCCCGAAGGCGATGAGCTTCTCGCCCCGGGCGATGGGGGGCAGCCAGCGCTGCTTCTGCTCCTCGGTCCCCGCGATGAGGATCGGGAAGGACCCGAGGGCGTTGAGCGCGTAGCCGACGCCGATGCCGCCGCAGGCGCGCGAGATCTCCTCCACGACGAGGCAGAGGTTCAGGAGCCGCTGCCCCCCGGCCCCGCCGTACTCCTCGGGGATCCAGACCTTGAGCAGCCCCTCGGCCGCGAGCCGGCGGGTCACCTCCCAGGGGTACTGCTGGAGGCGGTCGTACTTCCAGGCGACCGGGCGCACGACCTCGTCGGCGAGGCGCCGCGCGAGGTCCCGCCAGTAGAGGTTCTCCTTGGTGAAGAGCGCATCGCAGGCCATGGGGGTCTCCCGGTGCGCCGCGCCGTGCCGAGGGCGCGCGGAGGCCGGATCCTAAGGCGGGCGGGAGGGCCCCGGGCTACGGTTTTCCGGAGCGGCGGCGGGCGAGGAAGGGGCCCAGGACGAGCGCGTCGAGGTCCATGTCGAGGAAGGAACGGACCGCGTCCGCGGCGGAGGCCACCACCGGCTCCCCGCGGCGGTTGAAGGAGGTGTTGAGGAGGCAGGGGACGCCCGCCCGCCGCGCGAACTCCCCGAGGAGGCGGTGGAAGGACGGCTCCTCGCGCGCGGTCACGGTCTGGAGGCGCGCGCTCCCGTCGGCGTGGACCACGGCGGGGACGCGCACCCGCATCTCCGGCCGCACGGGGAACGTGAGGAGCATGTAGGGGGAGGGGCGGGCCCCCTCCACGAGCGAGGCCGCGTCCTCGAGGCGGCAGGAGGGGGCCAGCGGGCGGAAGGGCTCGCGCTTCTTCACGACGCGGTTCACGCGCTCGCGGGTCGCGACCGTGCGCGGGTTGGCCAGCACGCTCCGGTGGCCGAGGGCCCGCGGGCCGAACTCCATGCGGCCCCGGCACCAGCCGATCACGGCGTCCGCGGCGAGGAGGTCCGCGGCCGCGGCCTCCAGGTCCGCGGGGCGCCCGGCCTCGAGACCGGCCCCGCGCAGCGCCGCCGCCGCCTCCTCCTCGCTGAGGTCGGGTCCGAGGAAGGCGTCCTCCATCCTCCAGCGCGGGGCGGCCGCGCCCGCGAGGCGGTGGTGGACCTCGAGGGCGGCGCCGAGGCAGGCACCGTTGTCCCCCGCGGCGGGCTGGAGGAAGACCTCGTCGAAGCCGGCCTCCGCGACGATCCGGGCGTTGGCCGGGGCGTTGAGCGCGACCCCCCCGGCCATGACGAGGCGCGGGAGCCCGGTGCGGCGGCGGAGCGCCCGCGCCAGGTGCAGCATCACCTCCTCGGTGGCGGCCTGGAGCGCGAAGGCCACGTCCTCGTGCCGGGGCTCGATGGGGCCCTCCGGCGCGCGCGGGGGGCCGAACTCCTCCACGAACCTGGGGCCGTAGAAGGGCGTGCGGCCCCGTGGCCAGTCGAACCAGGAGAGGTCCAGGTGGAAGGAGTCCTCCCCCTCGGGGCGGAGGACGGCGCGGAAGCGGTCCCGGAGCGCCGGGCGCCCGTGGGGCGCGAGCCCCATGGTCTTCCCCTCGCCCGACTGCGGCCGGAACCCCAGCCACTCGGTCACCGCCTCCCAGACCTTGCCGAGGGACTTCGGGTAGACCTCCTGCCGGAGCCGCTCGAGCCGTCCCGGGGCCATGCGGCCGAGGAGGGTCGTGACGCGCTCCCCCGCCCCGTCCACGGTGAGCACGGCCGCCTCCTCGAACCCGGAGGGGTAGAAGGCGCTCGCCGCGTGGGCCGCGTGGTGCTCGACGTGGTGGAAGGGGCCCCGGTAGCCGAAGCGCGCGCGGAAGCGCCTCTCGACCCCGAGGAAGGACTTCCACAGTGCGGGCTCGCGCCCGAGGTAGGCCGCGGAGAAGGGGAGGTTCAGCGCGAAGTGCGCGCCGAAGAAGGCGAGCCACAGCCGCGCGTCCATGTAGAAGGCGACGTGGTCCACGCCGTCGATGCCGATCCCCGCCTCGCCCAGGACGCGCTCCACGGCCTGCTCCGGCATCCCGAAGTGGTGCTTCACGCGGGAGAGGCGTTCCTCCTCGACGGCCGCGACGGGGACCCCGTCGCGGAGGAGGACCGCGGCCGCGTCGTGGGTGGCGTTGAAGCCGAGGACGTGGACCGGCATGGGGCGCCGAGGATACGGCGGGCCGCGCGCGGCGCGCGCAAGTCGTCCCGGGAGGTCGCCGCTACTTCGGCGGCTCGACGGCTCCCCCGGCGCCGGTGGCGGGCGCCGGCTCGGTCCCGCCGCCCGCGTTGGCGCGGTTCGTCCGGCGGGTCATCGGGCGGTTATCGCGGCCCGCGCCGGGCAGCCCGGCGGCCGTCCCTGGGTCGGGGGCGCGGTCGATCATCGCCTCGACGACCTTCATCTGGTCCGCGGTGAGGGCGAGGGAGAGGGTGGTCCGCGCCTCGTCGCGGGCGCGCTGCACGTCCTCCTGCGCCCGCCGGGCGGCTTCCGGACCGCCCGCCACGGAGGCCTGGTTGCGGATCTCGCGCCGCCGGTCGTAGTAGTCGCCGAGGACCTTGAGGACCTGCTCCTTCTGCGGGTCGGAGAGGCGGGCCTCGGCCGCGCGGCGGTCGAGCATCGTCTTGATGACCTGCGTCTGCTGCTCCTTCTGCCGCTTCGCGCGCTCCTCCTGCTGCTTCGCCTGCATGTCCTTGATGACCGCCTCGATCCGGGCCCGCTCGCTTGCGTCGATGGGGGCAGAGACGAGGACGGAGGCGTCCGGGGCGGGGGGGATGCCGGTGGTCCCGTCGGGGCCCTTCGCGCCGGGACCCTCGGGCGCGCCCTTCGGCGCCGCGGCGGAGCGGGAGGCGGCCGCGGCGCGGACCTCGGCGAGTTCGCCGCGGAGGCCCGCGAGCTCCTGCTCCGCCTTGACGAGGCGGTCCTCGAGCGTTCCGACCCGCGGGTCGGGGGCCGGCGCGACGGGCGGCGGGGGCGAGGGGGCGACGAGCGCCGCCGCGCCGGCGCCCACGGCGCCCCCGACGACGCCGACCACGAGGAGGAGACCGGTGGTGTTCAGTGCCATGGCCTGTGGACCTCCCGACGAATCCCGACGCGCCAGCCTACCGCGGGGAGCGCCCCGGGACCCCCTTGGAACCCTCCGGGGCCCCGGGGGGTTTCGGCCGCCCGAGGGTGCGTCCCCTACAATCCGCCACCCATGGGACTCTTCAGCCGGGTCGTCGTCGCGACCCTCCCGCTGGTCCCGCGCTCCATCGTGGCGAAGGTGGCGCGCCGCTACATCGCGGGGGAGACCGTCGCGGAGGCGGTGGCGACGGTGAGGGCCCTCCAGGCGGAGGGCTGCACGACGACGGTGGACGTCCTCGGCGAGTTCGTCGAGCGCATCGAGCAGGCCCGGGCGACCGCCCGGTCCTACGCGGACACCGTGGCGGCCTTGGCCGCGGCCGGGGTCGCCCCCAACGTGTCGCTCAAGCTCACCGCCTTCGGGCTCCTCCTCGACGGGGCGGAGTGCGCGGCGCTCGCGGAGGGGGTCGTGCGGGAGGCGGCGGCCCGGGGCGGGTTCGTGCGGCTCGACATGGAGGACTCCCCCTGCACCGACCGCACGCTCGCCCTCCACGACGCGCTGCGGGCGAAGGGGCTGCCGGTGGGGACGGTCCTCCAGGCCCGCCTGAAGCGCACCCCGATCGACGCGCGGCGGCTCGGCGAGGCGGGGGCCGACATCCGGCTCTGCAAGGGGATCTACCTCGAGCCGCCGGCCATCGCCCACACGGAACGCGAGGCGATCCGCGGCGCCTTCCTCGAGGCGCTGGAGGTCCTGCTCCAGGGGAAGGGGCGCGTGGGGATCGCCACGCACGACGCGGTCCTCGTGCGCGGGGCGGAGGAGCGGCTGGCACGCCTCCGGGTCCCGAGGGAGCGGTACGAGTTCCAGATGCTCCTCGGCGTCCTCCCGCAACTCCGCCGGGACATCCTCTCCCGCGGCCACCGGCTGCTCGTCTACGTCCCCTACGGGACCGAGTGGTACGCCTACTCCACCCGCCGCCTCCGCGAGAACCCCGAGGTCGCCGGCCACGTGTTCCGCGCGATGTTCGGGCGGGGGTCCTAGGGACCCCTGCTGCCGCAGCCCCTACCCAACCGCCGAGGAGAACGGCGGGTAAGGGTATGGGCATGGGTAGGGGCAGAGTCGCGCGCCCGGCCTCCGCTCCTCACGGGCCGCCGGGCGCCTTCCGCTTCCCCTGCCCCTCCCCCTGACCCCTGTCGTTACCAGGTGTTGATCCGGTCGATGAGCAGCCGGAGCCGCCCGTAGGACCGGCGGTCGAAGGGGAACACGAGGCGCCAGGAGGCCTCGTCGGCCCCGTCCGGGCCCTCGCCGCGCACCGGGCCCTCGACCACCCGGAAGTCCCCCTCGAGCCCCTGCAGGAGCCAGCGGAAGTCGCGCCGGATCTCCGCGAGCGCGTCCGCGGAGGGCGGGCGGCGCAGCCGCATCACGTAGCCCTGCTGCATGTGCCGCGCGGAGTGGTAGTTCGAGTAGAAGCCGAGGATCTCGGCCATCGCCTCGTCCACGGAGTCGGTCACGCGGTACAGCCGGACGTCCTCCTCCGCGATGAGGCCGCGGCGCTGGAGTTCGCCGCGGAAGAAGGCGTCGATGGACTGCCAGTAGTCCGCCCCCGGGTCGTCGAGCAGGACGACCGGGCGCGGCTCGGTCTTCCCCGTCTGGAGCAGCGTGAGCGCCTCCAGGCCCTCGTCGAGGGTCCCGAAGCCCCCGGGGAACAGGACCACGGCGCGCGACTCCTTGACGAAGAAGAGCTTGCGCGTGAAGAAGTACTTGAAGGTGATGAGGCGCGGGTTCCCGTGGATGAGCGGGTTCGCGCGCTGCTCGTAGGGCAGCCGGATGTTCACGCCGAAGGAGCGCTCGGGACCCGCGCCCTCGTTGCCCGCCTGCATGACCCCGGGGCCCGCCCCGGTGATGACCATCCAGCCCGCCTCGGCGATCCGGCGGGAGAACTCCACGGCCTGGCGGTAGGAGGGGTCGGTGGGGGAGAGGCGGGCCGAGCCGAAGATCGTGGCCTTCGGGACGCCGCGGTAGGGGGCGAAGACCTTGTTGGCGTAGCGCATCTCCTTCAGCGCCGTGCGGTAGAGCCGGAGGTCGCCCCGGGCCGCCCGGTCGTCGAGGAGCTTGACGCAGGTGACGATCATCTCCCGGACGAGGTCGGCGTCCGGGTGGCCCGCGCGGAGCGCGAGCAGCGCGTCGATGGCGGCCTCGACCGCGGGGTCCGAGGTGCGGTAGCGCCGGACGGCGCCGGCGTGCGTCTTCGCCACGGGGGGGATGGGGGGCCTAGGCGTCGAGGAGCGTCAGGACACCGTCCCCGTTGCGGTCGAGGCGCCGGAACACGGCCTCGGCGCCGCCCCACTCCTCCTTCGTCACGCGGCCGTCCTTGTCCTTGTCGTAGAGGTCCCACACGTTCTGGCTCTCGGCGCCGCCGTCGGCCGAGGCCTGCTTCCTGTCCCCGTTGCGGCGGTAGCGGTTCGGGTAGATCAGCTCGTCGTAGGTGACCACGCCGTCGTCGTTCACGTCGTACTCGGCGAAGGCCCGGGCGGGCCCGTCGTACTCCTCCTTCGTCACGCGGTTGTCCATGTCGTCGTCGAAGAGGTAGAGGAACTCGCCCCGCTTCGGCCTCTGGCGCGCCTTCTTGAGGTCCTCGAGCTGGTCCTTCGCCAGGGCGAGGACCTCCGCCTGGGCGAGGGAGCCGTCCTTGTCCCGGTCGAACTTCCGGAAGACCCCGTCCCCTTCGTCGCCGGGGAACTCCGCCCGGGCGATCTTCCCGTCCTTGTCGCGGTCGAAGTTCGCGAGGATGTCCCGCGCGCGCGCCTCCGGGTCCTTCCGCGGGTCGGCCCCCTCGCGCCGCTTGCGGGGGGGGGGGGCCTTCGCGTCGCCGGGGGCCTTCCCGGCCTCGCCCTTCCCCTTCTCCTTCCCGGGCTCCTTGTCCTTCGCCGGCGCCGCCTTCGCGAGGAAGGCCTTGATCTCCTCCTTCGTGAGGAAGCCGTTGCGGTCGCCGTCCAGCGCGTCGAAGACGTCGTCGAAGGCGAACTCGGCCCTGGAGAGCTTCCCGTCGGCGTCCTTGTCGTAGGAATCGAAGGCCTTGAGGGCGTCGGGGGCGAGGGCGGCCGCCCCCTCGGACTCCTCCAGGGCGCGGGCCGCGGCGGGGGCGAGGAGGAGGGCGCAGGAGGCGAGGGCGATCCGGACGCGCATGGCGGCCCCCTTTCGTGGGGGTGGTGGACCGGTGATTGTCCCTCCGCGCACGACCGCCGTCAAGCGGCGGGCCCGACGTCCGCGGTGCAGTGGGCGCAGCGGGTGGCGCGGAGGGGGATCCGCGAGAGGCAGAACGGGCAGTCCCGCGCGTCGTGCGGGGGGGGCGGGGGGGCCTCGGTGCGGCGCAGCCGGTTCATCGCCCGCACGAGGAGGAAGACCGCGAAGGCGACGATGACGAAGTTCACGACCGCGTTGATGAACATCCCGTGGCGGAGCGTCACGGCGCCGCCCCTCTGCGCGGCCTCCAGGGTGGCGTAGGGACCGGCCGCCGCCCCCTCCTTCAGGACGACGAAGGAGTCGCGGAAGTCCACTCCGCCCACGAGGAGGCCGATCGGCGGCATGAGGACGTCGTTCACCATCGAGCCGACGATGGGGCTGAAGGCGGCCCCCACGATGATCCCGACCGCCATGTCCACGACGTTGCCCTTGAGGGCGAACTCCTTGAACTCCTTCAGCATCGCCGCCTCCTTCCTGCCGGCGCCCCGGTGTCCTGGTGGTCAGGCCCTTCGGATCGGCACGGTCAGCGCTCGGAGCGGAGGGGGACCCCCAGCACGCGGCGGATCTCCTCCGCGTTGAGGTAGCGGGCACCCTCGTGGGAGACGTCCTTGAGGGGCTTCCCCCCCGGGCCCAGCATCCTGTCGAACGGGAACTCCTCCGCGGCCACGACGAAGGTGGCGACCTGGGGGATCGTGCCCGCGGCGGCGGGGGCCGCGGGGCGGGTGAAGTCCACGAACTGCATCGCGGCCCCGGTCCCCACGAGGGCGAAGGTCTGGAGGAAGGGGGGGTTGTAGGCCCGGAGGATCGCGAGGTCGCGGCCCCCCTGGACGGGAGCGGCCGCGAGGAACACGGGCATCCCCGAGGGGTCCCCCACGTCCACCGCGGCGAGGGCCTGGGGGGTGAGGATGAAGGCGATGTCCCGCTCGCGGGAGCGGATCCCGCCGCCCTCGCTCCCCAGCTCCCAGACGGTCCCCAGCGCCACGGCCACCGCGGGGGTGGCGGGGATCGCGCCGAGGAGGACGCGCGGGGCGGCCGGCTCCGTCGCGTCCACCAGGTACGCCCCGAAGCGGCCGCCGGCCACGAGGGCGAGGTTGCGCGGGGGGAGGCGCGGGGCGAGGGGATCGACGGGGTTGGGCCGCGAGTACTGGAACATCACCGACACGTCGGTCGCGTCGTCGGCGAGCGTCTCCTCGCCGCCGAGCTTGAGCGAGGAGAGGAGGACCGGCCGCGCCGGGTCGTGGACGTCGGCGATCCGGAGCCCGCCCGGGCCGTCGGCCACGTAGAGGAAGGGCCCGTCGAGGAAGAGCCCGCGCGCCTCCTGCGTCGCCAGCGCCCCCGCCGCCCGCGGCCGCATCGGCGTGGAGAGGTCGAAGACCTTCACGCCCCCCTTCCCGTCGGCCACGAAGAGGACGTCCCCCGCGACGATCGCGTCCCGCGGGTCGAGGAGCGCCTTCGCGAGCGCGGGGCCGGTCTTCGGGAAGAGCGGGTCGCGGAGGTCGATCGCCTGGAGCGTCCCCTCGGCCGTGCCCGCGTAGCCGTAGAGGGACCGGCCCTGGACGTCGTCGGTCCGGACCGCGAAGGCCCGCACCCCGGGGATGCCGACCTGGCCCACGGCCTTCGTGTTCTCCGGCTTCTTCCGGTCGAACCCGACGACCTGCACCCCGCGGTCCCCGGCGGCGAAGAGCAGCTCGCGGGTGAGCCGGAAGTTCACGCTCCCGTAGCCCCAGGCGGCGGGGGAGCGGTGGCACTCCACGCACTGCCGCGCGCGCGGCGTCGTCGCGTGGGGCTGGTGGTGGATCATCGTCATCCCGGAGAGCCCCGCGGCGGTGACCGGCATCTCCTGGTCGAGGATCAGGGTCCCGTCCGCGGCGTGCACCGTGGCCATGGTGCTGAAGCCCACCATGTAGGGCGCCACCGCGCCCTCGGAGTTCCAGCCCAGGTAGAGCTGCTTGAAGGTCGCGAAGACCTTCTCCTGGGTCGTCACCCGGCCGGGGGTCCGGTCGCCGTCGAGGACGTCGAGCTGGGTGAACCCCTCGTTGCGGTCGAAGTGGAAGCCGAAGAAGTTGGGGGTCCAGCCGGTGTGGCAGGCGTAGCACTCCAGGCGCGCGTGGTCCTCGGTCATGGCGAGCGAGGCGCGGGGGTTGTAGTCCGCGGAGAGCGGGTTCACGACGTCCCGGGCCTGCTTCACGCGCCGGAGCCGGCCGTCGGTGGGGGAGCGGAGCCAGGTCCCGTCGTCGCGGCGCTCGAGGCCGCGCACGGGCCGGCCCTGCTCCGTCTTCCCCGCGGTCGTGGCGTCCGGGGTGCCGTGGCAGGAGCGGCACTCCATCTCCACCCCATCCTCCATCCGGGTGTAGAGCCGGCCGTCCCCCATGGTGTCCTGCCCGGTGTGGCAGTCCGTGCAGGACATCCCGCGGAGGTGGTGCACGTCGGCGGGGGTGATGGCCGGGTCCTCGACGTAGAAGACCCCGTTCAGGCGCTTGCGCGAGAAGCCCGGGGCGTCGGGGGACTGCGGCATGCCGGGGACCGGCTGGGCGAGGCCGCGGAAGGTGAGCCCGATGGAGGCGTCCCCGTAGTGGCAGCGGATGCAGGCGTCGGTGCGCGGCACGCGGACGATCGCGTGGCGCGCCGGGTGGCCCGCCTCGTTCCGCGGCACCGTGGGGTCCTTCGAGCGGGAGATCCCGTCGTCCTCGTAGGAGACGTGGCAGGAGGCGCAGCCCTCGCCCCGGTAGTCCCCGTCCATCCCGAGTCGCCCGCGCACGGCGCGGCCGCGGGACCAGAGGTGGCACTGCATGCAGGACTTGCGGGGGACGTCGGTGAAGTGGGTGGAGATCCGCGCCCGGTCCCCGGAGGACCGGAAGTTCCCGACGCGCGCGAGGCGGGGGACCGCGCCCGGGGGCGCGGTCTTGGGGTCGAACTGCGGGTCCTCGACGGGGAAGACCCCGACGCGCGGCCCCTTCTCGCGCACGACCCCGTTCTCGTAGAGCCCGTCCCCGAGGTGGCCGGCCGTGGTGGCGTGCAGGGAGCGGGGGACGCGGTCCACCTCGCCCGGGTGGCAGGACCCGCAGGACTCGGCGGCGGCGCGCAGGTCCATGGGGTTGCGGAAGCGGAGCCACGCCGCGTCGAAGGCCTGGGGGAGGACGCGCTCGTCCCCGGGCGGCGCCGCGCGGGGGAGCACGTGGGCGTCCTCCTTCCGCTCCCGCGCCCCGTCGCCGCCGTGGCACTGGACGCAGGTGAGGCGCTCCTTCGGGTGCATCTCCTCGATGCCCCCGTGGCAGCGGACGCAGGAGGCGTCGGAGGCCCCCCCGGCGGGCGCGGCGCCCGC
>CAZKTF010000058.1:0-16320 GCA_964555565.1 uncultured Planctomycetota bacterium | reverse complement strand
CGCGGGCGGCCGAGTCGGAGCCCATGGTCCGCGCGAAGTCCCGGGAGCTGGAGCGCGCCCGCGTGGCGCTCCGGATGGCCGAGACCATGGCCCACCCGCTCCCGGCCTCCGCGGCCCGGCTCGAGCGCGGGCAGGGGATCGAGGCCGGCGCCGGCCGGGAGGACGGGGCGATGGCGCGGGGCCCCATGGCCGGGGCCCCCGCCTGGTACGGGGTCGAGGAGGCCTACCTCCGCGGGATCCGCCGGCGGATCGCGGCGGACGAGGCGGGGCTGGACGCGGCCCGGCGCGGGGCGGTCGCCATGGCACGGGAGGCGTGGACCACGTTCGACACCTCGCTCCGCGAGATGCGCGTGATGGAGAGGACCGGCGTGCCGCTCGCGCGGCAGGCATTCGAGGTCTCCCGCCGCTCCTACGAGTCGGGGGCGGCCTCCTTCGTGGACCACCTCCAGGCCTACTGGATGTTCGTGGAGGCGGAGCACGAGGCGGTCGAGGCGCGGCAGCGGGCGTCGCGGGCCCGCGCCGCGATGGTGCGGGCAGTGGGCGAGGACGCGGGGAGGTAGCCATGGCGGACGAGACGGCGGGGCGCGGGCCGGAGGGCGGGACCCCGGCGGCGGGGCGGGCGAAGTTCGTCCTCGAGGTGGTCCTCGTCCGCATCCGGTTCCTCATGCTCTTCGTGGTCGTGGGCGTGGTCGCGGGCCAGTGGGAGAGGATCACGGCGTACTGGGAGAGGTGGACCCGCCCCGCCCCCGAGGCCGGGCCTGCGGCGTCCGCCGTCGAGTACTTCTGCCCGATGCACCCCCAGATCGTCCGGGACGCATTCGGCCCCTGCCCCATCTGCGGGATGCCCCTCAGCCGCCGCGCGAAGGGCGCCAAGGAGACGCTCCCGGAGGGGGTCCTCGCCCGCGTCCAGCTCTCCCCCTACCGGATCGCGCAGGCCGGCATCCGCACGGCCGAGGTCGCGCCGCGGCCGCTCGTCCGCGAGGTCCGCGCGGTGGGGTTCGTGGAGGTGGACGAGAGGCGCCTCGGGCGGATCGCCGCCCGCGTCCCGGGGCGCGTGGACGAGCTCTTCGTGGACTTCACGGGCCGCACGGTGAAGGAGGGGGACCCGCTGCTCTCCCTCTACAGCCCCGAGCTCGTCGCCGCCGAGGAGGCGCTCCAGTCCAGCGCCCGCGCGCTCGAGGAGGCGAGGCGCGCCGGGACGGGCGAGGACGCGGTCGCCCGGGCGCAGCGGGTCCTGGACTCCGCGCGGGAGCGCCTCAGGCTCTGGGGCCTCGCGCCCGAGCAGGTGGACGCCGTGCTGGCCGGCGGGAAGCCGGAGACGCACGTGACGGTCCGGGCCCCCCTCGCGGGCACGGTCCTCCGCCGCGCCGTCTCGCGCGGGCAGTACGTCATGGAGGGCGATCCCCTCTACGAGATCGCCGACCTGGGCCGCGTGTGGGTCCGGGTCCGGATGTTCTCCGGGGACCTCGCCGTGGCGCGGGAGGGCACGGAGGTCGCGGCGACGACCGACGCCTGGCCGGGCGAGGAGTTCCGCGGGAAGGTGGCCTTCGTCGATCCGGTCCTCGACCCCGCCTCGCGCACCTTCGGGGTCCGCGTGGACATGGAGAACCCCGCCGGGCGGCTCCTCCCCGGCATGTACGCGATGGCGACGATCCGCACGCCGGTGGCGGAGCTCGAGCCGTTCCGATCCGCGGCCGCGCCGGTGCCGAAGCCCGCCGGGGCGCCCGCGGGCGAGGCCTGGACCTGCTCGATGCACGCCTCGGTCGTCGCGACGGGGCCCGGGAAGTGCCCGGAGTGCGGGATGGACCTCGAGAAGCGGGCTCTGCGGCCCGGCGAGAAGGTCGAGTGGTGGTGCCCGATGCATCCGGGGGTGACCGCGGACCACGCCGGCGAGGCTTGCGCGAAGTGCGACGGGATGAAGCTCGTGGCGCGGATCGCCGCGGAGGCCGTCGCCGGCTCCGTCCTCGCCGTGCCCGAGGCGGCCGTCGTGGACACCGGGACCCGGAAGGTCGTCTACCGCGAGTCGAGCCCCGGGGTGTTCGACGCCGTCGAGGTGGTCCTCGGGCCCCGGGCGGGCGGCTGGTACGCCGTCATCTCCGGCCTGGCGAACGGGGACCGGGTCGCGGCCGCGGGGGCCTTCCTCATCGACGCCGAGACCCGGCTCAACCCCTCGGCGGCGGCGGCCTACTTCGGGGCCACGGGCGCCCCCTCCGGCGGGGGCAAGGGCGGGCACGAAGGTCACGGGGGCAGGTAGGGCGCCATGATCGAGCGGATCATCGAGTACAGCGTCCGCAACCGCTTCCTCGTGATCCTCCTCACGGCGGCCCTCGCCGTGGGCGGGGTCTACGCGGCGCTCCACACCCCCGTGGACGCCATCCCCGACCTCTCCGAGAACCAGGTCATCGTGTTCACCGACTGGATGGGCCGCAGCCCCCAGGAGATCGAGGACCAGGTCACCTACCCGCTCTCGGTGAACCTCCAGGGCCTCCAGGGGGTGAAGGCGGTCCGCTCGTCCAGCGAGTTCAACTTCTCGATGATCAACGTGATCTTCGAGGACTCGATGGACTTCTACGACGCGCGCCTGCGCGTCCTCGAGCGGCTCTCGCTGGCCTCGACCTTCCTCCCCTCGGACGTCGTCCCCTACCTCGCCCCCGACGCCACGGCGCTCGGGCAGATCTACTGGTACACGGTCGAAGGGGACGGCCGCGACCTCGGCGAGCTCCGGGCGATCCAGGACTGGTACGTCCGCTACCAGCTCAACTCCGTCCCCGGCGTGGCCCAGGTCGCGTCGGTCGGGGGCTTCCCCCGGGAGTACCAGGTGGACGCGGACCCGGACCTCCTGCGCGCCCACGGCGTGACCCTCGGCGAGCTCTACGGGGCCATCGCGCGGGCCAACTCCGCCGTCGGAGGCAAGGTCGTCCACAAGGGGAACGCCGAGTACGTCGTGCGCGGCGTCGGGTGGATCCGGGACGCCCGGGACATCGAGGAGGTCGTCGTCGCCGTGAGGGGCGGGATCCCGGTCACGGTCGGCCGCGTCGCGAAGGTCCAGTTCGGGACCGAGTTCCGCCGGAGCGTCCTCGACAAGGGCGGCCGCGAGGTCACGGGCGGCGTCGTGATGATGCGCTACGGGGAGAACCCCCTCGACGTCACGCGGCGGGTGAAGGAGAAGATCGCGAGCCTCCAGGAGGGACTCCCCGAGGGCGTCCGCATCGTCCCCTTCTACGAGCGGACCCGCCTCATCGAGGAGGCTCTGCACACGGTCACGGGGACGCTGCTCGAGGAGATCGTCGTCGCGAGCCTCGTGGTGATCTTCATCCTCGGGCACCTCGGGGGCGCGGTCGTCATCTGCGTCACCCTCCCGCTCGCGATGCTGATCTCGTTCATCCTCATGAAGGCGCTGGGGATCCCGAGCAACATCATGTCGCTCTCGGGCATCGCCATCGCCATCGGCGTCCTCGTGGACCAGTCCATCGTGATGACCGAGAACGCCATGCACCACCTGCGCCGCAAGTGGGGGGACTCGCGGGTGACCGGCGACCTGCGCGAGTTCCTCCTCCCGGCGATGAAGGAGGTCGGGCGCCCGCTCTTCTTCTCGGTCTTCATCATGATCCTCTCCTTCCTCCCCGTCTTCTCCCTAGGGGGGATGGAGGGGAAGATGTTCCACCCGCTCGCCTTCACGAAGACCTTCGCGCTGGTCGGCGCGCTCTTCCTGACGATCACCCTCCTCCCGGCGCTGATCCCCGTGGTGATGAAGGGCCGGATGAAGGACGAGCGGGAGAACTGGCTCGTGCGGTCCTTCATCAACGTCTACGAGCCGGTCCTCCGCTGGCTGATGCCGCACCCGGGTGCCGTGGTGTGGTTCCTGGCGGCGCTCCTGCTCTTCGCCAGCGGCTTCCTCCGGGCCGGCGGGCTCGTCGCGGCGGTCCTCCTGGCGGTCGGGCTCGCGGCGGGGCTCCTCCAGGGCTGGTGGGCGCGGGGGACCGCGTTCGCCGGGATTCTCGCGGCGGGGCTCCTCGTGGAGGGGGGGGTCCTCCCCTCCCCCGACCTGACGCCCGTGCTGGCCATGGCCACGGCGCTCGCCGCGGCGCTGCTGCGGACCTGGCGGACGCGGGCCGTGGCCCTCGGCCTGACCCTCGTGGTCTCCTTCTTCGCCTGGAAGACGACCCCCCTCGGACGGGAGTTCATGCCCCCCCTCGACGAGGGCGCCATCCTGGACATGCCGGTCACCGTCCCCAGGGCCTCGGTGACACAGGTGGCGGACGACCTCAAGGCCCGCGACGCGATGCTCGCCACCTTCCCCGAGGTGGAGATGGTCGTGGGGAAGGCGGGCCGGGCGGAGACGCCGACCGACCCCTCCCCCATCGAGATGGTCGAGACCATCGTGACCCTCCGGCCCCGCGACCACTGGCCCCGCCGCCACCTGCGGTTCGACGACGCCGTCGGGCGCGCGAAGGGGGTCGTCGGGGCCCTCGCCGCGGCGGGCATCGTCCGGAGGCCGGAGAAGGCGGCGGACCTCGAGGCGCTCGCCAACGACGCGGCCATGGCGGCGGTGACGCAGGTGGACGCGGGGCTCCGCGCCCACGCCCGGGCCCGCCAGCGGGAGGCGGAGCCGGCCCTGGGGCGGGGGCTGGTGGAGACGGTCGTCCGGGCGACGGTCGAGCGGATCCGCGGCAACGGCCTCCTCCTCCGCGAGGTCCCCGCTCCCGAGGTCGCTGCGGTCGTGGACGCGCTGGCCGGGACCTGGGGGCCGAGGCTCGCCGAGACCCCGCTCGAGCCCGACGTCGCGGCACTCGCCCGCGCCGCGGCGGACCGCCTCGTGAAGGCCGGCGCGGCGAAGGCGTCCGCGGACCTCCTCGCGATCCGGCGGGGCGGCCTCCGCGCGGCCGCCCGGGAGGTGGCGGAGGTCCTGGGCGCCCGCCCCGAGACGGCCTCCTCGCGGATGCTCGCGGAGGTCGAGGCGCGGCACCACGCGCTCCGCCGCGAGCACGCGCTCCGCGTGGACGGGGAGATGGAGGAGCGGGCGGGGCCGCTGTTCGGGACCGGGGTGGTCTCCGGGGGAGTCTCCGCCGCGAAGGGCCGGGGCCTCCTCGCCCGCGACCCCGCCGCGGAGGAGTCGCGGCGACTGGAGGCGGACGCGGCGGCCGCGCTGCGCGGGACCATGCTCTGGAGGAAGACCAAGCCGGAGCTCCTCCAGGAGATGGACTCGGCCATCCAGCTCCCCGGCTGGGGGAACATCTGGACGCAGCCCATCATCAACCGCGTGGACATGCTCGCCACGGGGGTCCGGACGATGGTGGGCGTGAAGGTCTACGGCAAGAGCCAGGAGGAGATCCGGAAGGTCTCGCAGGACGTGACGGACGTCCTGCGGGGGGTGACGGGGGCGGTGGACGTCTTCCCGGACCAGATCACGGGCAAGCCCTACGTGGACATCCGGATCGACCGCGAGAGGGCCGCGCGCTACGGCATCTCCGTCGGCGACGTCCAGGACACCATCGAGGTCGCCCTCGGGGGCCGCACGCTCACGACGACCGTCGAGGGCCGCGAGCGGTACCCGGTGCGCGTCCGCTACGCCCGGGACGCCCGCGAGGACGAGCAGGTCCTGGCCCGGACCCTCGTGTCCGCGGGGATGCCGGGCGGGGCCATGGGCGGGGACAACCCAGCGGGCGGGATGGCGAACGACTCGCGACGGGGACAGTCCCCTCCGGGGACAGTCCCCTTGCAGGTCCCGCTCTCGGAGCTCGCTGACATCCGCGTCGTCGAGGGTCCGGCCGTCATCAAGAGCGAGAACGGGCTGCTGCGCTCCTACGTCCAGCTCAACGTCCGCGGCCGCGACGTGGTCTCCTTCGTCGAGGAGGCGCAGCGGGTCATCGCGGAGAAGGTCCGGCTCCCCGAGGGCTCCTACCTCGAGTGGACCGGGCAGTTCGAGCACCAGGTCCGCGCGCAGAAGACGCTCTCCGTGGTCATCCCGCTCGTGATCCTCCTCATCCTCGTGATCCTCCAGATCACCTACAACGACTTCGCGGACACAGGCCTCATGATGTTCGCCGTCCCCGGGGCGGTGGCGGGCGGGATCGTCTTCCAGGCCGTCTTCGGCTTCAACTTCAGCGTCGCCGTCTGGGTGGGCTACATCGCCTGCTTCGGGATGGCCACCGAGACCGCGATCATCATGCTCGTCTACCTGCGGGAGGCCGTCGAGCGCCACGGCGGGCTCGCGGGGATCCCGACCCTGGATGCGCTCCGCGAGGCCGTCGTCGAGGGGGCCGTCCACCGCCTCCGCCCCAAGCTCCTCACCGAGGGGACCACGATCATCGGGCTCGCCCCGATGCTGTGGGCCACGGGGACCGGCGCCGAGATCATCCGCCCCATGGCGGCCCCGGTCCTCGGCGGGATCCTCATGGCGGACGAGGTCGTGGACGTCTTCCTCCCCGTCCTCTTCTACTGGGTCCGCGCCCGCCGCTGGCGGCGGCTGCACCCCCAGGCCGCGTGAGGCGCGGCCGCGCCGACCCCCTCCCCCGCCGGGAGCCCCGACCGTAGCCCGGGGTCCCCTCCCCCATCCCGGAGGCCCCGGGCACCGCCCGCGAGGGGTGGACGAACCCGGGCTCGCGGAGCAGGGCCTGGTCGAAGGTCGCCGTCGCGGAGCACCCGGCGGATTCGCCCAGGCCGAGGATGACGTAGTCCGCCAGTTGCCCTGCCCCCGCGCGGAATCGCGACAGGGCCTCCCGGAGACGGTCCGGGTCGTCGAAGCGGAGCTGCTGCGCGTCCAGCAACTGCCCGACGCACCGGACGATCTCCTCCTTGCCGAACCGGTAGCACGCATCGAGGACCCACCCCGTCTCGCAGACGACGACCGGGGAGACGAAGAACGCCCCCTCCGCGAGCGAGGCCGACGCAACGAGCGCGCGCACCCGGGCCGTCTGCGCGGGGTCGTCCGCGACGACGAGGCGGACGACGACGTTGGTGTCGAGCGCGATCACCGGAGACCCGCGCCCCTGCGGCGGATCGCCTCGTTCATCTCCTCCACGGTCACCCCGCGCCTCCGCGGCCGGAGCATCCCGACCAGGGAGAGCAGGTCGATCTTCCCCGGGAGCATCACCATCTCCCCCCGTTCGTTGCGGCGGAAGATCAGCCGGGACCCGGGCCGGATCCCCATCTCGTCGCGCACCGACTTCGGGATGGTCACCTGCCCTTTGCTCGTCACGGTGGCTTCGGCCATGGCGGCTCCTCTCGCATCCATCCTTACATTCTTGATATGTTCCTTACTAGATCCTATCCTGGTAAGGATGTGGAGTCAAGGAGCAGGGACGCTACTTCAGCCCGTGCTTCTCCAGCCGGTAGATGAGCGTCTGTCGGGTGATGCCCAGCAGGGCAGCGGCCTTCGTCTGGTTGCCGCCGGTCTTCTCCAGCGCGCGGCGGAGCAGCTCCTTCTCCAGGACGGCGAGGTCGATCCCCTCGTCGGGGATCTCGAGGGTGCGGAGGTCGAAGGCCCGGCGGGGACGGGCCCCCTCGGAGGGCCCGGCGCGGACCTCGGGGGAGAGGTCCTCGGGCGCGAGGCGCGCCGGGTCGCGGCGGAGGAGGACGGCACGGCGGAGCTCGTTCTCGAGCTCGCGGACGTTCCCGGGCCAGTGGTAGGCCGCCAGGAGGCGCATCGCCTCGGGCTCCACCTCGACGGCCGCAGCCCCGTGCTTCGCGAGGAGGTGGCGCACGAGGAGCGGGACGTCCTCCCCGCGCTCGCGGAGCGGGGGGAGGCGCAGGACCACGACGGCCAGGCGGTAGTACAGGTCGCGGCGGAAGGCCCCCTCCTCCACGGCGGCGGCCAGGTCGCGGTTCGTGGCGGCGATGACCCGCACGTCCACCCTCTCCTCGCGGCTCCCGCCCACGGGCCGGACCTCGCCCTGCTCCAGCGCGCGGAGGACCTTCGACTGGGACTCCGGCCGCATCTCCCCCACCTCGTCGAGAAGGAGGGTCCCCCCGTGGGCGGCGCGGAAGGCCCCCTCCCGGTCGGCCGTGGCCCCGGTGAAGGCCCCTTTCACGACGCCGAAGAGCTCCGCCTCGACGAGGGTCTCCGGGATGGCCGCCACGTTCAGCGCCAGGAAGGGGCCGGAGGCCCGCCGCGAACCCACGTGGAGCGCCCGCGCGAGGAGCTCCTTCCCCGTCCCGCTCTCCCCGAGGAGGAGGACCGTCACGTCCGCGGCCGGAGGAGGCGGGATCCTCTCTACCGTCCGCGCGACGCGGGCCGCCTCCCGGAACAGCGCCTGCATGGGAGGGGAGCCGCCGACGAGGCTCCCGAGGGAGAAGCGCTCCGTGAGGGCCTCGGTCAGCCGGATGTTCTCGGCGACGAGCGCCCGGTGGGCCAGGGCCCGCTCCATCGCGAGGAGGAGCACGTCCTTGTGGAAGGGCTTCTCCACGTAGTCGAAGGCCCCCTTCCGCATCGCGTCCACGGCGCTCCCCACGCTCCCGTGCGCGGTGATGACGACCGCGGGGACGGCCGCGTCGAGCCTCTTCGCCTCGGCCAGCAGCGCGAGCCCGTCCATCCCGGGCATCTGGAGGTCGGTCACGAGCGCGTCGAACCGCTCCCCGGCCCGCAGGCGCGCCGCGGCCTCGTCCCCGGAGGGGAGCGCGGTCACGGCGTACCCCCCGTCCTCCAGGTGGCGCTCGAGGACGCGGCGCACCGCGTCGTCGTCGTCCACGACGAGGACGCGCGGGCGGGGCCTCGGCGCGCTCATCCCACCACCTCCGGCAGAGGGGCCGGGACGCCGGCCGGGGCCGCCGGGAGCCGGACCGTGAACCGCGCCCCGCCCCCCGGGGCGTCCCCCGCCTCCACGCTCCCGCCGCAGTCCTCCACGATGCGCGCCACGACGGAGAGCCCGAGCCCGGTCCCGCCGGGCCGCATCGTGACGAAGGGCCGGAAGACCCGCTCCCGCTCGGCCGGGGGGACCCCGGGGCCCGTGTCGTCCATCGTGATCGCGACCGCGCCCCCCGCGTCCGCGACCGCGACCGTGAGGGCGCCGCCCCGGCCGGCCATGGCCTGGAGCGCGTTGAGGCCCAGGTTGAGGAGGACCTGCTTCAGCGATTCGGGAGGACAGCGCACCGCGACCGGCCCCGGCGGGGCATCGCAGCGCAGCGCCACCTTCGCCCTCCCGGCCTGTCCCCGCAGGAGACCGAGGGTCTCGCGGGCCACGGCGGCCGCGTCCGAGACCTCCTCCCCGGGCCTCCCCGGCCGCGCGAAGGCGAGGAAGTCGGAGACCACCCGGTCCAGCCGGTCGATCTCCGCGAGGAGGAGTCGCGCGAACTCCTCGTCGCGGGAGCCGGGGGGGACCGAGGCCGTGACCACCTCGGCGGCCCCGCGGATCGCCGCGAGCGGGTTGCGGACCTCGTGGGCGAGCCCGGCCGACAGTTCCCCCAGCGCGGCCAGCATCTCCGCGCGGCGGAGCCGCCGCTCCGCCTCCAGGAGGGATCGCGTCTCGCGCCGCAGCCGGTCCGCGAGGAGGCCCGTGGTGAAGGCGACGGCCGGGAAGATGAAGAGGGCGAGCAGGCGGCCGCGGTTCACCGCCTCGAGGACGCCCCCGAGCTGCACCTGCGTGTGCACGCCGTAGATCGCCGAGACCAGGAGCCCGCAGGCCGCCGCCGGGAGCCGCCCCCACCAGTAGCCCGCGAGGAGGAGCGGGATGTAGTAGAGCCCCTCGAGCGCGGAGTGGAGCCCGTGGATGGCCATGTGGTCGGCGCCCTCGGGCCTCGGCGCCGACAGGTGGAACGCGGTGACCGCGCCGATCCCCCCGAACACGGCCAGCGCCCGGAGCCGGTCGGGCCAGGTCGCGAGGGGGAGGAGGGAGGCCATGGGCGGGCCATGCTACCGCCGCGGCGGACGGGGGGTCCGTCTTGACACCCCTCGCCTCCCCGAGCCTGACACTCCTCATGACGACTCTCTGCTGCCCGCCCGCGACGGAGGGGACCGGATCCTCGAGGAGGCCGAGGCCTTCCTGCAGAGGAAGGAGATCCCTGGATCGGGCGCGGGCCCCGGGGCCGCCCGGGAGTGGCAGTTGCCACACCCATGCTGAGTTGCGACACATGCTGACGGGCGTGGCCACCTTCTCCGCTCTCGCATGACCGTCGTCACGGACGGCATGGGAGTTGCGCCTCAGTCTCAATACCGTGGTCCGGACCATCCTGACGCTGGCGGTCCTCGCAGCGTCCCTCCTCCTCGCGGGCCCCCTCGCCTGGGCTGACTTGGCCGACCTCGGCCCCCGTGCCGTCGCGGAGTTCCGGCGCTTCGTCCGCTCCCTGGCCCGCGAGGCTGGCGTGGCTCCCGCGGGAGACGGGACCCGATGAACATCCGCTCCACCGTCGCCACCTTCGTCCTGCCCGCACTGGGCCTGGCGGTGGCCTCCTGCGCCTCGCCGGGGCCGCCGCCCATGGGTTCGCCGCTCCGGCCTGGATCCTCGGAGCAGGCCGACTCCTCGTCGGAGGCACCTCTCACCATCGACTGGTCCCGAGGGCTCCGGCTCGAGGACGCCCTCCGGCTCGCGCGCCGGAAGAGCCCGGCCCTGGTCGCGGCGCGGGCGCGCACGGGGGTCGCCTCGGCCCGGCTCGTGACGGCCCGGCAGTTCCCGTTCAACCCCGAGGCGGAGTACGAGGCAATCAGCGACCTCCTGTTCGGCAACGCGGGCGAGGGAAGCGTCGCGCTCCGGCTCACCCAGGAGTTCGAGACCGGGAACCAGAGGAAGTCCCGGGAAGAGGGGGCACGGGCCGGGATCCTCGCCGAGGAGTCGGCCGTACGGAATGCCGAGCGCCTCCTGGAGGCGGACGTGACGGCGGCCTTCTACGCCGGCGTCCAGCTCCAGCGGAGGGTCGAGCTCGCGGACGCCGCCCTGGATCTCGCGAAGAAGTCCCGGGACCTGGCGGAGCGGCGACTGGCGGCCAAGGACCTTGCGGAGGTCCAGGTCCTCCCTCTCCGGCTGGACGTGGTCCGGGCCGAGGGAGAGGCGAGGCGGCGCCGCCGGGACGTCGCGGCGGCGAAGCTTCTCATGCTCTCGGTACTGGGTGAGGAGCCGCGGACGGATTTCGCCCTCGTCGGCGACCTTCCCGGGCCTCCGGCGGCGGACCTCGAAGAGGCGCGCCTGCGGCGGCGGATGATCGACGGCCGCCCGGACCTCGCGGAACTCCGCCACCGCGTCGAGGAGGCCGAGGCCGCGGTCCGCCTGGAGGAGTCCGAACGCTCCCCGAACCTGCGCCTGGGGGTCGGGTTCGAGAGGGCCACCGGCCAGCTCGACGTCGGGAGCCTTTCGGTCCACGACCGGGACAACCTCATCGGGATCAGCGTCTCCGTCCCCCTCCCGCTCTTCAACAGGAGGGCCGGGGAGATCGCCGAGGCGAACGCGGAGGTGAGGCTGAGCCGCGCCGAACTCGGAGCCCGGGAGTGGGATGCCATCACGAGCCTGTCGGCGGCGCTGGAGCGGCTCCGTGCCGCCGTGGAGCGTTCGGGCTTCTACCGGGACCGCATCCTCCCCGTGGCCGAGACGACCCTGGAGGCGACCCGGACGGCGTTCGAGACCGGGGAGGTGAGCACAACCGAGGTGCTCCAGGCCCAGGACCGTCTCCGAGGACTGCGGGAGGAGTACCAGGACGCGCTGTTCGAGGTCGCGGCCGCCCGGAACGCGCTGGAAGCCGCGGTGGGAGCACCCCTGCAAGACACGGCCGCGGAAGGAAAGCGGCCATGACCTGTACCACGACCGGACGCATGGAGCGGACTGTTCCGATCCTGCTCGTCATCGCCCTCCTCCCCTACGGCAGGGCGGCCGCCCACGAGGGACACAAGGCCCTGGAGGTGAAGGGGATCCGTGTGGCGGGCGACGCCGTCACGCTCTGCCCCTCCGCGCAGAAGAGCCTCGGGATCGAGACCGCGGAGGTCGGGACGGCCACCCTGGAGGACGTCGTGACGGTTCCGGCCACCGTGCGGCTCCCCGGCGAGGCGCGTGGGTTCGCGTCTTCGCGGGTCGCCGGACGGGTGCTGGCCGTCCACGCTCGCCCCGGCGACAGGGTCGCCGAGGGGCAGGTGCTCGCCGAACTGGAGAGCCCCGAACAGGTGGGCCTGGAGCAGGACCTCGCTCCCGCGGAGCTCCGGATCTCCCAGGCGGAGAGGGCCCTCCAGAGGACCCGCACGGCGGTCGAGCGTGGCGCCGCCCCCGGGAAGGACGTTCTCCCCCTGGAGGCGGAACTCCGCGAGGCCGGGGCCGAGGCGCGGCTTCTCGGCATGCGTCTCGAGGCCCTGACCCGCGCCCCCTCGCCGACGGACACCGCCGGGGGAAGCGGCAAGCCTGCGGCGATCACGATCCAGGCGCCGCGTGCGGGGATCGTGGTGCACGCCGACGTCAGCGTCGGCCAGTTCGTCGAGCCGACCGAACACCTCTTCGAGATCCACGACCTCTCGAAGGTCTACCTCGTCGGGCAGGTGTTCGAGGGCGATGCGGCGCGCGTGGCCCTGGGCCAGGACGTCCGCCTGCGGCTGCCTTCGCAGCCCGACCACGTGTTCGCGGGCAAGGTGTACCGCACCGACTACGAGGTGAACCACGCCACGCGCCGGCTCGACGTCTACGCGGAGGCCGGCAACCCCGATCTCGCCCTCAAGCCCGGGGTCGTCGGCCGCATGGAGATCGTGGTGGACCGGGCCGAGGACGCCATCGTCCTGCCCTCGGCTGCCGTAGGGCGCCTCGGCGCGGAGACCTTCGCCTTCGTCTACGACGGGGAGGCCAGCCGCAAGGCGACGGCGGAGGAGGCGGCGAGCCCGGAGGCGAAGAAGCCCCTGTGCGGCGCACCGCTCTCCCCGGGCGAAGAGTTGAAGGTGTTCCTCCGGAAGGACCTCGTCCTCGGCCGGGAGCGGGGGGGGTTCGTGGAGGCCCGCGACGGCGTCTTCCCCGGCGACCGCGTCCTCGTGAAGGGCCAGCACGAACTGGCGACCTTCTTCGTGCAGGGGAAGCTCAAGCCGACGGCGACCGCCCTCAGGAACCTGGGCGTGCAGAAAGTCGAGGCGCTTCCCCGCGCGCTGGACCTGGTCGTCCGGATCCCGGCCGAGGTCGTCGGCATCCCCGATCGGCGTGCGCAGGTCTCCTCCCTGGTCCCCGGCAAGGTGAGCCGCTTCCTCGTGACGGTGGGTCAGCGCGTGGAGAAGGGGACGCCCCTGGTGGAGATCGACAGCCTGGAACTTCAGGGGCTGTTCCTCGACCTCATCACCGCGGAAGTGCGCCTCGCCTCCGCACGGACCGACCTGGACCGGATCCGCGCCCTGGTCGCCGAGGGGGCGACCGCGGCCAAGGAAGTGGTGGAGGCGCAGGCCGCCACCGAACGGTTCGAGGTCGCCGCGAAGGGCGCCCGCCGCCGCATCGCCTCCTTCGGAGTCGAGGAGGACCGGATCGAGCAGGCCGTGCAGGAAACCCGGCCCATTTCCACACTCGTCCTCCGGGCCCCGATGGAGGGGACGGTCACGAGCCTGCCCGCGGCCCTGGGCCAGGTCGTCTCCACAGCGAGCCCCGTCGCCGAGATCCTGGACCTCGGGGAGGTCTACGTCCGGGGCACTGTGGACAGCAGGGACGCGGGTTCCGTGACGCCCGGACGCAAGGCGCGGGGCCGCCTCGTGGCCTTCCCCGACCGGGTCCTGGACGTGGAGCTGCGCGCCACGACGCAGATGTTCGACCCCGAGGCGCGGGTGCTGTCGCTCTACGGGACGGTCCCGAACCCCGAGGGGACGCTCCTCCCGGGGATGACCGGGGACCTCTTCGTCGTGGTCGGCGCCCGTCCGGAGGCGATGGCGGTCCCGAGGGGGGCCATCCTCTCCGAGTCCTCCGGGCCGGCCGTGGTCATCGCGGACAAGGATTCCTTCCGCCTCGTTCCCGTCCGGCTGGGCCCGGCAGACGACCGCCTCGTCACGGTCGTGACAGGCGTCCTGCCCGGCGACGAGGTGGTGACCTCGGGGAAGGAGGGCATCCGCACCGGGATCGTGACGGTGCGTTGAACCCATGCTGAACGCGATCATCGCCTTCTCCCTCCGCCACCGCATGCTCGTCCTCGCGACCGCGCTCCTCGTCCTCGTGTTCGGGACGCTCACCGTGCTGTCGCTCCCTGTGGACGTCTTCCCCGACCTCAACCGGCCGACCGTGACGATCCTGACCGAGGCCCCGGGGCTCGCCCCCGAGGAGGTCGAGACCCTCGTAACCTTCCCCATCGAGAGCTCCATGAACGGGGCGACCGGGGTGCGCCGCGTCCGGTCCTCCTCGGCCGTCGGGCTGTCCGTGGTCTACGTGGAGTTCGACTGGGGGACCGACGTCTTCCAGGACCGGCAGATCGTCGCGGAGAAGCTCCAACTCTCCCGCGAGAGGCTGCCGGGAGGAGCCAACCCGGTGATGGCGCCGGTGTCCTCCATCATGGGGGAGATCCTCCTCCTCGGGATGAGTTCCGACGGCGGGAAGACCCCGCCCGTGGAGGTGCGGACCCTCGGCGAGTGGGTCGTCCGGCCCAGGCTGCTCTCCGTGGCCGGAGTCTCCCAGGTCACCGTGATGGGGGGCGGGCTGAAGCAGATCCAGGTCCTCACCTCCCCGGAGCGGCTGGCCGCCTACGACGTCACCCTGGACCAGCTCGCGGAGGCCGTCGAGAAGGCGAACGTCAACGCCGGAGGCGGGTTCCTGCTCAAGGGCTCCTCCGAATACGTGATCCGCCTGACCGGGAGGGTCGAGCGACCCGAGGACATCGAGGAGGCGGTCGTCCTGTACCGCGACCCGAACCCGGTCCTCGTGCGCCAGGTCGCGACGGTCGCGGTGGGCACGGCGTTCAAGCGCGGAGACGGGAGCGTCGATGGGAAGCCCGCCGTCATCCTTGCAGTCCAGAAGCAGCCCAACGCGGACACCATCACCCTCACCCGGGACATCGAGAAGGCACTGGACGAGGTCCGCGCCTCGCTTCCGCGCGACGTGCAGGTCCGCCGCGACATCTTCCGGCAGGCCGACTTCATCGCGGCAGCGATCGGGAACGTGGAGGAGGCGCTCCGGGACGGAGGCATTCTCGTCGTGATCGTCCTCTTCCTGTTCCTCTGGAACTTCCGCACGACGGCCATCTCGGTCGTCGCCATCCCCCTCTCGTTCCTGGTGACGGGACTCGTGTTCCGTTGGTTCGGGATCGGGATCAACACCATGACTCTCGGGGGTCTCGCCGTGGCAATCGGCGAGCTGGTGGACGACTCGATCGTGGGCACCGAGAACGTCTTCCGCAGGCTCCGGGAGAACCGCCACCTCCCGAGCCCGCGCCCCGCGCTCGAAGTCGTGTATGACGCCTCTTCGGAGATCCGGAACTCCATCGTCTTCGCCACCCTTGTCGTCGCCCTGGTCTTCCTCCCGCTGTTCTCCCTCTCGGGGCTCGAGGGGAAGATGTTCGCCCCTCTCGGGGTCGCCTACATCGTCTCCCTCCTCGCCTCCCTGCTGGTCTCGCTCACGGTTACCCCGGTCCTTTGCCTGATCCTCCTCCCGCGGGCGAAGGTGATGGAGCACGAGAAGGACGCCTTCTTCCTCCGGTTCCTGAAATGGATCGACCGGAAGGTGCTGGCCGTCACGCTCCGCCATCCCTACTCGATCATCGTCGGCTGCCTCGCCCTGGTGGCGGTGGCCCTGGTCGCGCTCGGAAGGCTCGGGGGGGAGTTCCTGCCCCCCTTCAACGAGGGGACCTTCACGGTCAACGTCATCGCGGCCCCGGGCACCTCCCTCGAGGAGTCGAACCGCCTCGGAACCATCGCCGAGCAGCGCATCCGGGAGATCCCGGAGGTCACCACCACGGCGAGGCGCACGGGGCGGGCCGAGCTGGACGAGCACGCGGAGGGCGTCAACTACAGCGAGATCGACGTGAGGCTCAAGGCCGGCGAGGGGCGGGCCCACGAGATCGTCCGGGGCGAGATCAGCGACCGCGTCGCCAGCATCCCCGGGGTGGTGGCGAACACCGGGCAGCCCATCAGCCACCGCCTCGACCACATGCTCTCGGGCGTGAACTTCCAGATCGCCGTGAAGGTCTTCGGCCCGGAACTCCCGGTGCTCCGGACGATCGCCCAGGAGACGTTCGACGCGATCTCCGGGATCCCGGGGGTGGTGCAGGCCCAGGTCGAGCCCCAGGTGGAGGTCCCTCAGGTCCGGGTCCGCCTCCGCCGCGAGGAGGCGGCGCGGTACGGCCTCACGGCCGCCGACGTCACCCGCGTGCTGGAGACCGCGCTCAAGGGCCGCGCCGTGTCGGAGGTCCTGGAGCAGCAGCGGACCTTCGACCTCGTCGTCTGGTACGACGAGGCTGCGAGGAACG
>CAZKTF010000057.1:0-16514 GCA_964555565.1 uncultured Planctomycetota bacterium | reverse complement strand
GAGGTCCTCCACTAATCTCAGCACCAAGTTGTCTCAATTTTGTTGACACGCTCCGTTCGTTCTCGCCAGCGAGGTCCCCGCGTTGCGCAAGGTAAAGGGATACCGGAAGTGCGATTGCCCGTACTGCGGGAGCGTTTTCGCAGGTCCGTCAGGAACATTCAACTCGAGAGCAGCCGGGCAGCATTTCCTCTACTGGTGTGCACGCCTAGCCGGCGAACTCAGCGACGCCGCGCGCGCACAGGAGGCGTTGCGCGCGCGACTTGAAGACGCGCAAGACTTCTGGAAGAGGGCCCAATCCAGCAAGGTTGCGTTGGACCCGAGGTCGTCCGCAACGCACCTGGAAGATTGGATTGAGGTGACGAAGGTCGCTTCGAGCCGATGAGTCGTCCGAGGGTTCGCTCTGAAGAGATATGGTGACCACACCTGCTCCAGAGTTGGCTTCTCCTGCTTCGCACTAGTGTCTCGAATCCGCCCCCCACAACGCTCAGGGCCATGAGTCCGATCCCAAGGCCCCTGAAGTACTCCGCAACTTCTTTGAAGCGCTTCCTGTAATGAGCGTCGAACACGACGTATGCCTCTGTCGCGAAGGATTGGTGGGCGCGCGCCTGCAGGAGCGCGTCTTTCCATTCTGAACGCTTGGCCTCCAGCGAGACGACCCTGTCCACAATCAAAGGAACTGCGCGAGCGAGAATGTAGGACCCCGTAGGAGTTCGTCGGACGTAGGCCCCGGCAACCAGTCGTCGAAGGGTTCTACTCGCATAGAGTACTGAAACATGCATCCGGACCGCCAGCCACTTCACACTAGAACCCCGGTCCCGCCTGAGCGCCCTTACCGCCAGAGTCTCCGTCTGAGTCAGCGGACGCCCATCACCCGCACGGAGTCGACGACCAAGCGCTTGTCGATCTACTCGGGCCAGCACTAGGTCCGGAATGCGGTTCAGGACAAGGTGCTCGTCCAGGACAACCCAGGTCTCCCCCCCCCCGAACGAACCGGGAAAGCGCCGCAGCCTTCATTGGAGCCAGCATCGACGCCTCATTGGCGAAGGCCAGAGGACGCACTGTCTTCATGGGTTTCTAGTGTCCGGCTCGGCTCCGTTACTCAGTTTTAGGATCGGGTCTCCAGTGCCGGTGGCACTCTAGGTACTGACCTCCGTGATCAGATTGCGCTCGCCGTTGGCCGCAGCGCAGACCGTTCTCAAGGGGCACTCCCCGCACTTGGGCATGTCGTGGTTGAAGCACCACTTGGTTCCGATGCGGATGAGGCCGTCGTCGATGTCCCCGGGCGTGTAGGTGCCGTCGATGAGGGAAACGATCGATGGGATTCGCTGAACCTCCACCTTCTGCGGCCTCTTGGAGTGCGTGGCGAGGTGCTTCGTGCAGAGGGCCGTGTTCGCCTCCGCGATTCGGGGTTCGCTCGCGGCGGCCTTCGAGTGGATGCCACGGAGGTTCGTGACGCGGAGGTAGGTCTTCCCCGCCTTCCCCTTGCCGGGCTGGAGTGCCTGGCGGCTCTTGTAGTCCTTGGGCCTCCCCCAGCGGGACAGCAGCCCCGTCCGGTAGAGGACCCGGCCGGCGTTCGAGTCGAAGGGAACCTCGTAGGCCCACGGGTCCCACGCGGGCTTGGCGTCGTCGCGGAGGAGTGGGTACGAGTGGACGGTCCACTTGCCGAGGAGGTGGGCGGCCTTGTCGCCAATGGCCTTGCCGAGACCGAACTTCCGGTGCTCCTTGAGTTGCTTGCTCATCTGCTCCGCCGACCTGTGTGACTTCAGGTAGTCGAGGAGAGCGGTGGCGGGCTCGCGCCCGCCTCGCTCGGCCTCCTTGACCGCGAGGTAGGCAAGCCCAAGCGGTGCGCCCCAGCGGAACATGGCGTACCCGAGGGTCTGGCTCGACTCGACGAATAGGTTGTACCTCCCCTTCGACGAGTCATTCTCGGCCGCCCACCTTGCCGCCCGGTCCTTCTTCACCAACGCGTGGACCGAGTCGATCCCGTCGAGGGAGATGTGGAGATGCTCGAAGAAGTCGAGCGGCCGGTGGAAGAGCCGGACCTCCTTCCGGTACAGGAGGTTCGTTGTCTCGGCAACGAGCCGCTGCACACCGACGATGTCGGGCCCCTGGTCCACGACGCACGAGAGGACAAGGAAGCGGGCGAGGGCTTCTCGCCTCGTGACCCCTCCGTCGCGCTCGTCGAGAGCGGCGGCGTCGAGTCCCCCCCCGCGGAAGTACCCCTTGAACGGCTCGATGCCAGCGAGGTCAGGGCGAGCGTGGTGTCCCTTCCCCGCGGCTGCTATCGCACGAAGGACCTCCTGCGAGCGGTCGAGAAAGTTCCCCACTACGCCCGCCGGACGAAGAGAGGCGGCTCCTCGGTGAGGAGGTCGGTCGCGTGGCGCCCACGGCGGTGCGGCGAGCGGCGGTGCCCGTCGGAGCCTGCGTCTGGTGCTCTGCCGTTGAGAGGCAACTTGTCGAAGCGGGCCACAAGTTGCTCGGGGCGCAGGGCCAGCGGCTCCCGGAGCCGCTGCTCCGTGTACCGGATGTACTTCTCGACGAGTTCGTAGCCTACGGCCATGCGGCCGAGGTGGACCGCGACCTTCGCAGTCTGCCCCGAGCCGAGGAACGGATCCAGCACGGTCTCGCCCTCGTAGGAGTAGTAGGTCACTAGGCGATAGGGGATCTCCTCGGGGAAGGGGCAGGGGTGATCGAGGTGCTCCGGCGGGACCGGCGCGATGTGCCAGACATTGTTGGCGACCTCGCGGGTGAAGAGGGGGTCGATCGGGTACTTCGACCCGTCGCGGTCCTTCGCCGTCCGCCCCTTGAAGATGGCCTCCCCGGGCTTGCGGAACACGAGGATGTACTCGGTCATGATGTTGGGGTAGTAGTACCCCGGGTACGGCTTCTGGATCGTGACCCCGGCTCGCTTCACGCCCCCCGTGCACTTGTGCCAGATGATGTCCTGGTGGAAGAGCCAGCCGATCTTCGTCATGCGGGCCACGAAGTCGAAGGGGACCGGGATGTGGCGGCCCTTCATCAGGACGGTCCCGATCACGATGGCGCAGAAGCCGCCCGGGCGCGTCACGCGAAGGACCTCACGGAAGACTCGCTCCATCAGGCCGAGGTATGACTCGTAGCCCTCGAACCCGACCTTGTAGTTCCGGGTCCGGTACCACTTCGACGAGTCCTCGGCGTGGCGGTCGTAGTCGATGGCGTTCCAATACGGAGGAGAGGTGACGGTGAGGGCCACCTCGTCGTCTCGGACCTCGGGCATCGACTCGCTCGAATGGCAGTAGAACTTGAAGGCGCCGGGCATCTGGTCGCTGCTCCTGTGGTCTGCCACTGACTATACCCCGCCACCTAGACGGACCCCTCTCCCTCGCGTGGGGCCTGGGAGAACCTCAGGCATCATGGTCTCTCGGCAACGAGTGGGAGGGCTTCCGGTCCTATGGAGAACGACAGGCGGTCGGTGAGGAAGGGCAGGACCGCCTCCAGATCGATCATGTACTTGGGCGGTCGGGGCCTCCCGTTGGAGTTCCGTCCCTGCCGCATCGTCCCGAGTCGGGGGAGGGACGCGGCGTCGAAGCGGAGGAAGAGAATCTCCATGAGGAAGGCCCGGGTCTTTCGGTAGCGGGAGACCTCCGTCCGCGCTCGGCGGTCCTTCTCGTACTTCGAGAGCCCGCCCTTGAGGGCCGTGTGCCACCGCTGGAACGACCGATCGGCGTCGTTGTACTCAACATCGCAGAGGGCCATCACAACGCCGTGCTCCCCGTACTTGGCGATCGTCGCTTCCATCGCCGCCTGGTCGTTCAGGATCGCGTTGTGCTGATCGGACTTGATGGCCTTGCTCTTGAGGTCCCAGTTGACCGACCGCTTCGCGTCAAAGGTCACGGTTCCGAACCGTTCCCCCGGCATGGTGAACTCGGAGGCCAACTTCCGGTGGCAGAGGTGCTCGAAGTAGAAGGCCCACCACTCCATCTGCCTCCAGTTGTAGTCGGCGGCCTTCAGCTCAAGGACGGACACCTTCCCCTCCCAATCCTGAGGGAGACCGGCGAGAGCACGCTTTAGGGCGGCGACATCCGCGAGGAAGGAGGCCGAAGGAGCCATGAGGACAGAGTCTATCGGCCGCTGAGTTCAGGCGAACGCCCTCCCCGACGGCGCTCTGCGCTACGTGCGGCACGGGATAGCGAGGGCCCGCCCGTGCGTGCCGCTGGGGTTCTGAACCGGGTTGTGCTTGGTCAATGCGGCTCCACCTAGGAGCGCAATCGTCTCCCGCGTCGCGTCCTTCGGGACGTGCCGCGCGGAGCGGTTCGTGACGGTCAGCGAGGAGTGCACCGCCAGGACCGCGAGGGTCGTAACGTACGGTGTCAGGCACCGGGCGGCGCTGCGCAAGCTACAGGATCGTCGCGAGGAGGTCCAGCGGCTCCAGGCGGGCCTCGGTGTTGGTGCAGGCGCCCACCCGCGAGAGGATCGGGAGGTCGGTCCGTTCGGCGAGGGTCCCGAGGCCGACGAGGGCGTTCATCCGGAGGTAGCCGGTCTCCTTCACGTCCGCGGCGAGGCGGAGGAGGGCGCGGGCCGCGTCCTCGTCCCCGATGGCGCCGAGGACCCTGCAGGCGTGGCCCCGGGCGAGGATGCCCTTCCCGTTGCGGGCCGTCTCGATCAGGGCCGGGATCGCGTCGCGGTCCTGGAGGAGGCCGAGGCAGATCCCCGCGGCGACCTTGACCTCCGCGTCGTGCTCCTCGGCGATGAGCCCCCGCACCGGGGCCGCCGCCTCCGGGTCCCCGAGGAGCCCCAGCGCCACGAGGCAGTGGCACCGGAAGTCGCGATCCCCCTTCCCCAGGGCGGCCTCGCGGACCGCGGGGACGGAGGCCCTGTCGCGGAGCAGGCCGAGGCCCAGGGCGAGGGCCCCGCGGACGCCGGGGTTCTTCTCCCGGGCGAAGGCCTCGCGCAGCGGCGCCGCCGAGGCCCCGTCCCCGATCGCGCCCAGGGCGAGCGCCGCGAAGGGGAGATCGACCTTCTCGCCCTTCTCGAGGAAGGTCCGCAGCGCCCGGCGGGCCTCGTCCCCGCCGATCTGCGCCAGGGACATGGCGGCCAGCGAGCGGGTGCTGAGGTCCCGGTCCCCGAGCGCCGCCTGGGCCAGGGCCTTCACGACGACCACATCGTCGGGGCGGCCGAGGAGGCCGAGCGCCACCGCGGCCCCCTGGCGCGCGACCTCCGCGTCCTCGCCGAGCATGGCGAGGACCAGCGGGGTCGCCTCGCGATCCCCCAGCTTCGCCAGGGCCACGGCGGCGTAGCCGCGCCGCCAGGCCTCCCCGTTCCCCCGCGCGAGGAGCTGGAGCCGGAGGGGCCCCGACGCGGCCTTCTGCCCGGCGAGGCCCAGGGCCAGGATCGCGCAGGCCTCGGTCTCGGGGCGGCGCCGGATCCTTTCGCTCCGCATCTCGTCCGTGGCGGGGTCGAGGTAGGCGAGGAGGGCCGCGCCCGACTCGGCGCCCCCGGCGAGTCCGAGCGCCACGGCCGCGAAGGAGCGGACCCGGTCCGGCTCCCCGGGGTCGAGGAGGAGGTCGCGCAGGTCCTGGGAGGCCAGCGCGTCGCCGAGCATCCCGGTGGCGAGGACCGCGCTCTCCCGGACGTCGCGGTCCCGGTCCTTCCAGGCGGCGAGGAGGTCCGGCAGGGAACGGGGGAAGCCCATCTTGCCGAGCGCGACGGCCGCCGCCGAGCGGACCTCGGCGTCGTCGTCCCGGAGGGCGCGGGTCACGACCGGGAGGATCTCCTTCTCCGCGAAGGACCTCGAGTCGGGGCGGAAGACCCGGACCGAGGGGCCGCCGTCCCCGGCGACGAGCCCCACGCTCGCGGCCCCGCTCGCGACGGCCGTCCCGTCCCGCTCCCGCAGGCGCCGGCGGAGCTGCAGGAACCGCTCCCGGTTCGCGCTCCACCACCGCTCCCACGGGGTCATCTGCCCCACCCCGGTGGGAGGGGGGGTCGGGACGCGGGGACGGAGGATCTCGGAGTCCGGCGGGATGCCTCCGGGGCTGCCCGCGGGGGGTGGCTTGTAGGACCCGCCGTGGGCCAGCGCGGCGGGCGCCGCGAGGAGGAGGAGCCCCGCAGCCGCGACCCCGGTCCGCGCGAGGAGCATCCGAACCTCCCCCTGACGGCAAACGGCGGGCGGGGTAAACCCCGCCCCTACAGCAGCGAGGAGATCTCGCCGAGGGGATCCACCGCCACGGCGTAGTTCGTGTCCATGCCGACGTCGCAGAGGAGCGGGATGTCGCTCGCGTCCGCCAGGGTCCCGAGGGCCGCCGTGGCGTAGGTCCGCACGATGCTGTTCTCCTTCAGGTCGCGGACGAACCCCACGAGGATGCCCGTGGACTCCGCGTCCCCGACGGCGCCGAGGAGGCGGCAGGCGTTCCCGCGGGCGTAGGCCGTGTTCCCCTCCTTCGCGAGCTTCTCGAGGGCCGGGACGGTGGCCCGGTCGCGGAGCAGCCCGAGGCAGAGCGCGGCGGCGAGCCTCAGGCCCGGGTCCGCCTCCTCGTCGAGGAGCCTGCGGACCGGCCCGGCGGACTCCAGGTCCTCCATGAGGCCGAGGGCGGTGAGGCAGTTCGCGCGGAAGTTCGAGTCGCCGGAGGCGAGGGCCACGGCGCGGATCGCGGGGGCGGCGGCCTTGTCCCCGAGGAGGCCGAGCGCGATGGCGAACCCGCCGCGGACGTCCGGGTGCTTCTCCTCCGCGAAGCCCTTGCGCAGCGCCGGGGCGGACTCCGCGTCCTTCACGACGCCCAGCGCCAGGGCCACGAAGGGGAAGTCGATCCGCTGCGCCTTGTCGAGGAACGAGCGGAGGGCCTTGCGGGCGGCGTCCCCCCCGATGCGGGCGAGTCCCATGATCGCGAACTGGCGGGTGTTGGCGTCCCGGTCGGCCAGCGCCGCCTTCACGAGGGCCTGGACGAGGGCCGCGTCCTCGGGCTTGCCCAGCACGCCGAGGGCGATCGCCGCGGACTGGCGCATCACCTCGCGGTCGTGCTCCAGGCCCTGGAGCAGGAGCGGGATCGAGGCCCGGTCGCCGAGCCGCGCGAGGGAGGTCGCGATGAAGGCGCGCACGGACTCGTCGAAGCGCGTCCCGCTGGCGTAGTCCTTCCGCAGGACCTCCGCCGCCCCCGCGGGGTGCGCGAGGCCGAGCCCGACGATGGCGCTCGCCTCGATCTGGGCGGTCCGGCCGAGCCCGCCGACCCGGAGGGCGTCGGCGTTCGGCTCGAGGAAGGCCAGGAGCGCGGCCCCGGCGTCGGCCCCCCCCATGAAACCGAGGGAGAGGGCGGCGAAGCCGCGGGTGCGCTGGTCCTCGGCGGGGTCGAAGAGGACGCCGCGGACCTCCTCCGTGGACAGGGGGTCCCGCAGCATCCCCACCGCGAGGAGGGCCCCGTCGCGGACGTCCCGGTGCTTGTCCTGGAGCCGGGCCCTGTGGAGCGCCGGGAGGGATCGCGGGAAGCCCATCTTGCCGAGCGCGACGGCCGCCGCCGAGCGGACCTCGGAGTCGGCGTCCTCCAGCGCCTTCAGGACGACGGGGAGGACCTCCGTCTCGAGGAGCGCGCGCGGGTCCACCGTCTCGGGGACCAGCGCGTTGCCCGGGTCCCCCCCCGCCGTGAGGCCCACGCTCGACCCGGTGCTCGACGTGCGGGGCTTGTCCCGGGAACGGAGCCGCTCGCGGAGGTTGAGGTACCGCTCGCGGTGCACCGCCCACCAGCGATCCCAGGAGGTCGGCGTGCCGGCGCTCCGCCCGGGGGCGCGGGGGTCGGTGGGGATCCCGCCGCCGGGGCCCTTGTACTGCCCCCCGTGCGCCATCGCCGCCGGCGCGGCGAGGAGGAGCACCGCCGCGACGCCGACACCGGACTTCACGAGCCGACTGGGCATGGCCTGGCACCCCCGCAAGGTCGAGACCACTCCCATCCTAGGGCCAACTGCCACGGGCGCAAGTAGTAGCCTCACAGGAACGACATCACCTCCCGCAGGGGGTCCACGTCCATGAAGGGATTCCCGTCCACGCCGAGGCCCGCGAGGAGGGGGATTGCGCTCCGGTCGGCGAGGACGCCGAGGCCCGCCACCGCGTGCGTCCGGACCAGCGCGATCTCGGCGGGGTCGTCCACGACCTCGAGGAGGACGCGAACCGCGCCGAGGTCCCCGATGACGCCGAGGAGGTAGCAGGAGTGGCTGCGGACGTAGACGCCCTCGTTCCCCCGCGCGAGCTTCACGAGGGCGGGGACCGCCCCGCGGTCCCCCAGCATGGCGAGGGTGGTGGCGGCCCCGAGCCGCAGCAGCGGCTCCCGCTCCTCCACGAGGATCTTCCGCACGAGGGCGGCCGAGCCCCGGTCGTCGAGGAGTCCGAGGGCGGTGAGGGCGTAGAACCGGACGGTCGTGTCCCCCTGGAGCGCCGCGGCGAGGCGGAGGTCCCCGGCGGACTCCCGGTCGCCGACGAGCCCGAGCGCCAGCGCGTAGCACGCCCGCGCGCCCGCCTCCCGCTCCTCCCGGAACCGCTTCCGCAGGACCGCCGCGGACTCCCCGTCCCGCGTCTGGCCGAGGGCCAGCGCGACCCAGGGGACGTCGATCCGGTGCGCGGAGTCGAGCAGCCCGCGGAGCGCCTTCTTCGCGCGCTCCCCGGAGATCCGGCCGAGGGCCTGGAGCGCGAGCTGGCGGACCCCGAAGCCGTTGTCGTCCCGGGCGGCCTTCTCGAGGACGGCGACCACGGCCTCGTCGCCCGGGGTGCCGAGGACCCCGAGCGCGACGGCCGCGCACTGCCGCATCGCCTCCTCGTCGTGCTTCATCCCCTCGAGGAGGAGCGGGATCGCCTCCCGGTCCCCCAGGCGGGCCAGGGCGAGAGCGGCGCAGGCCCTCGGGATGCCCGAGAGCCGGATCCCCGAGGCGAACTCCTTCCGGAGGGCCCCGGCCGCCTGCCGGGAGCGCGTGAGGCCGAGCGCGATCACCGCGGCGGCGCGGGACGCGTCGCCCCGCTGGATCCCACCGACCCGCTCCGCGTCCGCCTCGGGCGCGAAGAAGGCCAGGAGCTCCGCCGCGGCGGCGTCCCCTCCCAGGAACCCCAGGCCCAGCGCCGCGAAGCCGCGGGTCCGGTCCGGCTCGCCCGGGTCGAACAGGATCGCCCGCAGGTCCTCCAGGGCGAGGGCGTCGCCGATCATCCCCATGGCCAGCGTGGCCCCGTCGCGGACGTCCGGGTGGCGGTCCTTGCGCGCCCTGCGGAGGTCCACGAGAGAGCGGGGGAAGCCGAGCTTGCCCAGGGCGATGGCCGCGGCGGAGCGCACCTCCGCGGTGGAGGGGTCCTTCAGGGCCCTGGTGAGCGCGGGGAGGATCTCGGCCTCCTGGAGCGCCCTCGGGTTGGCCGGGGGGGAAGGGGGATCCTCCGGCGAGCCCCCCGGGCGGGACGGGGCCCCGAGCGGCGTGGCCGTCCCGTCGGCGCGCACCGCGCGCAGCCGCCGGGCGAGGTCGATGTAGCGGTCGCGGTTCGCCCACCACCAGTCCTCCCAGGTGGTGGGCGTGGGCCTCCCCGGCAGGGGTGCGGTGGGGTCGGTGAGGTTCCGGCCGCCCGGAGACTTGTACTGCCCCCCGTGGGCGAGGGCCCCCGGCGCCGCCAGGGCGAGGGCCGAGGCGCCGGCGACCAGGGCCACGACGATCCGCATGCCGCTCCTCCCGCCCTCCCCGCCCCTCGCGCTCGATCCTAGGGCGCCCCGCGCACGGCGCAAGGGGGCTCTCCGGGTATGCTGGCCCCCCTCCGGCGCGCCCCTGGACCCGAACCCCCACCCGTGATCGATCCGCCCCCGTCTCCCCCCGCGGACCCCGCTCCCCCGACGACCGCGACCCCGCGGCGCCGCCGCCGGCGCCGGCTCCTCGTCGTGCTGGGCTCGGTCCTCGGCCTCCTCGCGATCCTCGTGGCGTGCCTCCCCGCCATCGCCTCCATGGACTGGGTCCGGCGGCGCGTGGAGGCCTCGGCATCCTCGGGCCTGGGCCGTCGGCTCTCGCTCGAGGGGATCGACGCAGGCTGGGGCGAGACCCGCCTCCGCGGGCTCGTCCTGCGCGCCGGGCCCGGCGAGGGGGACCGGGTGCTGCTCCGGGTGGAGGAGGTCGTGGCGTCCCCCCGGCTCTTCGCCTGCCTCCGCGGGTCCTACGAAGTGCCCCGCATCGAGGTCCTCCGCCCGGTCCTGCGGATCGACCTCCGGCCGGCCCCCCCGGGCCCGCCGGGCGCCGGGCCGGTGAAGCCGCGGCCGGAGGCGCGGGGGGGCCCGGCCGGGGAACCCGCGGAGGAGGTCCCGCCCTTCGAGGTCCACCTCGCGGTGCGCGAGGGGACGCTCCTCGTGGTCCTGGAGGACGGGACCGAGAGGCGGATGGGGGGCTTCGAAGCCCGCGTGGACGCGACCCGCGACGGCGCCTGCGCCGTGGAGGCGACGCTCGACGCGGGGAAGGGCGGGAAGCTCACGCTCCGCGCGACGGTGCGCCCCTTCGCCGCCGGCCGGACCCTTCCGCCGGGGAAGGTCGAGGGCGACCTGTCCCTCCTCCTGGCGGCGGTGGACCTCGCCGAGGTCGCGCCGCTCCTCCGCGCCCTCGCCGGGGTGGAGGAGGCGCGCGGGACGGTCGAGGGGAGCCTCTCGGGCCGGCTCGCCGGGGGGCTCGTCGAGGACGGGAAGGTGGAACTCCGCGCGAAGGGGATCGCCCTCGCGGGCGCGTTCGGCGGCCGGGCGCGGCGCCTGGACGAGCAGGAACTCCTCCTCGAGGGGGGCTTCCGCGGGGACCCGGGGGACGTCCTGGAGATCGGGGGGGCGCGCCTCCGCGCCCCGGGCCTGGACCTGGGGGTCGATCTCGCAAGGGCCCGGGGCACCGGCTGGAACGGGACCGCCCGCGCGCAGGTCGATCTCGGCGCGGCGGTGCGACGGGCGAGGGACCTGGGCATCCCCTCCCGCGGGGACCTCCGCGGGAGCCTCCGCGCCGACTTCCGCGCCACGGCCGACGCGAGCGGCCAGCGCTGGACGGCGGACCTCAAGCTCGAGGACGTCCAGGCGGACCCGGGCGAGGGGGAGGCGGCGTTCCTCGAGCCGCTCACGACCCTGGCGCTGGACCTCAGCGAGCGGCGGGGGGGCGGCCTCACGGTGAACGCGGCCCGCGTGGAATCCGGGTGGCTCCGCGGCACGGTGCGGGGGGAGACGACGGCCGCGGGCGATGCGTCCTTCGTCGCGGACGCGGCCCTGCGGCTCGACGGCGCGGCGGCGCTGGCGCGCCCCTTCGGGCTCGCCCCCCCCGGGCGCGTGGCCGGGACGCTCGAGGTCCACGCCACGCTGGGGAAGAAGGCCGGCGAGGGCTCCGCCTCGGGGAAGGCGACGGTGACGGGGCTCGAGGTCGTCCCGCCGGGGAAGGGGAGCCGGCCCTTCCGTGAGCCGCGCGTGGAGATCGCCTTCGACATCGCGCTGCACCCCGCGGAGACTGAGATCCGCGCCCTGACCGTCGAGGCGGCGCACGCGCGGCTCTCGGCCCGCGGGCGGGTCGCGCCGGACGGCTCCGGGTCGCTGGACGGGGAGGCCCGCGCGGAGATCGACCCCCTGCTCGACGCCGCGCGCGGCGCCGGCGTCGCGATCCCCGCCGAGGCCGCCGGGGTCGCCACATGGAACGGCCCCGTCCGCTGGACCCCGGGCCTCGCGTCCCTCGCGGCCGAGGGGACGCTGGAGGGGACCGACCTCCTCCTCCGCCTCCCCGCCGAAGGGGGGGCCCCGGCGCGGGAGGTCCGCGAGCCGCGCGTCGTCCTCCGCCCGCTGAAGGCCGAACTGCGACCGGACCGGTCGGTGGTCGCGTCCGCCGGGGTCGCCTCCGCCCCGCTGGAGGCGACCCTCGAGGGGAACGTCGGCGCCGGCGGGGACCTGGAGGTCCGGGGGAAGGGCGCGGTGGCCCTGGGGCCCGCGCTGGCGCGGGCCGCCGCCCTGGGGCTCCTCGCGAAGGACCCGGGGACCGGGGGCACGCTCCGGTTCGAGGGGCTCCGCGTCTCCCGGGTCGCGGGGGCGCTCTCGGCCGCGGTGACCGACCTCCTCGCGGAGGGCGCGCCGGTGGACCTCCGCGCGTCGGGCTCCTTCTCCGGCGCGGGCGCGGTGGACGCCAGGGCCTCGGGCGGGGGGGACCTCGGGCGCCTCCTCGATCTCCTCGAGCGCGCGGGGCTCGGCGCCCCGGCGCCGGGGGCCGCGGGGGCGCTGTCCTTCTCCCTCACCGCCCGGGCCGCCGACGGGGACGCCCCGGTTCGGTTCGAGGGGAACGCGGGCGTGGAGGGGCTGCGGCTCCCGGAGCCCAGGGGGCGCGAGGCCTGGACCCAGCGCTCGGTCCGCGCGGACCTGGCCGCCGACCTGGACCGGAAGGGGAAGTCGGTCCGGGGCCGCCTGGACCTGAAGGCGGACGACGGGACGCTCGGGGCGTCCGGGAGCGCGGCCCTCGGCGCCGCCCCCGCGACCCTGGACGCGAAGGTCGATCTGGACCTCGACCTCGCGGGGCTCTGCCGCTCTCGGCCCTCGCTGGTGCCGGTGGCGGGTCTCGTGGTCGGGCGCGTGAAGGGCACCGTGGAGGCGCGCGGTCCCCTCGAGGTCGCCTCGCTGGGCGGGTCGGGGAGACTGTCCCTCGACCGGGTCCGGACCCGCCCCTTCGAGGCCACGGGCGTGGAGCTGGAGGCGCTCCTCCAGGGCGGGGTCTTCGCGGCCCGCACCTTCCGGGCCGCGGTGAACGGCGGCACGGTGGCGGGGAAGGCCACGCTGGGCCTCGCCGACCGCGACCACAGGCACACGCTCGAGGTCCACGCGGCGGGGGTCCAGGTCGATCGCGCGCTCGGGGATCTCCTCGCCCAGGTCGTGCCGCTCTTCGCGCTGGAGGGCGGGGGGGCCGTGAGCGGGAAGCTCCGGACCGACCTCCGGCTCGAGGGCGAGGGGAAGGACTGGGAGGCGGTGAAGCCGGTCCTGCGCGGCGGGGGGACCCTCGCCGTGGAGGACGGGAGCGTGGCGGGCGGGAGCATCCTCGGCGAGGTCCTCTCGCTCCTCGGCGGGGGGAAGGAGATGGCCTTCTCGTCGCTGGCCACGGCCTTCACCGTGCACGACGGGCGGGTCTGGAACGAGCGCCTCGTCGTGGACGGGAAGGAGCACGCCATGGTGCTCAAGGGCTCCACGACCCTGGAAGGGAAGCTCGACTACGCCCTCTCCGCGCGCGCCCTCCGGATGGGGAAGAAGCGGCGGGAGCGGCTCGCCCCCGTCCTCGACGCCGACGGGAACCTCCCCTTCGGGCTCGGCGGCTCCCTCTCCAGGCCGAAGGTGAAGCCCCCGGACCTGAAGAAGATCGCCGGGGGGGCCGTCGGGGACGCCCTGAAGAAGCGGCTGGAGGACCTCCTCGGCGGGAAGGACGAATGACCGTCCCGACCGGCCGGCCGAACGCCCCCGCGCTCGAGAGGCTCCGGGAGGCGATCGTCGGCCCCCCCCGCGCCGCCCCCGACCCCGGGACCCCGCGGGGCTTCTCGGACCGCCTCCTCCGCGCCCTGGGGCACTTCCGCGCCCACCCGGTCACCTTCGGGAACCACTGCACGCTGTACCGGCACGGGCGGGAGGCCTACGCCGGGATGCTCGAGGCGATCGAGGCGGCCCGGGACCACGTGAACCTGGAGACCTACATCTTCCAGGACGACGCCGTCGGGAGGCGGTTCGCCGAGGCCCTCGTGCGGAGGGCCGCGGCCGGCGTCACGGTCAACCTGATCGTGGACGCGGTCGGGTGCTGGCACACGCCCGACGCCTTCTTCGAGCGGCTCCGCCGGGCCGGGGTCCAGGTGCTCGTCTTCCACCCGGTCGCGCCCTGGCGGGTGCGCCACGGGAAGCGGTGGGTCCTCAACAACCGCGACCACCGGAAGATCCTCGTGGTGGACGGGCGGGTCGGGTTCACGGGCGGGATGAACATCGGGGACGAGTACGACTCCGACGGCGTCATCCCGGGCCGCTGGCGCGACACGCACGTCCGCATCCAGGGCCCGGCCGTGGCGCAGCTCCAGCGGGTCCTCCTCGCGACGCTCTACCGCGAACTCGGCCGCGGGGCGGTCCCCGAGGCCGCCTACTTCCCCGACCTGGCGCCGGAGGGGGACCACGCCGTGCGCGTCCTCCCCACGTCGCCCGTGTTCGGCGTCGGGCGCCCCTACGTGCGGATGGTCCTGCGCCGGGCGCTGCGCGCCGCCGAGAAGTCGATCCACGCGACGCAGGCCTACTTCCTCCCCGACATCCGAGTGCTCTGGAGCCTGCGGCGCGCGGCGCGCCGCGGCGTGGACGTGGGGCTCGTGGTCCCTTCGCAGTCCGACGTCCCCCTGGCGCTCCACGCCGGGAGGTCCACCTACGGCGGGCTCCTGCGGGCGGGCGTGCGGATCCACGAGAGGCTCGAGACCGTCCTCCACGCCAAGAGCGTGGTGGTGGACGGGGAGTGGTCGATCCTCGGGTCGGCGAACATGGACATCCGCTCCTTCCGCGTGAACCAGGAGGTCTCGGTGGACGTCCTCGGCCGGGATTTCGCCCGGTCCATGGAGCAGGTCTACGAGGACGACCTCCGCCGTTCCCGGGCCCTGGACGCGGACACCTGGTCCCGCCGCCCCTTCCTCCAGAAGGTCCGCGAGAACGTCTGCCGGCTGTTGCGCCTGTTCCTCTAGGCGGGTCAGGGGCCCTGCACGGTCGCGCGCCGGCCCCAGGGGGGGGCGAGGGCGAAGAGGAGGACCAGGTACCAGGGGACGACCGGGCAGGCGCAGAGGCCCGTGTAGGCCCAGCCGATGGCGCCCGCCTGGGCCGGCTGCCGGAGCATCGCCATGGGGTCCTTCTCGCCCGTCCGCTTCTCGAAGTCCGCGCGCCACTGCTCGTAGAGGTCCTTCGCCCACTTCGGGGCCTCGGGGCGGCCGAGTCCCCACTCGCCGATGGCGGCCACCGCGGGCGGGATCCCGCGCCGCTGGACACCCACGGCGACGAAGCACGCGAAGGCCACCGCCACGGTGCCGAGGGAGAGCAGGCGTCCCCAGGGCCGGCCGATGGCGAGCCCCAGGCCCGCGACGAGCAGCAGGATCCCGGGGACGAGCCAGGCCATGCCGAGGAGGAGGAAGGGCCCGCGGGCCTCGGGGGGCCCGGCCAGGGCCGCCAGGGCGAGCAGCCCGCCCGCGAGGACCTGGAGGCCGCCGAGTCCGAAGGACCCCGCCGCGAGGACCGGCGCCCACCAGGGCCGCGCCCGCCGGGGCGCGGGGACCTCCTCCGCCATCACTTCCCCCCGAGCAGCGTCCGCCCGTCCCACTCGGGCGGGGGCCTGACGCCGAAGAGGTCGAGGACCGTCGGCGCGACGTCGATCACCGAGGCGCCCCCGGCCTCCAGGGGGACCGTGGAGACGAGGATCCCGGGGACGAGGGAGGGGTCCACGGAGCAGTGGTCCCCGCTCCAGCGCTGCCTGTTGTCCTCGATCACGGCCTCGCCGCCGCCGCCGAGGCAGGTCTGCCAGGAGACGCGGTACCCCCACTCGAACCCGAGGACCAGGTCCGGGGCCGTGCCCTCCGTGGCCGGCCCGTGGAAGATGTCCTTCCCCCGGTAGACCTCCCGGACCACGGGCCTGTCCCCGTCGCGGAGTGCCTTGAGCCCCTCGCGGATCCGCGCGCAGACCGCGTCGTAGTCCCTCGGCTCGACGCAGCCCTCCCGCTCGCGCCCCTTCAGGTTGACGTAGATCTGCCCGAGGCCGAGCGCGTAGGCCTTCGTCCGCGTCCAATCGACCTTCGCGAAGAAGTCCTTCCCCTGGAACAGCTGGGCCAGGTTGCGCTCGCCCCCGAGGGCGGCGTCCGCCTCGGGCCTGGCGAAGAGGAACCCGTTCTCCACGAGCCAGGTGTTCAGGTTCACGCCGCGCCGGAAGGGCGCGAACCCGTGGTCGGAGAGGACGATCACCGCGGTGTCCTCCCCGACCTTCGCGAGGGCCTCCCCGATCACCCGGTCCGTGGCGACGTAGGCCTCCTCGATCGCCCCGGCGAACCGCGCGGCCTGCGCGGGGTCGTGCCTCGGGGACTCCGGATCGATGTGCCTCCAGAGCGCGTGCTGCACCCGGTCCACCTCGGAGAACAGGACGTAGAGGAACCGCCAGTCCGGCTTCGCGACCTCGTTCAGGAGGAGGCGGCGGCGCTGATCGAGGAGCGTCTTCACGTGGGCCACGAAGGCCTCGTCCGGCATCTGGTCGTCCTTCACCGGGTTCGTGAGGCAGGCCCACCCCACGGTGTCGAAGAGCCCCGTCTCCGCGGCCAGCGCCGGGGCGTAGTCCCGCGGCGAGGAGATCTCCACGTTGGGCGGGAGGTCCCGCGGGTCGAAGCCCACGGGGGCCAGGAGCAGGCGGAAGGGCCTGCCGGGGCCCCCCGCGCTCTCGAGGAAGAACCGCCCGACCCCGCGGACCTTCGCGAGCGGGCTCATCCTGAAGTCGAACTCCACGAACCCGCTCCACTCCCCCTCGGGGAGGAGCACCGGCTCCCCCCACCGGACCGAGGA
>CAZKTF010000056.1:0-17312 GCA_964555565.1 uncultured Planctomycetota bacterium | reverse complement strand
GTTCTGGAGGGTGAACTTCATCCTCAGGAGGGCGCCGTTGGCGGGGGCAACCACCAGCGGGCGCGTCCCGGTCACGGTCGTGGAGTCCTCGAGTCCCGTCCTGTCCAGGAAGTTCTGCCCTCCGTCGTTGGACAGCTGCGCGATCCAGCTCTGCGTCACGGTCGTCGGGCCGGTCTTGTCCAGGACGTGGACGTTGAGCTGCGCCGAGGCGCGGTCGTTCCCTTCGAGCGGGACCGGGTCCGTGAAGATGACCTTAGCCTGGGGCCCGATGGCGACCATCGTCTGGTTGTTGGCGAACGCGATGACCATGGATCCTACCCTCCTCATCCGGCGGCCCGTTGCCGCCGACCTCCCATCCCTGCCGGGATCCCCTGCCCGCGGGCTCCCGTCCCGGCGCGGAAGCCAACGTCGTGAACGTACCCCCCCCCCCCCTGCGCATGTCAAGGGGAATCCAGGTCCCCCGCGTGGCGGCCGTGGGGAGGGACGCCCGCGGCGCGCTCCCCACGGTCCCGCGCGCCGTTCCTCACAGCATGTCCGGCCCCACGGGTAGACTGCGGCGCACCCCCCGGGAGGGCGAGGCATGGCGGCGCGCGGGCTGGGCCGGTCCGTCGAGGAGATGCGCTCGACCTGCCGGCGGATGCGGCGGGACATCATCGAGATGTTGGCGCTCGCGGGGTCGGGGCACCCGGGGGGCTCGCTCTCCTCGGTGGAGATCCTGGTGTCGCTCTTCTTCCACGAGATGCGCCACCGGCCGGACGACCCGCAGTGGGCGGGGCGGGACCGGTTCGTCCTCTCCAAGGGCCACGGGTGCCCCGCGCTCTACGCGGTCCTGGCCGAGGCCGGGTACATCAAACGCGACCTCCTCCGGACGCTCCGCAAGCTCGGCTCGCCGCTCCAGGGCCACCCGGACCGCCGGTTCCTCCCGATCCTCGAGACGAACACCGGGTCGCTGGGGCAGGGGATCTCCTTCGGGATCGGCCTCGGGCACGGCCTCCGCATGGACCGCTCCGACGCGCGGGTCTACGTCCTCATCGGGGACGGGGAGACCGACGAGGGGCAGGTCTGGGAGGCGGCGCTCTACGCCGGGGCCCACGGGGTGGACAACCTCTGCGTCCTCACCGACGTGAACCGGATCCAGAACGACACCTTCTGCGACGAACTGCTGCCGCTCGAGCCCCTGGCCGACAAGTGGCGGGGGATGGGGTGGAACGTCCTCGACGTGGACGGCCACGACCTCGAGAAGGTGGTCGGGGCGCTGGCCGCGGCGCGCGAGTGCCGGGGGCGGCCCACCCAGGTCCTCTGCCGGACCGTCAAGGGGAAGGGGGTCTCCTTCATGGAGAACAACCCCGCCTTCCACGGGATGGCGCCGAACCCGAGGGAACGGGAGAAGGCGCTGGCCGAGATCGGCGAGCCGGCGTGGGAGGGAGGGCGCTGATGGCGGTGCGCCAGTTCGCGATGGGGCCCGCGACGCGCGAGGCCTACGGCGAGACGCTGGCCGCGCTCGGGGCCGAGAACCCCCGGATCGTGGCCCTGGAGGCCGACCTCTCCAAGTCCACGAAGTCGGCGGTCTTCGGGAAGAAGTTCCCGGACCGCTACTTCAACATCGGGGTGCAGGAGGCGAACCTCGTCTCCATGGCCGCCGGGCTGGCCAACACCGACCGGGTGCCCTTCCTCTCCTCCTTCGCGGTCTTCATCATGGCCAAGGGCTTCGACCAGCTCCGGGTGGCGGCGGCCTTCGCCGGCGCCAACCTCAAGGTGGTCGGCTCCCACGGCGGGATCTCCATCGGGGAGGACGGCCCGAGCCAGCAGGGGATCGAGGACGTGGGGCTGGCCCTGCTTCTGCCGGGCTTCGTCGTGCTCGTCCCCGCGGACGCGGTGGCGGCGGCGGCGCTGACGCGCGCCGCGGCGGCCCACGCGGGGCCCGTCTACCTCCGCACGGGGCGACCGAAGGCCCCGATCGTGTACCGCGAGGGGGACCGCTTCACCATCGGCACGGCCCGCAAGCACGGCGCGGGCGGCGACGTCTGCATCGTGGCCAACGGCCTGGAAGTGGCCGAGGCGCTGAAGGCCGCGGACCTCCTCCACGACGAGGGGATCGGGGCCACGGTCCTCGACATGCACACGGTCCGGCCGCTCGACGAGGCGGCGCTGGCCGGGGCCGCGCGGGAGTGCGGCGCGGTGGTCACCGCCGAGGAGCACCTCGTCCACGGCGGGCTCGGGTCCGCGGTGGCCTCGGCGCTCGGGCGCCTCTGCCCGGTCCCCCTCGAGCACGTGGGGCTCGCGGGCTACGCCGAGAGCGGGTCGCCGGAGCAGCTCCTCGAGAAGTACCATCTCACGTACAAGTGGATCGCCGAGGCCGCCCGCCGGGCCGTGGCGCGCAAGTCACGCGGCGAGGTGCACGCGGGGCACTAGCAGCGGGGAGCGCAAGCGCCCCCCCCGGGGCTGCTCCCTGCCGGGGCCCGGTTCCGGTCTAATGCCACGATGTCCCGGGGGACCCTCCTGGCCGCGGCGGCGGCCGCCGCGCTCGCGGGGGCGGCTCCCGCTCCCGCGCGGGCGACCGGCGAGGATGCGGCCGCCCTCCTCGAGGAGGGCCGCGCCTGCGTGGTCCGGAAGGACCTGCGGGCGGCCCACGTCGCCTTCGCCCGGTCGCTCCGGGCGTCCGCCGGCCAGGACGGGAAAGACGCCGCCCGCGACGAGCTCCTGCGGCTGGCGACCCCGCCTCCCCCCGCCATGGACCCCCGCGAGCGGGAGATCGTGGCCGGGCGCATCCACGAGGAGCGGGAGCGGTACCTCCGGGAGGTGGCCAGCGGGCTCCTCGGGCGGAAGAAGTTCCGCGGGGCCCTGGCGCTGCTCGAGGTCGTGAAGGGGACCCTCGAGGAGGACGCGAAGTCGAAGGTGATCGGCGAGCCGAAGGCCGCCGAGCGGTCCGAGCGCGAGGTGGTGGACCTCCGGGTGCGGATCCTCAACGAGCTGTCCGACGCCGGGCGGGCCGAGGCCGACCAGATCGTGGAGGCCGCGAAGGGGGACCTCAAGCGGCTCGCGCGCGAGGCGGAGCGCATCCGGAAGGAGGGGAAGCCGCTCGCGGCGCGCCGGATCCTCATGGAGATCGTCCTCCACCCGGCGGCCGCCGAGGAGGACCGCGCGCGGGCCCGGGCCGGCGCGGCCGCCATCGAGAAGGAGGTCCTCTCCGACCTCGACCCCGAGGAGCGCAAGACCGTGGACGAGGCCCTCCGGAACCCGGTCTTCGGCCGCCTCGCCACGCTCCCCTCCCAGGAGTTCCTGTTCATCGGAGACGCGGACCTGCTGGCGCGGATCCCGGAGCGGAGCCGCCACGTCTTCGACGTGTCCTTCCTGGCGCTGACCGACCTCGCGGGCCGCGTGCCCAACCCGGAGGGGGACCGGGTGACCGTGTTCTTCAAGGAGCTCTGGGACTTCGGCGGCGGGATCGGGGGCGGGAGGCGGATCGACATCGGGCGGGCGGACCCCCGCTCGAAGCAGGCGGTCCTCGTCTCGACGGGGCTCTACTTCCACGAGCTCTCCCACTGCGTCTTCGACCTGGAGCCCGGGTTCCCGGGCTGGGTGGAGGGAATCGCCAACTTCGGCGCGGCCTTCTGCGCCTCCTTCCTCCGGCTCGAGACCGACCGCTGGCAGTCGGCCGAGGGGAACCTGGAGGCGTTCCGGCGCGACTTCCTCGGGCGCGAGGAGACCTACTGGAGGATGGCCCCCTACGGGCCCTCGGCGGGGTGGTTCCTCCACTGGATCGAGGCCCACGGGAAGAGGCCCTCGGGAGGCTACGACTGGGTGCGCTACGGGCGGGTGTTCCGCGCCTGGAAGGCGCTCCCCGCGCCCCCCGAGACCGTCCCGGCGATCGCCCGCGCCTTCGGGACGCTGCTGGTGGAGCAGTTCGGGGCCGAGGCCTGGAAGGAGCTCGAGGCCCACGGGTTCCCCTGCGAGGGGGGGCCCGCGGAGGCCGCCCTGGACGCGCGGGTCCGGCCGGACCTCCTCGGCCGCGCGCGGGCCGGGGACGCCGACGCGATGGGGACGCTGCTGCGCGACCACCCGGGCTCGCGCGAGGCGGCCGAGGTCCGCCGGATGGACCTCCGGGCGGGCGGGGAGTTCTCGGGCGCGACGGCCGAGGCGCAGGCGGCGCTGGGGGCCGTCCGGGGCTGGCGCGTCTGCGGTCCCTTCTACCCGCCGGAGCGCGGCGACGGGCTCGCGACGGTCTTCGCGCCGGAGCGGGGCCAGTTCTTCGGCCGGGAGTACGGGGACACGCGGCAGGTGGCGAGGTGGTACCGGCCCGCCACCGAGAGCCCCGTCCTCGAGGACCCGACGGGCCTCGTGGCGGCGAGGTGGGCCTACCCCGAGGGGTCCGCCACCTACGGGCTGGCGGAGGTCGAGGTCCCCGCGGCGGTGGAGGGCTTCGCGTGGGTGACCACCGAGGACCGCTGGGCGCTGTGGGCGGACGGGCGGCTCGTGGAGAAGCAGGACTGGGGGGCCGGGCGGGCCGTCCCGGACCGCGACCGGGTCCCCCTGGCGCTCGCGGCGGGCCGCCACCGGCTGCTGCTCAAGGTGACGACCCCGCGCAGCGGCCCCACCTTCGCGCTCCGGCTCACGGACCGCGCGGGCCGGGGGGTCCCCGGGATGCGCTGCCTCGACCCGGCCGAGGGGGAGGCCGACCCGCCGCGGCCCGGGAAGGGGAAGGCGGTGCACCGCGACGACTTCGCCCGGGCCGCCCTCGGCGCGGCGTGGACGACGGGGCCCGGGGGCTTCGACGTCCGCAACCGGCAGATGGCGGGCGTGGACTCCCGGGGCGCGGTCCCCTGGCGGAAATACTCCGTGCGCCCGGGCTTCCCGCAGGACTCCCCCTCCAACCAGGCCACGCTCGACCCGAGGCTGGCGGCGAAGGCGGGGGAGGACCTGCGCGTCGAGCTGGGGCTCGCGCTGCCCGCGCCGGGGCACCCCAAGGTGGCGGTCACCCTGGACGCCGAGGAAGCGGCGGGCGGCCTCACGGGCTGGACCGTGGTGGTGGTCCCGGCCGGGAAGGGGGTGGACGTGCGCCTGGAGCACTACGACCGGCTCCTCTACCTCGCCACGGACGTGGAGGCGCCGCGGGGGAAGGACCACGTCCTGCTCGTCGAGCGCCGGGAGGGCTTCGTGACCGTGACGCTCGACGGGGTCGTCGCGCTCGACCGGATCTCCGCCCCCGCGCTGCGGCGGCGGGGACTGCGCCTGTGCACCTGGGACGCGTCGCCCGCCTTCACCCGCTTCACCCTCGAGCGCCTGGAGTAGGGGACAGTCCCCTGGTCGGGGACAGTCCCCTACGTTATGCGATCCGGGGGCGAACGCCGGGACGCGTCGGTTCGTTAGGATCGGGGAGATGAGCGGCCCGGCCCCGGGAAGACCCCTCCTCCTGATGATCCCTGACCTGTTCTTCCTCGTGCGCGTGGAGACCGCGGCCCGGCGGGCGGGGTACCTCGTGCGGCGTGCCGCGGACGCGGCCTCTCTGCTGGCGGCCGCCCGCGCCGAGCGCCCCGTGGCCGTGGTCGTGGACCTCGGGGCGCCCGAGTCCCGGGGGCCCTTCGAGGTCTTCCGCGGCCTCCGCGCCGACCCCGCGCTCGCGGCGGTCCCCACGCTGGGGTTCCTCTCCCACGTCCGCTCCGACCTCGCCCGCGCCGCGCGCGAGGCGGGCTGCGGGACGGTCCTGGCGAAGTCCGCGCTGTCCGCGGACACGCCGGGGGTCCTCGCCCGGCTCGTGGCGGGGGGGCCCGAAGCGGCCGGGAGCGGCCGCGGCCCCGAGGAGGAGTGAGCCGTGGGCCGGGGAAGGACCCTGCTCGCGGCGGCCGCCGGGGTGGCCGTGGCGATCCTCGGGGCCTGGTGGGGGCTTCGCGGTGAGGGCCTCCCTCCCGCGCCGCCCACGGTACCCGCGCCGGCGAAGCCTCCCGCCGCCCGCCGCGGGAGGACGCACGTCCGACCGAGGCGCACCGTCCCCGCGCGGGAGAGCCCCGGGGAGCCCGGGGGGAGGCCCGCCGAGGCGCGTCCCCCCGGGGCAAACCCCCCGGAGGTGATCGGGACGTTCGGGACGCTGGACCTGGACGACCCCGGCCTGTGGGTCGCCCTCGAGAGCGCCGAGGACCCGACGAGGCCCGACCCGAGCCTCGTCGAGGACAGGGAGCCCTGGGGGTTCCGGATCACGGGGTTCCCGCCCGGGCGCTACCGGGTCCGGGTCGAGTCCGACGACTCCGTCGCCGCCTACTCGGACGTCTTCGAGGCGGTCGCGGGGAAGGTCGTGGACGTGGGGCGGATCGAACTCACCCGCGCGGGACAGGTCCGAGGGACGGTCCTCGACGTCGCGGGGCAGCCAGCGCGGGCCGAGGTCCGCCTGCTCGGCCGGGACCCGGCCTCCCTCGGGCCCGCCGTCGTCGAGGAGGACGAGAGCGACGCCGAGGGGGCGTTCTCCCTCCGCGCCCACGAGCCCGGGGCCTACCGCCTGGTCGCCCTCGGGGACGAGGGTTACGCGACGGCCTCGGGCCACGCCCTCCCCGACGGTTCCGCCTCGGTGGACCTCAGGCTCCAGCCCTGGGCGCGGCTGCGCGTGAGGACCGCGGCCGGCGAGGTGCCCTGGGTGGAGGGGGCCGCGGAGTGCCGCCTGACGCCCCTGGGCAACGACGACGCCTCCGGCTTCGGCCCCTGGTGGAAGCCGGAGACGGCGACCCGCGACTTCGAGCGCCTCCGCGGCGGGCGGTACCTCCTGGAGGTCCTGGCCCCGGACCGTTCGATCGCCGGGGGCGGCCGGCTCGTCCATCTGGAGCGCCGGCTCGTCCACCGGGAGGAGGTCTCGCTCTCCCCGGACGAGGACCGCGTCGTGACGGTGCCCGCCGTCCCGGCCGCGGGGGCCGCGCGTTAGGGGCCTACGAACCGTAATCCCTTGCCGGGGCCCCCGGCCGGGGCTAGCGTGCCGCGCCATGCGCCGCGGGGCCGCCCTCCTCGTCGTTGCCCTCGCGGCCCTCCCCGCGTGCGGCACGCTCCGCGGAGGGGGGAGCGGGGAGTTCCTCGACGACCTCTCGGAGTTCCTCGGCCGCAGCAACCCGGGCCGGCACGTGCGGAGGCTCGTCGCGCTCCACGACACCGCCACCTTCCAGCACGAGCCGGACCTCCCCCCGGCCTACGACGCCTGCGTGGAGGAGGTCCGGATCCTCGGCTCCTCCGGCTACGAGACCTGGCGCGATGTAGGGATCGCGGCCTTCTACCTCACCCGGGTGGCCGTGGACGACCCCTCGGCGCTCAGCCGCGGGGAGGCGGTCCTCGCGCTCCGGCGCCTCGGGAAGATGGTGTTCGAGGCGGAGGACCCGCCGGCGGGGAGCGGCCTCGCCGAGAAGGAGGTGACCGCCGCGCTCGTGCGCCTGCGTGATATCCACGGACCGGGTGCCGGGCACCGCCCCCCGGGGCCGGAGACCGCCGCGGAGTGCGCGCGCCTCGTGCGCTCCCTCGGGGACTTCCGCTACGACGACCCGGTGGAGGGGACGGCCGGCCTCCGGTACCGCCTGAAGAACCTCCGGGACATGATCCAGGTCCTCGTGGCGACGGGCCTGGCCGACGAGGACCGCACCCCCGAGGCGCGCGGCGTCGCCGACCGCACCGTGGTGAACATCGCGGCCCAGGCGGTGCGGCTCTCCCTCGTGGTGGCCCTCCAGTCGGACGCGCGCCCCGACGTGCGGGCCTCCGCCGCCGACGCCCTCGGGGCGACCGGCGCGGTGCGCATGCTCCCCGCGCTCGTGGCCGCCTGCCCCGTCGAGGCGGACGCCACGGCGCGGCGGGAGATCGTCCAGTCCCTCGATGAACTGCTCCCCGGGCCCGCCGCGCCCGGGGCCGCGGAGGCCGTCCCGGTCCTCCTGGTCGCCCTCGAGGACGAGGACACGAGCGTGCGCTACAACGCCCGCGCCGCGCTCAAGAGGCTCGCGGGGAGCGACCTGGGCGCGGAACGGGCCCCCTGGGTCAAGTGGTGGGCGCAGGCCGCCCCCCTCCGCTGAGCGATCCCGGGGCCGTCCCCGGGTTTCCGGCGCCCTCGCGCGCCCGGAGGGTGCTCGGCGTCGTCCTCCCGGTCCTCGGGCTGGTACTCCTCGCCTGGGTCCTCGCGAGGGTGCCCTGGCGGGACCGCGTCCACCTCAAGGGAGGGGAGGAGCTCACCGGGCGGCTCGTCCGGGCGCGCGGCGCGCTCCCGCCCTGGCGCTTCGAGCTGCCCGACGGGACGGTCCGCACGCTCGCGGCGGGGGACCTCGCGGCGCCGGTGGCCGGGGGGCCCGCGGGTCGGGGGGGGCCCGTCGAGCCCGGGGTCCTCGGGATCGTGGGCGACATGGACGCGCGGAGGCTCGGCTGGGTGGCCCTCCTCCCCGCGGTCCTCCTCGCGCTGGGGATCGCGCGATGGAGCCTCCTCCTCCGCGCGCAGGGGATCCGCCTCCCCGTCCGGGAGGTGACCGCGCTCTCGTTCCTCGGGAACTTCTTCAACTCGGTGGTCCCCGGGCTCGTCGGAGGGGACCTCGTGAAGGCGGTCTACGTGGCCCGGGCCTCGGACAGGCCCACGGCGGCCGTCGTGACCGTGTTCCTGGACCGCGTCGCGGGGCTCGCCGGGACCGTCGTCCTCGCGGTCCTCGCGCTCGCCCCCCGCTTCGGGGACGCCCGCTTCCACGGGCTCATCCTCCTCTGCTACGGGGTGCTCGCGGGGATGGCGCTGGCGGTCGGGCTCGTGCTCTCGCGTCGCCTGCGGGCGCGCTTCCGCGTGGAGGAGCGGGTGGCCCGGCTCCCCCTGGGCGAGGTCCTCACGGAGGCGGACCGCGCGGTGTCCCTCTACCGCCACCGGGGCGGGGTGCTCCTCGGGGCCCTCGGGATCTCGGTCCTCATCCACGTGCTCTGGTGCGCGGTGAACGCGCTCCTGGGGGGGATGCTCGGGATCGAGCTCTCCCTGGCCGAGTACTTCGCGGTGATCCCGGCGGCCCTGGTCGTCTCCGCCGTCCCGCTCCTCCCGGGCGGCTGGGGAGTGGGGGAGGCGGCCTACGCGTTCTTCCTCGGGGCCATGGGGGTCCCGGCGGCCCAGGCGGTCGCCCTCTCCGTGGTGGGCCGCACGATCCAGCTCCTCTGGTCCCTGCCCGGGGGGATCGTGTTCCTCGCGCGGCGCGTGTAGGGCTATCTTCCAGCCCCGGAGTGCGCCCCGGAGGGCCGCGGATGTCCCTGCTCGTCGTCGGGAGCGTCGCCTTCGACTCCATCGAGACCCCCTCGGGCCGGGTGGAGGGGGTCCTCGGCGGCTCGGCCACCTACTTCTCCCTCGCGGCCGCGAGCTTCGGGCCCGTCCGCCTGGTCGGCGTGGTGGGGGCGGACTTCCCCATGCACTTCACGCGGTCCTGGGCGGAGCGGGGGATCGACGCGTCGGGCCTCGCCGTGGAGCCGGGGGGCAAGACCTTCCGCTGGTCGGGCCGGTACTCGGGCGACATGAACTCCGCCGAGACGCTCCGCACCGAGCTGAACGTCCTCGGCTCCACGCGGCCGAAGGTCCCCCCGGCATCCCGCGAGCCGGAGTTCCTGTTCCTCGCGAACACGAGCCCCGCCATCCAGCGCGAGGTCCTCTCCCAGGTGAAGCGGCCGCGGTTCGTCCTGGCGGACACCATGAACCTCTGGATCGAGAACGAGCGCCCCGAGCTGGAGCGGCTGCTCCGGGAGGTGGACGGGCTCCTCGTGAACGACGGGGAGGCCCGGATGCTCTCCGGGGAGCAGAACCTCATCTCGGCGGGGAAGGCGATCCTCGACCTCGGCCCGAAGGTCGTCATCGTGAAGAAGGGGGAGCACGGGTCCTTCCTCTTCTCCACCTACCAGTTCTACGCCCTCCCGGCCTACCCCCTCTCCCGCGTCGTGGACCCCACGGGGGCCGGGGACTCCTTCGCCGGGGGGCTCATGGGGTCGCTCGCGCGGGGCGGCGCGGTGACCATCGGGAACATCAAGCGCGGGATGGTCTACGGGACCGTGGCCGCCTCCTACACGGTGGAGGACTTCGGGACCGAGGGGATCGCGCGCACCGGGGGCCGGGACATGGAGTCCCGGTTCGGGGAGTTCCTCCAGTTCGTGTCGATCTGACGGGGAAGGCCGGCGCGAGACTGCGGGCCTTCCTCGCCGTGACCCTGGAGGAGGGGGTCCGCGAGGCCCTGGCCGGGGCCGCCCGGGAGGCCGTCGGTGTCGATCGGGCCTGGAGGGTCATCCCCCCGGAGAACCTCCACGTCACGATGAAGTTCCTCGGGGAGATCCCCGCCGCGAAGGTCCCCGCGCTCGGGGCCGCGATGCGGGAGGCCTGGGCCGGCGTAACCCCCGGAGCGTCCCTTACTTTCGGTGGGTGGGCGCTTCTCCCCGGCCCCCGGGACCCCCGGGTCCTGGCGGTCCGGCTGTCGGAGCCGGCGGGTACGCTGTCCCTGCTGGCGGAACGGTTGGAAGGTCTGCTCGAAAGGCTGGGCTTCCCCCGCGAGGGGCGCCCGTTCCTGGGCCATGTCACGGTGGCGCGGTCCCGGGCGCGCGTCCGGGGCGGGGACCTGGCCCGGCGGCTCGGGCTGGACGGGGTCGCCGACGGGGACGCCGACGGGGGCGCCAGTAAGCCGCTCGCGCGCCAGGCCCTCGGGGCCCTGGCGCTCCTGCGGAGTACGCTCGGGCCGCGGGGCGCCGTGTACGAGGTCGTGGACGTGGTGGGCCGGGACAGGGACAAGCGATAGGCCGGGGACCGAAGGGAAACACGGAGGCGGAAATGCGAGAGGCGAAGGCGGCGACGGCGGACGAGACGATGGCACGGGGGACGGCGACCCGCAGGGCTCCCGAGGGCGCCCCTGGTGGTGCCAGGGAGGACGTCCCGATGGCTGCTCCGCAGGAGGGCACTCCCCGAGGTGCCCCGGAGGGCAAGCCGAGAGGCGCCCCGGAGGGCAGCCCCAGAGGGGGCAGAACCGTGGCGGAGGAGAGCCGGAAGCAGCAGTTCGTGGACTCCGCGGTGCAGCAGATCGAGAAGCAGTTCGGGAAGGGCTCGATCATGCGCTTCGGGTCGAGCGTCATCCCCGAGGTGGCCGGGATCTCCACGGGGTCCCTCTCCCTCGACATGGCCCTCGGCGGCAAGGGGGTCCCGCGGGGCCGCGTGGTCGAGATCTTCGGCCCGGAGTCCTCGGGCAAGACGACCCTCGTCTCCCACATCGTGGCCAACGTCCAGCGGGACGGCGGCACCGCGGCCTTCATCGACGCCGAGCACGCCTTCGACCCCGCCTACGCCCGCAAGCTCGGGGTGAACCTGGAGGACCTCCTCATCAGCCAGCCCGACAGCGGGGAGCAGGCGCTGGACATCGCCGAGATCCTCATCCGCAGCAACGCCCTGGACGTGGTGGTCATCGACTCCGTGGCGGCGCTCGTCCCCAAGGCCGAGCTGGAGGGCGACATGGGGGACACCCACCTCGGGCTCCAGGCGCGCCTCATGAGCCAGGCGCTGCGCAAGCTCACGGCGGCCATCTCCAAGTCGCGGACCTGCATGATCTTCACGAACCAGATCCGCGAGAAGATCGGCGTCATGTTCGGGAGCCCGGAGACGCAGCCCGGCGGGCGGGCGCTCAAGTTCTACGCCTCGGTGCGCATCGACCTCCGCCGCGCGGGGCAGCTGAAGGACGGCGAGGAGGTCATCGGCAACCGCACCCGGGCCACGGTCGTGAAGAACAAGATCGCCCCGCCCTTCCGCAAGGCCGAGTTCGACATCCTCTTCGGCGAGGGGATCTCCCGGGAGGGGGACGTCATCGACCTCGGCGTGGAGCGCGGGGTCCTCGAGCGGTCCGGGACCTGGGTCGTCCACAAGGGGACGAAGCTCGGGCAGGGGAGGGACCGGGCCCGCGCGCTCATCCGCGAGAACCCCGACCTCACGAGCCGGATTCCGCAGGAGATCCGCGAGTCCGCCCGCCCCACGACGCCGCCGGGGGACGCGAAGGCCTGACCGGGGACCAGGCGAAGGCGACGGACTCGCCACGGCGACACGGAGACGTCGTGGACTTTGTCGCGGGCGTCCGGGGCGCGTACGCTCTCCGCCCATGAGCGCGGAGAGGCCGCCGGTCGAGCCGGACGGGGTCCGCCAGCAGTTCCTGGACTTCTTCAAGAAGCACGGGCACACCGAGGTCCCCTCCGCACCGCTCGTCCCGGAGAACGACCCCACGCTGCTGTTCACCGGCGCGGGGATGAACCAGTTCAAGGACCACTTCCTCGGGCGGGTCCCGCTCAGGTTCAAGCGCGCCGTCACCTCCCAGAAGTGCCTCCGGACGGGAGACCTGGAGAACGTGGGCCGCACGCCGGGCCACCACACCTTCTTCGAGATGCTGGGGAACTTCTCCTTCGGGGACTACTTCAAGGAGGACGCGATCCGCTGGGCCTGGGAGTTCCTCACGGCGGAGATGGGGCTACCGTCGGATCGCCTCTGGGTTTCCGTCTACCAGGATGACGAGGAGGCGGCGCGCCTCTGGAAGAAGCACACTCCGCTGCGGGACGACCGGATCGCCCGACTTGGAGCGAAGAGCAACTTCTGGCCCTCCAATGCTCCGGAAGATGGTCCAGACGGGCCATGCGGGCCGTGCTCTGAGATCTACTTCGACCTCGGCTACAAACCGGCACCCGAAGGGCTCATCCCCCCATGCACTCCCGGGCTCGCTGCGCACGATCGGCCGGAGCGTGTCGATTGTGACTGTCGCCAGTACCTGGAGGTCTGGAACCTCGTCTTCCAGCAGTTCGACCGTCAGGGGAAGAACAAGCTCGTGCCTCTGAAGATGCAGAACATCGACACGGGGATGGGGTTTGAGCGCCTCCTGATGGTCCGAGCGGTGCTGAGGTGGGAAGCGAGCGGGAGGCCATCCGGAGAGAAGATCGACTCAAACTTCCAGACAGGGATCTTCCGACCGCTCGTCCAGGCCGTGCTCGACACGCCCGCGGGCAGGGGCGGGACATCGCCGGAGGACCACGTTCGCGCCCGGCGGATCGCGGACCATTCACGCGCCGCCGTCTTCTGCGTCGCGGACCAGGTCCATCCTTCCAACGAGGGGCGAGGCTACGTCTTGCGCCGTATCATCCGTCGTGCCGTTCGGGATGGGCTGCAGCTCGACATTCGCGAGCCCTTCCTGCACGCGCTGGTCGAGCCGATCGGTCGGAGCATGGGCAAGCGATACCCGGATGTCGTGGACGGGCGCAAGGTGATCGAGCATGTCCTGCGCGCGGAAGAGGAACGGTTTCGGCAGACGTACGCGGGAGGAAGCGCGCGCCTCACGGAAACGATGATCCGCCTCCACGGACAGGGGGTATCCGTCCTCCCGGCTGCAGAGGCGTTCCAGCTGCACGACACCTACGGTTTCCCTGTTGACCTGACGGTGGATGTTCTCCGCGAGAACATGATGACACTGGATCGCGAGGGCTTCGCGCGGGAGATGGAGAGGGCGCGGGAGCGCAGCCGCGAGGGGTCGAAGATGGCGGGGGACGTCTTTGCCACGGGACCTCTTGCCCGGGCGAAGAAGTCGCTCCCGCCCACGGTCTTCCTCGGCTACGGGCCGGTCCCGGAGAAGCCGGACGGCACCTACGACTGGGACCCGGGCGTCTCCGCCGGGTCGAAGGTCGCCGAGATCCTCCGCGGCGAGACGCCCGCGGACCGGATCGCCGAGGAGGAGGAGGGGACGCTCCTCCTGCGCGAGACCCCCTTCTACGCCGAGCAGGGGGGCCAGGTCGGCGACGCGGGGGAGATCCGGGGCCCCGGGGGCGCGCTCTTCCTCGTCCGGGACACGCAGAGGGTCGAGGGGTTCCACCTCCACGTCGGGCGGATGGAGAGGGGGAGCCTCGGGTTGGGCGACCCCGTCGAGGCCGCCGTGGACCGCGCGCGCCGCGACGCGATCCGCCGCAACCACACCGGGACGCACCTCCTCCATCGCGTCCTCAAGGCGGTCCTCGGGGAGGACGCCAAGCAGGCGGGCTCGCTCGTGGCGCCGGACCGGCTGCGGTTCGACTTCACCTGGCCCCGGGCGCTCACCCCCGGGGAGAGGCGGCGCGTCGAGGACGAGGTCAACCGCCGCATCGCGGAAGACCACGCGGTCGAGACGCGCGTCCACGACCCGGCCTCGGCCAAGGCCACGGGCGCGGTCTCCATGTTCGGCGAGAAGTACGGGGACCGGATCCGGGTCCTCACCGCGGGCGACTCCCGCGAGTTCTGCGGCGGGACCCACTGCCGGCGCACCTCCGACATCGAGTCCTTCCGCCTCGTCTCGGAGAAGTCCATCGGGTCCGGGGTGCGGCGGATCGAGGCGCTCACGGGCCGCGAGGCCGTCCGCGCCTTCGACGAGGAGCAGGGCCGGCAGGCCGAGGCCGAGCGGTGGCGTGCCGAGGAGGCGAGGCTCCGGAAGCAGGTGGTGCAAGTGGAGGGGATCTCGAGCGGCGAAGCGTTCGGTGCACCGACGCTGGTCCAGGTACCGGACCTCTTGGCGGTCCCGCGGCGGTCGGCGGGACCGATCGAGTTCGCCGCCGTGCCGGTCGCGCACGGGACCGAGGAGATCCTCCTCCGATCCGCCGACAGGGTGAAGGACGCCAGCGGCCCTGCCTACGCCGTGTTCCTCTACGGGACGGGCCAGGACGGAGTTCCCATCGTCGCCGTCGGGAACCCCGCCGCCGTGAGGGCGGGGTTCAAGGCCGGGGCCGCCGTGCAGGCCGCGGCGAAGGCCCTCGGAGGGGGGGGCGGGGGCCGGCCCGACCTCGCCCGCGGGAAGGGGAAGGACGCCGGGAAGATCCCCGACGCGGTGGAGGCGTTCGCGACGTACGTGAGGGGGATCGGGAAGCCGGCCGGAACGGCCCCCTGAGCCCTGCGCTACGGCGGCGGCGGCGGCCCCGCCCCTTCCCCGGCGCCGGATTCCTTGTCCACCCGCCGGGTGGGACATAGTCTCCACCGGCTTCCGGGCCGCGGCGACGCGGTTCCGTTCCGAGCGAGGTGAAACGATGGCAGTCCCGAAGAGGCGCCCCTCCCCTTCGCGCCAGGGGATGCGCCGCAGCCACGACGCCCTGAAGCCGCCCTCTCTCGGCCGGTGCAAGCGCTGCCAGCAGGCCGCCCTGCCGCACCGCATCTGCCCCAACTGCGGCTGGTACCGCAACCGCCGGCAAGTCCTCGAGAAGGAAGGCGAGTAGGGGAACTCCGGTGACCGGCCACGCGGCCCGCCGCGGGGTCCCGCACCCGGTGACCCGGGGGCGCGCCCGGACACGGGTCGCGCTGGACGCCATGGGGGGCGACCACGCCCCCGGGGCCGTCGTCCGCGGCGCGCTCCTCGCGATCGAGCGCCAGCCTCTCCTCGACATCGAGCTGGTGGGGGACGAGCCCCGGCTCCGCCAGGTGCTCCGCGAGCTGGGGGCTTCCGAAGGGGACCGCGTCCGCCTGGTCCACGCCCCCCAGGTCCTGGAGATGGGGGAGCACCCCGTGGCGGGCCTCCGGGCCAAGCCCGACTGCTCCATCGCGATGGCGGTCCGCCGCGTGGGGGAGGGGGAGGCCGCGGCGGTCTTCTCCGCGGGGAACACGGGCGGGATGGTCGCGGCGGCCACCCTCCACCTCCAGCGCATCCGCGGCATCAAGCGCCCGGGGATCGCCGTCCCCTTCCCCACCATGACCGGCGCCTGCCTCGTGCTGGACGTGGGCGCCAACATCTACTGCAAGCCGGTGCACCTCCTCCACTACGGGATCATGGCGAACGCCTACGCGCGGGCCGTGCTCGGGGTGGAGGAGCCCCGGGTGGGGATCCTAAACATCGGCCAGGAGGAGGGGAAGGGGACGGACCTGGTCCAGGAGACCGCCGACCTGCTCCGCCGCAGCGGGCTCCGGTTCATCGGGAACGTCGAGCCCCACCAGCTCTTCCAGGGGGTCGCGGACGTGGTGGTCTGCGACGGCTTCGTCGGGAACATGGTCCTCAAGACCACCGAGGGGCTGGCCGAATGCATGCTGGCGCTCATCCAGGGGGGCGTGAAGTCCGCCGCACGGGACGACCCGGCGGCGTCCGCCGCCATGGGGAAGATCCTCGGCGGCCTCCAGGATCGGGTGGACTACACCTCCTACGGGGGGGCGCCGCTCCTCGGCTTCGACGGGGCGATCTTCATCGGGCACGGCCGTTCCAACCCCCAGGCCGTGGCGAGCGCCATGCGCGGGGCCCACGAGTTCGTGGCGGCCGACGTGAACGGGCGGATCCGCGAGGCGGTCCACGGCCGCGTGCGCGACGGGGCGTCCGACGCGCACGCCCCGGTGGCCGGCGGGTAGCCCGGTCCCCCGGTGTCGCGGGCGGCGCTGTTCCCGGGCCAGGGCGCCCAGTTCCCCGGCATGGGGCGCGAGCTGGCGGCCCGGTTCCCCGAGGCGCGGGCGCTGTTCGAGACGGCCGACCGCGTGCTCGGCTTCGGGCTCACCCGGGTCCTCTTCGAGGGGAGCGAGGAGGAGGTCGGCCGCACGGACGTCTGCCAGCCGGGGATCTTCCTCGTCTCCGCGGCCACCATGGAGGCGCTGCGGGCGCGGCGGGGGCTCGACCGCGGGGGGTTCGCCTGCGCCGCCGGGCTCTCGCTCGGCGAGTACACGGCGCTCTGGTTCGCCGGGGCCCTCGGGTTCGAGGACGGCCTCAGGCTCACGCGGGCGCGCGGGCGCGCGATGCAGGAGGCCTCCGACGCCTGCCCCTCGGGCATGGCGGCCGTGCTCGGCCTGGACGAGGCCGCCTGCGAGACGGCCTGCGCGCGGGCGCGGGGGCTCGGGCCGGTGGTCGTGGCGAACCTCAACAGCCCCGGACAGGTGGTGATCTCCGGCGCCCGGGACGCCCTGGCGCGCGCCTGCGAGGAGGCCCGCGCGCTCGGGGCGAAGCGGGTCCTCCCGCTCAAGGTCGCCGGGGCGTTCCACTCCCCGGTCATGGAGCCGGCGGCGGCGCGCCTCCGCGACGAGCTGGCGCGCGTGGAGGTGCGGCCCGCGGCGGTCCCCGTCTACGCCAACTGCAGCGCGGAGCCGCTCCGGGACCCGGGCGACCTCCGCGAGGCGCTGGGCCGGCAGGTCACCTCGCCGGTCCTGTTCGAGAGGACGCTCCGGCGCATGGAGGCGGAGGGGGTCCGGGAGGCGGTGGAGCCCGCCCCGGGGCGCGTGCTGGCGGGGTTCGCGAAGAAGGCGGCCCCGGGGATCGCGGTGACGGGGTACGACACGGCGGACGCCGTGGAGGCGGGGCGGGCATGAGGGCATTCGAGGGGAAGGTGGCGCTCGTCACTGGCGGCTCGCGCGGGATCGGGCGGGC
>CAZKTF010000055.1:0-17493 GCA_964555565.1 uncultured Planctomycetota bacterium | reverse complement strand
CTGGCCGCGGCCGCGCTGCTCGCGCTCGGGGCGATCGCGGCGCACCGGGCGGGCGCCTGGAGCGACGAGGAGACCCTGTGGAGGGAGGGCCCCTCGGGGGCCTTCAGCCCGAGGGCCACGCGGCACCTCCTCTCGCGCCGCGACGCTGCTGCGGCGGAGCTGCTCGCCCCCGCGGTCGCGGCGGACAGGGCGGGGGACGCGGCGCGGGCCCGGGCCCTGGCGGGGAAGTCCCGCGGGGCCCTGGAAGCGATCGCGCGCGAGGCCGCGGCGCTGAACGACTTCTGGACGAGGACCATCGGGGTCCGGTTCGAGAAGTTCCTCGAGGCGCGCGTCCGGCGGAACCTCTCCGCCGCGCGGCTCCTCTGCGGCGACGCGGAGGGGGCCCTCCGGGAGGCGAGGGCCGCGGCGTCCCCCGACCCGGAGTCCCCCGGGGCCCTCCAGGCCGAGGCGAACGCGCTCCTCGCCCTCGGCCGCGCGCGGGAGGCGGGGTGGAGGATCGAGGCGGCCCTCCGGTCGGGGGCGGAGACAGTCGATGCGCCGGACGCGATCCAGGTCCTCGAGGCGGCGGCGGTGGACCGGCAGGCGCGGGGCCTTCCCGGCGCGGCGATGCGGGCCCTGCGCCGCTCCATCGCGCTCGTCGGGAACCCGGCCCGGTACGAGGCGGTGCCCGTCCTGCGGGAGATGGAGGCCGCCGCGGAGCGCGCCCGCGGGGATGCGGCGCGCGCGGTCCGGGAGAGGCCCGCCGACGGGGAGGCCCGCATGGCGGAGGTGCGGGTCCTGGGCGTGATTGCAGGGGACCCGGCGGGAGCGGGCGCGCTGTTCCGGAAGTACTTCGAGGGGGCGCCGGACCTCCCGGCCCTGAGGGTCCTCTGGGGGCTCGCCACCATGGAGGCCGACGACACCGAGGAGGGCTGGAGGGCCGCCGAGGTCTACCACGCCGAGACCCTCCGGCGGTATCCCGGCCGGGCGGACGCCCTCCTGGCCCTCGCCCGCTGCCGGGAGGCCCTCGGGGACCCGGCCGGCGCCGCGGCGCGTCGGCGGGAGGTCCTCGCGCTGCCGGACGCGGGGGCCGACGTCCGGAAGGAGGCGGAGGAGGGGCTGAAGCGAATCAGGTAGGGGACGTACCTGCCCGATCCTGCGCCTTGTGAATCCGGGGGTGTTTCCTCTATACCGAGGGGCCCGGACGGGCGGACACGGGGGGGCAGGAGGGGGCCACGGCGCATCCGGACCACGTACGGATCGCGAAACAGGGGACGGAGGCGATCCGGGCCTACCGGGCGCGCAACCCCCACGACGCGATGGAGCTGACGGGGGCGCAGCTCGACGGGCTCGACCTCGCGCGGGTGGACCTCTCGGGGGCGCTGCTGGCCGAGGCGAGCCTCGTGGGCACGAACCTGGCCGGGGCGAAGCTCGACCACGCGGTCCTCACGACCGCGAACCTGGCCGGGGCGAACCTCTCCCTCGCCTCCCTGGTCGGCGCGGACCTCCAGAAGGCGGTCCTCGCGGGGGCGAACCTGGCCGGGGCGGACCTGACGGACGCCGACCTCAGGGCGGCGACCCTGACGAAGGCCCAGATGGGGGAGGCGAACCTCGAGGCCGCCAACCTGGCCGGCGTGCACGCCCAGGGCGCGATGCTCCCCCAGGCCACGCTCACGCGCGCCAACCTGGAGGGGGCGCTGTTCGACTCGGCGAACCTCTCCCGCGCCCGGATGGCGCACACGCGCCTCATCAGCGCGGACTTCCGCAACGCCGACCTCGGCGGCGCCAACCTGACGAACGCGCGGGCGCGGGTCCCCCTCTCCCAGGACCCCGCGGTGCGCCGCCGCCCGCGGACCGCGGAGACGCGGCCCGAGGGGCCCCACGTCCGGCTCGACGGGGCGAACCTCCGCGGCGCGATCCTCCGGGGGGCGGACTTCAGCGAGTTCGACTTCACGGGCTTCGACCTGGAGGGGGCGGACCTGGGCGGGGCCTCCCTGGTGCGGGCCGACTTCACGGAGGCGATCCTGTTCGGGGCGAAGCTCAACGACGCGGACCTCACCTGCGCCGACCTGGTGCGCGCGCGGGTGGACGGGGACACCGTCCTCAAGGGGGCGCAGGTCTTCGGCTGCACCGTGGACCGGTCCACGCTCGAGTCGCTGGAGGGCTACGGCGGGCTCACCCGCGGCGACCGGATGAAGATGCACATCCAGGACGCCATGGCCGCGCTGCGCTCCTACTACAGCGGGTTCTGGTCCTACATCCACCTCGTGGCCCTCGTCCTCTTCCTGTCCCCCTACCTCTGGTTCATCGTGTCGCGGTTCGCGGAGGGGTCCTACACGGGGATGATCAAGGGCTGGTCGGAGGCGAAGCTCCCGCTGGGGATGAAGCTCCCCGAGGTGAAGACGATCCAGATGCCGCTCTACGAGGCCGTGGGGCGCTACATCTGGACGGGCGGCGCGCGCTGGTGGGACAAGGAGGGGTCGCGCTGCGACCCCTGGACCTTCGCGGGGTTCTGCTTCCTCCTGCTCTACAACGGGCTGCGCCTCGTGATGCTCTGGAGGACGAAGGAGTTCGAGCTGCACGAGCAGGCCACCGGGATCCCGCTCTCCATCTCGATGACCGGCGTCTGGGGCCGCCTGTTCAAGGTGGCGGTGTACGGGTTCTTCGTCAACCTCGCCATCGTCCTCCTGCACACGTGGCACTTCATGGCGACGGAGATCCTGATCCGCGTGTATTGAAGTTTCCGCGCGAAGGCGGGCGAGGTGCCGGCGGGCAGCCTGCCTGCCCCACCCCCAGTTCCCGGAGAAGCCCCTCGACGCGCGCGCGGATCTCGTCGCGCACGGCGCGGACCTCGGCGAGGGGAAGGCCCGCGGGGTCGGGGACCTCCCAGTCCTCGTAGCGCTTCCCGGGGAACACGGGACAGGCGTCCCCGCAGCCCATGGTCACGACGGCGTCCGCCGCCCGGACCATGTCGGGGACGAGCCGCCGCGGCGCCTCGGCGGAGAGGTCCACGCCCGCCTCGCGCATCGCCTCGACGACGGCCGGGTGGACCCGCCCGGCCGGCGCGGAGCCGGCGGAGCGGACCACGACGCGGTCCCCCCCGAGGAGGCGCGCGAAGGCCGCGGCCATCTGGGAGCGCCCGGCGTTGTGGACGCAGACGAAGAGGACCTCCGGCCGGCTCACGGCCGGGCGCCCCCGGCCGCCGGGGACGGCGCGGCGGCCGCCGGCGCGAGGGCCGGTACCACCCCGAACCAGCGCCGCCCGATCCAGAGGGAGACCCCCACGAGGGAGACGAGGACCGGCACCTCCACGAGCGGCCCGATCACCGCGGCGAAGGCCGCCCCGTGGTCGATCCCGAAGGTGGCAACCGCCACCGCGATGGCGAGCTCGAAGTTGTTGGAGGCCGCCGTGAAGGACAGGGTGGCCGCCCGCGGGTAGTCCGCCCCGGCGCGGCGGGAGAGGAGGAAGGAGGCCGCGAACATGACGAGGAAGTAGACCGCGAGCGGGACGGCCACGCGGAGGACGTCCCCGGGGAGGGCCACGATGGCCGCCCCCTTCATCGAGAACATGACGACGATGGTGAACAGGAGCGCCACGAGCGTGACGGGCCCGATCCGCGGGAGGAACCTCTCCCGGTACCACGCGTCCCCGCGCCGTCGCCGGAGCACGGCCCGGATCCCCATCCCCGCGAGGAAGGGGATCCCGAGGTAGACGAGCACGCTCCGGGCGATCTCCCCCAGCGTGACCTCCACGCGCGTCCCCGGGAGGCCGAGGAGCGGGGGGAGGACCGCGAGGAAGAGCCACGCGTACACGGGGAAGAACAGGACCTGGAAGAGCGAGTTGAGTGCCACGAGGCCCGCGCACCACTCGGTGTCCCCGCCCGCGAGGTCGTTCCACACGATCACCATGGCGATGCAGCGGGCGATCCCGATGAGGACGAGGCCGGCCATGTACTCCGGGCGGTCCCGCAGGAACAGGACCGCGATCCCGAACATCAGGAGCGGGCCCACGACCCAGTTGAGGAGGAGCGAGAGGAGCAGGACTCGGGGGCTGCGGAGGACCTTCCCGAGCTCCTCGTACCGCACCTTCGCGAGGGGGGGGACCATCATGAGGATGAGCCCGGCGGCCAGCGGGATGGAGGTCGTCCCGACGCTCATCCCGCCGAGACCGGCCGCCACGCCGGGCGCCGCCCAGCCGAGCCCCACGCCGGCCCCCATGGCGAGGAAGATCCAGAGCGTGAGCCAGCGGTCGAGGAAGGAGAGCCGCCGCCCGACGGCCATCAGCGCGGCCCCTCCCCGCCGGGGCGGACGCAGCAGAGCGCCTCCCGGAGCAGCCCGGCCCCTCCCGGGGCGACGGTGGCCCGGGTCCACACTCCCTTCCGCCGCGCCGTCACCAGGCCCGCCTCCCGCAGCACGCGGAGGTGGTGGGAGACGGTCGGCTGGCTGAGCCCGATGCGGGCGACGAGGTCGCAGACGCACACGGGGGTCCCGGCCTCGGCGAGGAGGCGGAAGATGCGCAGGCGCGCCGGGTCCCCGAGCGCCCGGAACAGGCGCACCGAGGCCCGGAGCCGGGCCGCGGGGAACGGCGGGCAGCGGGGGGGCGCCGGCGGCCGGTTCGGGCGGGCGGGAAGGACGCGCACGGGGGGAATCGTCGCATACGCATCGATAGATGTCAATGTATTCCGGGCCGGGAATCCGCGGCGGCGGCGGACGGCGGAAAGAGGGAAAGGGTAAGGGTGCCCGTAACCGTTCCCCCCTGCTGGAAACAGGAGGGGAGTTGCCCCGGTTCCCCGCTGATTCGAGTGGGCCGAGGCCGGCACGGCCGCCCCACGAGGCCCCAGGACAGGCAACGGAAACGGCAACGGCGCCTTGAAGGGAGGGGGAGGGCCGCGGTTGCCCGCGTGGCCAGGTCGCGCCCGGGGCGCCGGCCCGGCGGCCGATCTGTTCGCTCTTTAATAGCATCCATGGACCCCGAACCTTTCCCGTTCTAGTAGACTATGTTTTCGGATCCTGTCCGTGGGATGTTGTATGATTCCGTTTGTATGGCGATTGCGATGCCCTCCGCGCGGCCCGGCTCCTCCGACGAGACCGAGGCCCGCCGCCTACTCTCCGAGAAGCGGGCCGTCGAGGTCCGCCTCGCCCGGGTCCTCGGACGGCTCTCGGCCTCGCGCCTCTATCGCCGCGAGGGGGACTCCTCGCTGTCCCAGTGGGGGGAGCGCCGAGGGCTCTCGGCGCGCGAGACCCGCTCGCTCCTCGACCTGGGCCTGGCGCTCGAGGCCTCTCCGCTTCTGGAGGAGAAGGTCCTCGCGGGGCTGCTGTCGGTGGAGAGTGCCGCGGAGCTCGGGAAGGTGCTCTCGGACCCCTCGCTGCTGGTCCCGGGCGACGACTGGGTCTCCTTCGCCGAGGAGCGGACGACGCGGGAGCTCCTGCGGGCGGTACGGAAGAGGATGGAACAGGTGCGCAGGAACGTCCCGCTGGTCGAGGTCACGGCCCTGCTCTCCCCAGGCGGCAAGGACGCGTTTGACCGGGCGCGGGAGCTGGCCAGCCGGAGCGCCGAGAGGCTGCTCAGCGAGGGGGAGACGGTGGAGGTGCTGGCGGAGCACTACCTCGAGAGCAAGGACCCGCTCAGGAAGGAACCCGGAAGGCGGAGGCTCCCGGACACGGCCGAGATCCCCGGCAAGAGGTACATCCCGGCGGCGGTGAGGCGGGAGGTGTCGGGGCGGAGCCGGGACGGCTGCCAGGTGCCGTGCTGCCCGAACCGGGTGTGGGTGGACTACGCGCACCGGAGAGCGCACGCGCTCGGAGGGGACCGGGAGGCCTGGAACCTCCTCAGGCTCTGCCGGCGCCACCACGAGATGCTGGATGCCGGAAGCCTCACGGCGGAGGGACCCTCGGACGCGCCGCAGTTCTACACCAGGGACGGGCGGGAGGTCGGCCCACGGGCCCCGCCTCTCTGAGGGTCTGACCTCATTCTCCTGGCCCAGGCCAGGAGAATGGGGTCTGACCCCTTGCTCCGCCCGGACAATGAGTACCAGAGCCCTCCCCCCCTAAAGGGAGCCGTTGCTGGGCCGTGGCCGCCCTCCCGGGTGAGGGCGTTACCCAGTCGGATCAGCGAGGAGGCGTTGCCCCATGACCGACGGTTGTCGCTGCCGGCCTTCGAGTGGCATCATGACTCCGTGGATGCCAGTGTCCTCCGCCAAGTGTCTCCTCCCACGGCGGTGCGCCGCCGGCTTCCCCTCTGGGCAAGAGTCTTGCTCGGAGGGGTCCTGGCAGGAGTTCTGTTCGCCGTGGTGTTCCCCAGTACCAACACGGTCCTGCGCAGCACCGAGTACTGCACCTCTTGCATCGCCTACCGGGTCACCACCGAGACGGGATTGTGGTTCAGCGGCCACCGCCTGCTCGACCTCGGAAAGACGGAGGAGATCCGGGAGACGGAGGTCCTCCGCACGGTCTTCGGAGGCAGGCACGAGCACCGGTGGAGCCCGAACGGCTCCTCAGGTCATTTCTTCGGCATTCGCACCTTCATCGCCAGCGGGGCCGTGGATTGGAACCTCGTGGCGCGCGACATGGAGTGTGACGCTTCGTTCCGTGCTTCCGTCCTGGGCAGGGTGCAGTCGGAGGCACTCTCCCACGAGGAACTCGTCGCGATCCTGGAGTTGCCCCAGCGGCCCCAGGCCGCCGATGTCAAAGACCCCGTTCGACGCCGGCTCCTGGAGAAGGGGCAAGAGTTGCGGCGGGCGTACAACGGAAGAGAAGACCTGTCGTGGGCACAGGCCCTCGCGAGGACTCTCCCTTCGGCCTGCCCGGGACCGAAGACACGATAGGGGCCTGGACGAGGCGTCATGGTCGATCCACGCGAGGCGAGGTCTGAAGGGCAGCGGTTGCCCCTCCCCCTCCCCCTCCCCGTACCCCTGCCCGCCTCTCGCCGTGTTCCGCCTACACCCCGATGTCCGTCTCCGCGGGCCGCTTGAACCAGAGGGTGACGCGGGCCGCGTCGGCGGGGTCCGCGAAGGAGCCCGGGAGGACGTGGATGAGCTCCCAGCCCGACCGGCCTTGCTCCCAGAGGACCTCGTCCCGCTTCCGGGGGTCGGCGCGGTCGATCTCGATGACGGCGTAGCGGTACAGCGCGTTGTCGGTGCCCACGGTTCCCTCCGGTCGCGGCGCCCCACGATACCGCGCACGGCCGTGGCGGGGAGACCTACAATCCCGCCGTGGCCCGGCGCGCGCGTCCGCTCCTCCTCGTCGCGCTCCTCGGCGCGGCCGCGGCGGGCTGCGTCGAGCGGAAGCTCTGGGTCCGGACCGACCCTCCCGAGGCCGAGGTGTCCCTCAACGGGCGCCCGGTGGGGGTCTCCCCGGTGGCGATCCCCTTCTCCTTCTACGGGGTGGTCCGGGTGGAGGCGACGAAGTCCGGCTACCGGGAGGCCGCCGCCCGGGTGGACCTGGACACGCCGTGGTACGAGATCTTCCCGCTCGACTTCCTGAGCGAGAACCTCCTCCCCTTCACGCTGGTGGACGAGCACCGCGCCCTCCTCCGGCTCGAGCCCGTGGCCCCGCTCGAAACGGAGGCGGACCGGGAGCGCGCACGGCGGGAGGCGGGGGAGCTGCGCGTGCGCGCCGAGCGGGAGCGGCAGGAGCAGGGAGGGGGGCCGAAGCGTTGACGGAGGACCTCCGCGGGAAGCGGGCGGTCGTGATGGGCCTGGGCCTGTTCTCGGGCGGGGTGGAGGCGACGCGCTGGCTCGTGGCGCGCGGCGCCCGGGTCCTGGTCACGGACCTCCGCGGCGAGCGCGAGCTGGCCCCCTCGATCCGGGCGCTGGAGGGCCTGCCCGTGGAGTACCGCCTCGGCGGCCACGAGCCGGCCGACTTCGAGTCGGCGGACCTGGTCCTCGTGAGCCCGGCCGTGTCGCCGGACCACGCGCTGCTGCGCGCGGCGGCGGCGCGCGGGGCGCGGCTCGAGACCGAGACGAACCTCTTCCTCCGCGCGTGCCCGGCCCGGGTCACCATGGTGACCGGGAGCAACGGGAAGTCCACGACGGCCTCGATCCTCGGGGCCGCGCTGGCCGCCGCGGGGCGGAAGGTCCACGTGGGCGGGAACATCGGCCGCTCGCTGGTGAACCGGGCGGGGGAGATGGTCCCGGGGGACGAGGTGGTCCTCGAGATCTCCTCCTTCCAGCTCGAGTGGACGGGGCGCGAGGGGCTCCGGCCCGCGGTGGGGGTCGTCACGAACGTCACCCCGAACCACCTCGACCGCCACGGGACCTTCGAGGCCTACCGGGCGGCCAAGGCGGAGGTCCTCCCCCCGGCCGGCGAGGGGCGCGCGGCGGTCCTCTCCCACGACGACGCGGGGGCCCGCTCCCTCGGGGAGGCGGCGCGCTGCCGGGTCGTCCGGACCGCGCTGGAGGGACTCCCCCCGGGGGAGTCGGTCGCCTGGGAGGGGGAGCGGCTCGTGGCGCGCCTCGGGGGGGCTCCCGGGGACCCCGGGGAGGGCGGCGCCGAAGTCCTCGCCCGCGCGGACGTGCGGCTCCGCGGGACCTTCAACCTGCGCAACGTGGCGAGCGCGGCCGCGGCGGCCCTCGTGCTCGGGGTCCCCGCGGAGGCGGTGCGGACCGCCGTCCGGTCCTTCCGCGGACTCCCGCACCGGCTCGAGGCCTGCGGAGAGGTGGACGGGGTCCTCTGCGTGAACGACTCCAAGGCCACCACGCCCGAGGCCGCGCTGCTGGCCCTCGCGTCCTTCGACCGGCCGCTCGTGGCGATCGCGGGGGGCTACGACAAGAAGGTGGACCTGGGTCCCCTCGCCCGCGGCCTCGCGGCGCGGGCCCGCGCGGTGGTCCTCCTCGGCGACACCGCGGAGCGGCTCGCGGGGCTCCTCGGGGAGGCGGCGGCGCCGGACCGCCCGGGACCCGAGGTCCGGCGGGTCGGGGGGATCGAGGAGGCCGTGGACGCGGGGCTCGCGTCCGCGCGGCCCGGGGACGTCCTCCTCCTCAGCCCGGGGCACGCCTCCTACGGGATGTTCGTCAACTACGAGGAGCGCGGCGACCGCTTCCGGTCCGCGGTCCGCCGCCGCGCCGCCGCGGCCGGCGGCCCCGACGAGTGGGGCTGCCCCCCGGGGTGAAGGCGCCGGAAGAACCCGCCTCTCCTCGGAAACGGGGAGGCCGCGATCGTTGGCCGCCGCGTCGGCGCGAGGCTACGATCGCCCCCATGCTCTGCGACTCCTGCAAGAAGCGCGAGGCCACCAACCACGAGTCGGTGCGCACCGGGGACGGGAAGTCGTGGAGGGAGGTCCACCTCTGCGAGTCCTGCGCCCGGAAGGAGGGCGGGCCCGCGCACCTGACGGCGGCCGGGCTGGTGCAGGCCCTCCTGGAGGGGGCCGGCGCGCTCGCCGCGCCCTCGCCCACCGAGCTCACGGCCCGCGGCTGCCCGAAATGCGGGATCACCTACGCGGAGTTCCGCGCGCGCGGCCGCCTCGGGTGCCCCCACGACTACGAGGCGTTCCAGTCCGACCTGCTGCCCATCATCGAGAAGATCCACCACGGGGCCACGCAGCACGTGGGCAAGAGCCCCGACTCCGGCGGCGCCGAGCCCGGGCCGCGCCAGGCGCTCATCGAGGCCCGCCGGGCGCTCGCCCAGGCGGTCCAGAGCGAGGAGTACGAGAAGGCCGCCCGCCTGCGCGACCGGGTCCGGGAGCTCGAGGCCGCGCCCGGCGAGGGACCCGGGGAGGGCGCGCGCTGAAGATCTCCGACCTCTCCGCGCACGGGGGCGAGTGGCTCCGGGGGGACGGCCCCGAGTGCGACATCGTCATCTCCAGCCGCGTCCGCCTGGCGCGCAACCTGGCGGGGCACCTGTTCACCACGAAGGCCTCCCCCCAGGAGCGCGCCGAGATCTGGCAGAACGTCCGCGCCTGCACGCAGCGGTCGGGGTTCGCCGACCGGATCTTCTTCGTGGACCTCGTGCGCGAGGACCCGGTGGAGGGGGAGTTCCTCCACGAGCGGCACCTCATCTCCCGCGAGCTGTGGAAGGGGGAGGGGCCGCGCGGGGTGGTCTTCGGGAGCCGCGAGGCGATCTCGATCATGGTGAACGAGGAGGACCACCTGCGGATCCAGGTCCTCCAGTCGGGCCTCCAGCTGGAGGCGGCCTGGAAGGGCGCCAACTCGGTGGACGGGCTGCTGGACGCGGACCTGGAGTTCGCCTTCTCGCCGCGCCTGGGGTACCTCACGGCCTGCCCCACGAACGTGGGCACGGGGATGCGGGCCAGCGTGATGCTCCACCTCCCCGCGCTGGCCTACTCGCGCCACATCCAGAAGGTCTTCCAGGCCGTCAACAAGATGGGGCTGGCGGTCCGCGGGCTCTTCGGCGAGGGGACCGAGCCGCTCGGGGACCTCTACCAGATCTCGAACCAGATCACCCTCGGCGTCACCGAGGCGACGATCGTCGAGAACGTCCAGCGCGTCGTCCCGAAGATCGTCCAGTACGAGCGCCAGATCCGCGACGAGCTGCTGCGCCACGAGCGGCGCGCGCTGGAGGACCGGATCTGGCGGGCGCTGGGGACGCTGCGGAACGCGCGGCTCATCTCGACGCAGGAGACGCTCGAGCACCTGAGCGCCGTCCGCCTCGGGGTGAACCTCCGCCTGCTCCCCGGGGTGGACCTCCGCACCGTGAACGACCTGTTCATCCTCTCGCAGCCGGCCCACCTCCAGAAGCTCGAGGGGAAGCCGCTCGAGCCCGAGGAGCGGGACGGGGCGCGGGCGGCGTTCCTCCGGGCGCGCCTGGGGAACGGGGAAGCGAAGGGGACGGCCGGGGCGGCCGGGGCGGCGGAGGCGTGAGCCCTTCGCGCCGGGCGGGCGCGCGGTCATAATGGCGGGGACGGGGCGCACCGGGGCAGGACCCGGAGGGAGGGGACCCATGCGGACGTTCGCCGTCGGGCTGGTCGTCGCGCTGGCAGCCGCGGGATGCGCCGCGCCGGCGGCGCCCTACGGGTCCGGGATGGCCCCCGAGGGCATGGCCGATGCGGCGGGCAGGGCGACGACCCAGGGCGGGGGCACCACCGTGGGGGACGCGCTCCTCTCCGTGCCGGAGACCGCCCTCTGGGTCCCCTACCGGATCGTCTCCTCGGTCCTGAGCGGGGCCTACCGGGGAGCGGCGGACGGCGTCACGGCGGCGCCCCTGCCCCTCTTCGGCGTCCTCATGAGCCCCGTGACCGCGGGGATAGGAGCCGTGAGCGGCGCCGTGCAGGGGCTCACGAGGGGGCCCTGGTACCTGGGGACGCACGGCGATTTCAGCCGGGCCCTCGGGCAGCCCTGGCTCGCCCCCGCCGCGTCCCCCTGGAGCAGGTAGCGGGACCTCGTCTTAGGCGCCGTGTCGAAATAATTGCTGGATTCGGCCGGCTGCGGCGGCCCATGGCTGTGTTGCGCCTCCTCGCCGACCCTCCCCTCGGGTCGGCTTCGTCGGCGACGCCTTGCCCTGGGCCGCCTCGCTCGGCCTCGGTCCGACGCACTTATTTCGACACGACGCCTTACTTCTCGAACAGCTCCGCGATCCGGGACGTGGCGGTGCCCGTGCGGTCGGTGAGCCGGGCGGTATCGAGTTCCTTCGCGGCCTCCTCCTTGAGCCCGGCCTCCCAGCAGAAGGTCGCCAGCGCGATGCGCGGCTCGGGGGCGCTCCGGAGGACCTGGCGCGCGAGGGCCAGCACCTCCTCGGGGCGGAGGTCGGTCCAGTCCATCATCCGCGCGGCCGCGGGACCCTCGAGCTTGACCCCGTGGTCGTCGGCCTCCACGACGCTCTCCCGGGTCCGGGTGAGCGGGCGGACCTTCTCGAAGGGCACGTGGTTCCCCTGGAGGGCCCCGGAGAGGACCTCCTTGAACCCCCCCAGGAGCTCGAGGCGCCGGCGGCGGCGCTCGAGCGCCTCCCGCTCCTCCTTCGTGCTCCCCTCCAGCTTCCGCAGGGCCTCCAGGGCCTCGGGGTAGCGCATCGCGGCCACGTGCTCGTCCACGGCCTTCACCGCCTCCTCGCGCCTGCGGCGCTCCTCCGCGGCCCGCGTCTCCCGCGCGGCCCGCTGGGCGTCCGACTCGGCCCGCGCGTTCCAGTCGTCCCGCCGCACCTTCGCCTTCGCCCCGGAGGCGAGGTCCGCGTACTCGGAGGCCACGAGGCCCCACTGCGTGGCCACCTTCGCCGGCTCCTTCGGGTGGACGGCCTCGAAGGCCTCCGCCTCCTGGAAGGCCTTCTCCCCGGCCTCCTCGCGCATGTTCCGCGTCTCGACACGGGCCTTGAGGCCCCCGTCGGCGGATGCCGCGGGGGGGGCCTCCCCGGGGTCCTCCGCGGCCGGCCGCGCGGGCTCCGGGGGCCGCTCGAGCGGCGGCGCGGCCGGGGGCTCCCCCTTCCCCCCCGTAAGGGCGAGGACGAGTCCCGCGACGAGGAGGAGGGCGCCTCCTCCCCAGGCGACCGCCGGGATCCCGCCCCCGCCGCCCCCCCCGCGGTGCCGCCGGCGCCCCCGCCCGTGCGCCCCCCGCTCCGCGGCCCCGCCCACCTCGGGGAGGAGCGCGTCGAGGGCGGCCGCCATCTCGCGGGCCAGGAAGCGGTACCCCTTCGCCGGCGCCATGGAGCGCTTCACGATGTCGTCCAGCGCCTGCGGGATCCCGCCGTCGGGGATCACGGCGGAGGGGGCGCGGAGCTTCCCCGCCTCGTGGGCGGCCAGGATCTCGCGGGTCGTCTGGCCCTCGTAGGGGGGCTCCCCGGTGAGCATGTGGAAGAGCGTGGCGCCCAGGGAGTAGGTGTCGCTCTTCTCGTCCCGGCGCTTCCCCTGGAAGACCTCCGGGGCGACGTAGTGGGCCGTCCCCTTCCTGCTCCCCGCGTCGGCGCCGAGGACCTCGGTGTTCCCGAAGTCCACGAGCTTCAGCGTCCCGCCCTCCTCGTCCACGATGAGGTTGCTCGGCTTCACGTCGCGGTGGAGGGTCTTCTGCGCGTGGGCGTGGCCGAGGGCCAGGGCCACCTGCCGCGCGTAGAGGGACGCGGTCTCCGGGTCGAGGGGCCCGTCCCTCTCGAGGATCTGGCGGAGGTTCCGGCCGGGGACGAACTCCATGATGATGAGGAGGAAGCCCGCGTCCTCGACCACGTCGAAGACCCGGACCACGTTCTCGTGGTCGAGCTTCGCCAGCGCCTTCGCCTCCTCGATGAAGCGCTCCCGGGCCTCCGCCGACTGCGCCATGTCCTGCTTGAGGATCTTGACGGCCACCTCGCGCTGGAGCGGGAGGTAGTTCGCCCGGAAGACCGTGGCGGTGGCGCCCCGTCCGATGGGCTTCCCGATGACGCACCGGCCGAGGGTCCTGCCGGCGAAGGGGGTGGAGGGGGGAGCGGGAGGCACGGGAAGAGCGAGTATAGCGGACGCCGTCGGTGTCCCGGCGCGGAGCCGGGGGCCCGTCCCCGGGCGGCTCCTCGCTGTCCGGTGTGGGTCCCACCGGAAGAGCGCGGAAGAGGCTTCCACCGAAGACGTTTTCCGGCAGGGTACCGGGAACAGCCAAGAACCCTCCGGACCCCCATCTGCCACCATAGTTTGCCGCCCCGGCGGAGGGGGATACGATCCGCCACGTCGGCGCGCCCGGCGGCGCGGCGACCATGGAACTCGACAGCACACAGGGGCCGTGAACATGGACGAGCCCCGCGGAGGAGAGATGTTCGACCGGTTCACCGAGCGGGCCCGCAAGGTCATGACCCTGGCCCGGCAGGAAGCCCAGAAGCTCAACAACGACTACATCGGGACCGAGCACATCCTGCTCGGCCTGGTGCAGGAGGGCTCCGGGGTCGCCGCCCAGGTCCTGAAGAACCTGGACGTGGACCTGAAGAAGGTCCGCGCCGAGGTGGAGCGCCTCGTGGAGCAGGGGACCTCCGCGGTCACCGGCTCCCAGCTCCCCTTCACCCCGCGGGCGAAGCGCGTCCTCGAGCTGGCGCTCGAGGAGGCCCAGAACCTCGGGCACAACTACATCGGGACCGAGCACCTCCTCCTCGGCCTCATCCGGGAGAGCGACGGCCCGGCGGCCAACGTCCTCCAGAACCTCGGCGTCAAGCCCGAGGAGGTGCGCGAGGAGGTCGTGGAGCTTCTCGGCGCCGACGCCCCGGCCCCCGGCGGCGCCAAGGCGGAGGGGGAGGAGGCCCCGGAGGGGGAGGAGCCCGTGGCCGGGAAGTCGAAGACCCCGGCGCTCGACGCCTTCGGCCGCGACCTCACGGAGCTGGCCCGCGAGGGGAAGCTCGACCCGGTCATCGGCCGCGCCCGCGAGATCGAGCGGGTGATGCAGATCCTCGCCCGCCGCACCAAGAACAACCCGGTCCTGCTCGGCGAGGCGGGCGTGGGCAAGACCGCCATCGTGGAGGGGCTCGCGCAGCGCGTCGTTTCCGGGGAAGTCCCTGAGATCCTGCGCGCCAAGCGCCTGGTGGTCCTCGACCTCGCCATGATGGTCGCGGGGACCAAGTACCGGGGGCAGTTCGAGGAGCGGATCAAGGCGGTCATGACCGAGGTCCGCCGGGCCAAGAACGTCGTCCTGTTCATCGACGAGCTGCACACGCTCGTCGGGGCGGGCGGGGCCGAGGGGGCCATCGACGCCTCCAACGTGCTCAAGCCCGCGCTCTCCCGCGGCGAGGTGCAGTGCATCGGCGCTACCACGCTCGATGAGTACCGGAAGTTCATCGAGAAGGACGGCGCGCTCGAGCGCCGCTTCCAGACCGTGATGGTGGACCCGCCCACCAAGGACGAGACGCTTGAGATCCTCCGGGGCCTCCGGGACCGGTACGAGGCCCACCACCGGGTCCGCTACACCGACCAGGCCCTCGCGGACGCCATCGACCTCTCGGTCAGGTACGTCGCGGGGCGCTTCCTCCCGGACAAGGCCATCGACGTGGTGGACGAGGCCGGCGCCCGCGTGCGCCTGAAGGCCATGACGCAGCCCCCCGACGTCAAGGAGCTGGACTCCGAGATCAAGCGCTTCGACGCCGAGAAGGAGGAGGCGGTCGCCCAGCAGGACTTCGAGCGGGCCGCGCGCCTGCGCGACACCGTGCAGAAGCTCCGGCGGCGCCGGGAGGGGGTCCTCGAGGAGTGGCGCAAGAACGCCCGCGAGGTGGACGGCACGGTGGACAGCGAGGTCATCGCCGAGACCGTCTCGCGGATGACCGGCGTCCCGCTCACGCGCATCGAGAAGGGGGAGGCGGAGCGCCTCCTCACCATGGAGCAGGAGCTCCACAAGCAGATCGTCGGCCAGCACACGGCGGTCTCCGCCGTGGCCCGCTCGGTCCGCCGCTCCCGGTCCGGCCTGAAGGACCCGCGGCGCCCCATGGGCTCCTTCATCTTCCTCGGTCCCACCGGGGTCGGGAAGACGCTGCTCGCCAAGGCGCTCGCCCGGTTCATGTTCGGCCACGAGGACTCGCTCCTCCAGATCGACATGAGCGAGTACATGGAGAAGCACAACGTCTCCCGGCTCGTGGGCGCGCCCCCGGGCTACGTGGGCTACGAGGAGGGCGGGCAGCTCACGGAGAAGGTGCGGCGGCGTCCCTACTCGGTGGTCCTCTTCGACGAGATCGAGAAGGCCCACCACGACGTGTTCAACATGCTCCTCCAGATCCTCGAGGAGGGGCGCCTCACGGACTCCGTCGGCCGCCACGTGGACTTCCGCAACACGATCATCATCATGACGAGCAACATCGGCTCGGACGTGATCAAGAACCAGACCTCGCTCGGGTTCACGAAGTCCGGGGGGGAGACCTCCTACGAGCGGATGAAGGACCAGCTCCAGCGCGAGCTCGAGCGGCACTTCCGCCCCGAGTTCCTGAACCGGGTGGACGACGTCATCGTCTTCCACAGCCTCACCCGCGACGACCTCAAGGAGATCATCGACATCGAGCTCGGGGCCGTGCGGGCCCGCCTGGAGGAGCGCGGCGTGACGCTCACGCTCACCGACGAGGCGAAGGAGTTCATCATCACCGCGGGCGCGGACCTGGAGTTCGGGGCCCGCCCGCTGCGCCGGGCCCTGGAGCGCCTCGTCGAGGACCCCCTCGCCGAGGAGGTCCTCAAGGGGACCTACGCCGAGAAGCCCCACGTCAAGGTCAAGGTGAAGGACGCGGCCCTGTTCTTCGACGCCTCCGCGAAGCCGGTCCGGAAGAAGAAGGAGGAGAAGGACGAGCCCCCTCCCGGCGAGGAAGCGAAGGCGGAGGCCTCGTCCGAGTAGTCCAGGGCCCCGGCCCGTGCCCCCGGCGGCGGTTGCTCCCCTCCCCGTCTGAGGAATCGCCTCCCCCGGGGCTAGACTGTCGGTTTCCCCTCCACCCGCCCGTGGGACGACGGGCGATCCGAGCCCGGCCCCCGGCCGTTGGGGGGTACGGCCCTTGCAAGGGAGATGCCGCATGGAGAGCGATGGCGGGAGCGCCGGGAGCGCCGGGAGCGGCGGGAGCGGGATCCTGAAGTTCGTCCTGGTCGGGCAGGTCCTCCTGCTCGCGGCCCTGGGCGCGCTCATCGCGAGGACCGAGAAGGCGGTCCAGGCCGGGCAGGCCGCCGCCCGGGAGGCGTCCGCGGCGAAGAAGGAGATCGCGGGCCTCAAGGACGACCTCGAGGTCCTGGCCTCCAGCGTCGGGGACCTCCAGAGGAACATCAACGAGCTGGCCGAGAAGATCACGCTCGGCGGCGGGGGCCTCGGCGGGGGCGACGGGAACGCCCCGCCCGCGCAACCCTTCCAGGAGTTCACGCCGGAGCAGCGCGCGAAGCTCGTCGAGGCCAGCGCCGCCAAGGGGATCCGCCTCCTCGAGGACCGCGTCGTGGTCCCCGGGCGCGTGGTCCTCCGCGGCGGGGCGCTCGAGTTCCTGGCCGTGTTCCGCGGCGGGAAGGCCCACGAGTCGATCTTCGTCCTCACGGGGACGCCCGACGCGGAGGGGAAGCCGCCCGAGGGCATGGGGGCCTCGCTCAACGCCTGCCTCATGGCGCTCGACCTCCGCCCGGGGACCCCGACGCGCATGCTGCCGGGCGGCCGCACGGTCCCGGGGAAGGGGGCGACGATCCACGTCTCGGTCGAGTGGGAGGAGGGCGGCAGGAAGGTCCGCGTGCGGGCCGAGGACCTCGTCTGGGACCGGCCGCTCAACCGCCCGATGCAGGAGGGGAAGTTCGTCTACGCGGGCTCCTACTTCGCGACCGAGGGCTACGTCCCGGACCTCACCGGGGACGGGGTGGCGGTCTACTCGGTCCCCACGTGCGTCGTGGACCTGGACGACCCGCGCGCCGCCGACGACACGATCTTCATGGCCTGCACCCCCCGCATCCCCGCGGAGGACACGAAGGTGGATCTCGTCTTCAGCCCGAAGCCGCTCGAGCCGACGCGCACCTGGTCGGAGAGCGACGCGCGGCTCGCGCTCGACGAGGGGAACCCCTCCCCGGCGCCGGCGGCCCCGGCCGGGGGCGGGGAGGTGGTGCCGGGTGGACCGAAGTAGCGTGCGGGCGCGGGCCCTCTCCCTCGTGGCGGGGGCGCGGCGGAGGCTCTCCCTCGAGGCCCTGCTCGAG
>CAZKTF010000054.1:0-17694 GCA_964555565.1 uncultured Planctomycetota bacterium | reverse complement strand
CGTCCACGCCACGTGGACGAGGATGGCCAGCAGGGTGAGGAAGACCCAGGCCACGATGGTCCCGTAGGCGAAGGGGTTGCGGCGGCGCAGCTCCTTCACCCGGTCCACGAGGTCGGACAGGAGGTTCGCGAGGAGGACGAGGAAGCTGTCGTCCTCGTCGCTCCCCTCGAACTCCGGCCGGCTGAGGATCTCGTGGGTCTTGCCGAGGACCTCGCGCCGCGTCCGGTCGGGCATGCGGGCCGCCGCGGGCCCGCCGCCGCCCTCCCGGGCCGCCGCCGCGGGGGCCAGGGCGAGGAGCGCCAGGAGGAGGAGCAGGGACGCCGCCGCCCCGGCAGCCGCCCGCCGCGCGGTCCCGCTCACGCCCCCTCCAGCTCCGCGGCCATCCGCTCCAGGTCGAGGCCCTCCCGCCGCACGCGCAGGTCGTAGTAGAGCAGGACCGTGGAGATGGCGTCCAGCGGCCCCGCGAAGGAAGCGGGGATCTGGACCAGGAGGAGCTGGACCTCCGTCACCTGCGAGAAGGGCTGGAGGAGGAGCCAGCCGACGAGGACGGAGACCAGGATGAAGAGCGCGAAGACCACGCGCACGAGGGCCACGCGCGCGAGGCTGCCGGTGGCCAGCTCGTAGGAGCGCCGGAGCCCCGCCTTCACGCCCAGGTCCTCGAGCATCACCGCGGGGACCGCGGCGAAGGTGACGAGGTAGACGATGACCCCGGGGACGACGAAGCAGCCGAGGCCGCCGAAGGCCGCGGCGGCCACGAGGATCGCCGTGCCGAACAGCGGGAGCGCCCGGCGCAGCGCCCAGCGGTAGGCCTCGAGGACGCCCACCGTCTCGTCCACGCAGGCCTTCCCGACGAGGTAGGTCACCGCCCCCGTGCCGATCTGGGTGGCCACGAAGTAGAAGAAGGCCGAGGGGAGGACGGTCAGGAGCGCGATGACGGCGGCCTGCGTGCGGAGGTCGGCGTCGTTGCCCGCGAGCGTGATCCTCTGGAAGGCCGACTGCCAGACGAGCGTGAAGCCCAGGGCCGTGGGGACCTGCACCGCCGCCATCGCCACGAAGCAGCCGAGGAACCTCCGGCGGTAGAGCGCGAAGGAGCCGTCGAGGATCTCGCCGACGTCGAGCGCGCGCAGGCCCGTCGCGGCCGCGGCGCCCAGGGGCTAACCCCCCGCGCGCGCCGCGACCCAGCGCTCCACGGCCCCCTCCAGCGTCGCCAGCGGCAGCGCCCCGTGGCGGAGGACCTCGTCGTGGAAGTCGCGGAGGTCGAACCGGGCCCCGAGGCGCTTCCGGGCGCCCTCGCGCAGTTCGCGGATCCGGCGGTGGCCGACCTTGTAGGCGAGCGCCTGCCCGGGCCAGACGATGTAGCGGTCCACCTCGTTGCCCACGTCCTTGTCGGGCCCGGTCTTGATGGAGCGGAGGAGTTCCAGGGCCCTCTCGCGGGTCCAGCCGAGGTGGTGCATGCCCGTGTCCACGACGAGGCGCGCCGCCCGCCAGGCCTGCCCCGCGAGCATCCCGATCCGGTCCTCGTCCGTGCTGAACATCCCCATCTCGTCCGCGAGCCGCTCCGCGTAGTGCGCCCACCCCTCGACGTAGGCCGTGAAGGGGGCGTTGCGCCGGAACATCGGCAGCCCGGTCCGCTCCTGGGCGATGGCGATCTGGAGGTGGTGGCCCGGGACCGCCTCGTGGTACGCGAGGGTCTCCATCTCGTAGGTCGGCCAGGACGGGGCGTCGTAGGTGTTGGCGAAGAAGACCCCCGGCCGCGAGCCGTCGGTCGCGGGCGGGTAGTAGTAGGCCCCCGGTCCGTCCTTCTCCTGGAAGGCCTGCATCGGCTCCACGCGGTAGGGGGTCCGGGGGAGGATCCCGAAGGCCCGCGGGAGCTCCTTCTCCATGCGCGCGAGGATTTCGCGGAAGCGCCCGATCAGGTCCTCCCGCGTCCGCATCCGGAACCGCGGGTCGTCGCGGAGGGAATCGAGGTAGGAGCGCAGGTCCCCGCGGTGGCCGTGGCGGCGGGCGATCTCCAGCATCTCGGCCCGGTTCCCCTCCAGCTCCTCGAGCCCGATGGCGTGGATCCGATCCGGCGCGAGGTCGGTGGTCGTCTCCCAGGCGACCTTGTAGGCGTAGGCCGCCGCACCGCCGGGGAGGGACCCGAGGCCGACCGCCGCGCGGGCCTTCCCGGCGTACTCCTTCTCCAGGAACCGGAGGAACCCGCCGTAGGCGGGGTGGACCGCCTCCTCGACGGCGCGCCGGAGGTCCGTCTCCAGCGCCGCGCGGGCGGGCGCCGGGAAGGACTCCGGGAGGCGCGCGGCCTGCCCGAAGGGGGTCTCCGACGGCTTGGCGGCGACGAACTCCCTGAGTTGCGCGAGGATGCGCCCGTAGGCCACCTCCGGCATCACACGCCCGGACCGGAGCCCGTCGCGGAGGTCCCCCCGGACCTGATCGAAGACCGCGGGGACGGCCCGCAGGCGGGTCACCAGGTCCCGCGCCCCCTTCTCCGTGTCCCGCGGGTGGTAGAGGAGGAAGTCCTGCAGCTCCATGTGGAGCCCGTTGAGCTGGTTCAGGTCCCACTCCCAGAACCGGTGCTCGAAGGAGTCGATCTGCTGCCGGAGCATCCAGCGGAGGACGTCGAGGGTGATGGCGTCCTCCTCCCCGAGGCCCGCCTCGGGGACCTTCGCGGCGCGCCCGAGGAGGTCCTTCAGCGCGGCGAGGCGGCGCCCCCGCGCGGCGGCGCCCCGCTCCTCGAGCCGGTCGTCGTAGCGGTGGTCCCCGTAGAAGGTCGCCTGGAGCGGGGACTCCCGCATCTGGAGGTCCCAGGCTTCCTGCGCCAGCGCGGCGACGGCGGACGCGCTCTCGGGCATGGGGGATCCTCCGGGGGATCGGGGCAGCGCATTCTACGCGAGGCCCGGCTAGAGGATCCCCGCGAGCGTCGGGAGGACGGCGTCCCCCGGGTCGGCGGGGCGGAACAGCACGGGGACGGAGTCACCCGGGCGGAGGGGGGGCTCGGCGGCGTCGTAGACGGTGAAGGGGCGCTCGAGTGGCGTGGCCGAACCGGCGGCGAAGCGGACGACGATGCGGAAGGTCTCCGGCCCCGCGGGCTCGACGGAGACGACGGTCCCCTCCACGGCGTGGCCGTGGACGTAGTAGGAGAGGAGACCCCGGTGGATGCCGAAGGTCCGGAGCGGGGGGATGGCCAGGATCGCCGCGCCCGCCAGCGCCCAGAGCGGCCAGTGGAGCCTCGTCGGGACGCCCGGGAGGAAGGGGGCGAGGAAGAAGGCGATCCCGATGGTGAGGCACGCCATGAACCACCCGGAGAGCACGCGGTAGGCCCGTCCCGCGCGCACCTCGGGGGTGGGCTGGCGGGGGGGCGGGAGGAGGAGCGGCCCGGGGAGGGCCATCACCTCTCGAGGCCGATCCCGTCGAGGAAGATCGTCGCCCCCGCGGGGCTCCCGACGTCCTCCCCGAACTCGAACAGGAGCGAGGACACCGCCCCGAAGTCCACGTCCGGGTAGGCGTCGCGGGGGATCCGGTAGCGCCGCCACTCCCTGGCGAGGGTGATCGCCCCGTCCGCGGCCGCGGTGCGGGGGAAGAGCGCCGCGGGCCAGCGGCCCTCGGGCATCCGGCTGCCGAGCGACTTCTCGGTCCCGTCCACAACCCGCACGCGGAGCCTCTCGCCGCCCGCGGCCCCGCGGGCGTGGAAGACGAGCGCCCGCGACCCGCGCGCCAGGTCCTTCTCCGGGACGAACTGCACCGTGGCCGAGGAGGAGACGCCGGCTCCCCCCTCCCCGTGGTGAAGCCGGAGCGACCCGCCGCTCCCGTCCACCGTCATCGCGGGGTCGAAGTCCTTCCCGAGGATGCCCGGGGTGCACAGGGTCGTCCCGGGGACGGAGAACCCCTGGATGTCCGCGTCGGTGGCGAGCGTGCGCGCGAAGGGGACGCAGGTCCCGTCGTAGAGGACGATGGTCTCCTCGAGCGGGGCGTCGAAGTCGGCGAGCGTGATCCCCGGGACCCCCGTCGTCGAGGACTTGCCGCCGGCGGGAGGCGCCCGGAGGAGGTCCACCCGGTCCACGAGGACCGAGGGGATCGGCTTGCCCGCCGGGGCCTCCACCGCGAGGAGGATGCACCGGACCCGGTCAAGGTTGGTGCGGATCGGCCGGCCGGGCACCACGTTGCGGAACTCGTCGAGGGGCGCCCGGACCTCGCACCAGGCGGGGCCGATGGGGGCCGCGGCCCCCTCGGCGGGCCAGCGGCTCCGGGCGAAGCGGCTCCCCATCTCGTCCCAGGAGTCGAGGATCAGCACGCGCAGGGCCGCGGGCCCGGCCTCGGTGCGGGCACGGATCGCGACGGTCTGCCCCGCCACGGCCTGATCGGGGACGATTTCCAGCCGCAGGAGGACCTGGTCGCCCGCCTGCCCCGCCGGGAGCCGGAGCGCCCCCCCCTCGACGGTCGCGCGGGCCGGGGCGCCGTTCACCTCGCAGCGGACGTACACCCGGGTGGAATCGAAGTCGAGGAGCGGCTCCGTCGGGGCGAGCGGAGGGCCGCCCTCCCCCGGGGCGTCGGGGGGCGCGTCGGGGAGCCCCTCGACCTTCGCCCCGGCGCGCCGGATCGCCACCGCGACCCGGGCCCGCTTCACGGGGGGAGAGGTCGAGAAGGGGGAGGCGTCGGCGGCGCGGCCGTAGGCCCGCCACCCCTCGGGGAGGTCCCGCTCGGCGACGGCGGCGTCGCCCGAGGCCTCGAGGACCGCGTCGTCGTCCGGGAAGGCCTTCTCCGCGGCCTCGATCAGCGCGCGCGCCGGCGCGGGCTGCACCGCCCGGAGGTGGGCCTCGGCCACCCGCAGCACCGCGTCCCGCGCCCCCTCCGCCCCGGGGCTCTTCCCGAGGATCTCCCGCGCGACGGCGTCCGCCTCCAGCCGCCGGCTCGCGGCGACGAGCGCCAGGGCGAGCTTCGTCCGGGCCGCCGGCAGGTCGCCCGCCGCGAGGGCCTTCCGGTAGGCCTCCGCCGCGGCGCCGTGCTCCCCGACGAAGACGAGGAGGTTCCCGAGCATGTAGGCGGGGGCGGTCTGCTTCGGGTGCCGGGCCGCGAGCGCGGTCAGGAACTCCCGCCCGGCGGAGTTGTCCCGCTGCTGGACCGTCAGCTCCCAGGCCTTCCGGAGGGCCCATGCCGCGTCCGGGCCCCCGCCGCGGCCCGCGGCGGCCTCGGCGTCATAGAGGGAGCCGAGGCGTGCCAGCGCCTCCTTCCGCCTCCCGAGCCGGTCCTCGCAGATGGCCGCGTTGACCGCGACGCGCGCCTGCGGCCCGAGGGCCTTCTCCGCCTCCCCGAACTTCCCGAGCGCGGCCTCGAACCTCCCCGCGTAGGCGAGGACGTAGCCCAGGTCGTAGAGCCCCTCGCCGTCGAGGGGGGCCGCGCGCGCCGCCTCCTCGAGCGCGCCGACGGCGTCCTCGAAGCGCCCGGAGTCCCGGTAGGCGCGGCCCAGTTCCAGGAGGACCGCGGGCTCCTTCGGGGAGAGGCGGCGCGCCTCCTCCAGGGACCGGACCGCGTCGAGGAGGAGGAGAGCGGCGGTGGTGCCGTCCCCGGCCTCGGAGGCCGCGGCCGCCTTCTCCCGCTCCTTCCTCCCCCGATCGAGGGAGGCCTTCGCGTCGCCGGCCGCGGTGGGGGCGGCGGGACCGGCGGGGCCCTCCTCCGCGACGGGGGAGGGGGGGGCCGGGAGCGCCAGGAGGGCGAGCGCGGCGGCGAAGAGGGCGGGAAGGGTCTGGATGGGGCTCCTCCACTCGGCGGACCGTCGATCCTACGCGGTAACCTTCCCGCGCCGGAGATCCGGGGGCTCTGCGCGGCGGACCGGGGAGGTCCGGCCGCCGGGCCCGATTGCTTTGCGAGGGCCCGATTCCTTTGCTGGGAAAGGGGCCGACGCCTAGCCTCTCGCCCCCGCCGGGAGGATCGATGGCAGTCCGCACGACGGTCCGCAAGCCGCGAGCCGCGACGCGCCCCGCGCCCAAAGCCCGGGCCGCGCCCCGCGAAGAAGCGGGAGGCGCGGGGCGGAGCCTCGTCATCGTCGAGTCCCCCGCCAAGGCGAAGACGATCCACAAGTACCTGGGGCGCGGCTACGTGGTGAAGGCCTCCATGGGCCACGTCCGCGACCTCCCCGAGTCGGAGTTCGGGTTCGACCCGGACGCGGGGTTCGAGGCCACCTACCAGGTCATCCCCTCCAAGACGAAGATCGTGCGCGAACTGAGGGCCCTGGCGAAGTCCGCCCCGCGCGTCTACCTCGCCACGGACCTCGACCGGGAGGGGGAGGCCATCGCCTGGCACCTCTGCGAGGCGCTGGGGATCCCCCCGAAGAAGCGGGCCCGGGTGACCTTCAACGAGATCACCGAGCGGGCCATCAAGGCGGCCTTCGAGCACCCCCGCGAGATCGACCAGAACAAGGTGGACGCGCAGCAGGCGCGGCGGTTCCTCGACCGGATGGTGGGGTACAAGATCTCGCCGCTCCTGTGGCGGCGCGCCGGCCCCGGGACCTCCGCGGGGCGCGTCCAGTCCGTGGCGCTCCACCTCATCGTCGATCGGGAGCGCGAGATCCGGGCCTTCAAGCCGGAGGCCTACTGGACCGTCGAGGCGCGCTTCGCGAAGCAGGGCTCGCCGCCCACGCCGCCCGCCCCGGCCCCTGAAGAAGGGAAGCCGCCCTCCCCGGGGTCGGGCTCCCCCCGGGAGCCCGACAAGGCCCCGGGGAGCCCGCCGCTCGCCCCCGGGGAGTTCCTCGCGACCCTCGTAGAGGTGGACGGGGCGAGGGCCTCCCTCGCCGAGGAGGGGGCGGCCGGGGCGCTGCTCGCGCGGCTTGGCGGCGCGGCCTTCCGCGTGGCCTCCGTGGCCCTCGACCGGAAGGAGGAGCGCGCGGCGCCCCCCTTCACGACCTCCACCCTCCAGCAGCAGGCCGCCATCCGGCTCCACTTCTCCGCCAAGCGCACGATGGGCGTGGCCCAGCGCCTCTACCAGGGGGTGGATCTCGGCGCGGAGGGCAACGTCGCCCTCATCACCTACATGCGCACCGACTCGGTGGCGCTCTCGGACGAGGCCCTGCGCGCCGGCCGCGAGGTCATCGGGAGGGCCTTCGGGGAGTCCTTCCTGCCCGAGCGTCCCAACCGGTTCCGCTCCGGGGCCCGGGCGCAGGAGGCCCACGAGGCGATCCGCCCCACGGACCCCGCGCGCACGCCCGAGAGCGTGTCCCGGCTGCTCAAGAAGGACGAGGCGCGGCTCTACGAGCTCATCTGGCGACGGTTCATGGCCTGCCAGATGCGGCCCGCCGTGGCCGACATCGCGACGGTCCGGGTGGAGGCCGGGGGCGCGGTCTTCGAGGCGAAGGGGCGCACGCCGGTCTTCGAGGGGTGGCGGAGGGCCTACCCGCACAAGGGGCCGGAGGCCGTGGAGCTCCCCCCCCTGGCCGAGGGGGAGGCCGTGGAGGACCGGGGCGTGGCCTCGGTGCGGCACGAGACGCAGCCCCCGCCGCGCTACTCCGAGGCGAGCCTGGTCAAGACCCTCGAGAAGGAGGGGATCGGGCGGCCCTCGACCTACGCCTCGATCATCTCCACCCTCGTCGATCGCAACTACGTCCGCAAGGAGAAGGCCCGGTTCTTCGCCAGCGCGCTCGGCGAGGTGGTCAACGACCTCCTGGTCCCCTTCTTCGGGGACATCATGGACGTGAAGTACACCTCGCGGATGGAGGAGGAGCTGGACGAGATCGAGGGCGCGCGCATCCCCTGGAAGAAGGTCCTGGAGGAGTTCTGGCGGGACTTCTCCAAGGACCTCAAGCGCGCGGCGAAGGAGATGAAGCCGGTGAAGTCCCTCCCGGCCCCGGAGGGGACGCCCCCCTGCGAGAAGTGCCAGCGTCCCATGGTGCGGAAGGTATGGAAGGGGAGCGAGTTCCTCGGCTGCTCCGGATACCCCGACTGCCGCAACACGCGCCGGACCGCGGCCGACGGCACGGTCCTCCCTCCGCCGGAGCCCACGGACCACGTCTGCGAGAAGTGCGGGAAGCCCATGGTCATCCGGACCGGGCGCCGCGGGCGCTTCCTCGCCTGCACCGGGTATCCGGACTGCAAGAACGCCAAGGACGTGGCCGCCGACGGCTCCATCGTCGAGAAACCGAAGGTGGACGAGAAGTGCGACAAGTGCGGCGCCGAAATGGTCGTCAAGAACGGGCGCCGCGGGCCCTTCGTCGCCTGCTCCGCCTTCCCGAAGTGCCGCAACGCGAAGGACCTCCCCGGGGCGAAGGACGCGGACGCCGCGCTGGCCGCGGGGAAGTCCTGCCCCGACTGCGGCGGGAAGATGAAGGTCCGCTGGAGCCGGCGGGGGCGGTTCCTCGGCTGCGCCGCCTACCCGAAGTGCAAGGGCACGATGCCGCTCGAGGCCCCCACCAAAGAAGAGGATGACGCCGTCGCACCGGGGTCTGTCCCCGAGGCGGACTGAGCGCCAGTAGAGGATGAGCTTCCTTCGCCGAGGGGACTGACCTCTCGGGGAGTGCGAGGCGGACTGAGCGCCAGTAGAGGATGAGCTTCCTTCGCCGAGGGGACTGACCTCTCGGGGAGTGCGAGGCGGACTGAGCGCCGGAAGAGGATGAGCGGAACGGCGGGCGACCCAAGGGTCGCCCCTACAACGGCGGTGGAAACGGCGCCTTTGTAGGGGCGGGGCTTGCCCCGCCCGCCGTGTGTATTCGGGGGGTACGGGCGGGGCTCCCCGGGGGTTTCGAGGCCCGCCGGTGGCGGGCCGAGCCCGGGGAGGTCTACCCCGCCCGCCGTTCTACACCGACGCCCCCGCCACCCGGGCGGCGAGGAGCGCCCTGGCCCCCGGCGTGAGGTTCTCGAAGTGGATCCCCACCCCGACCTTCATGTCGGGCATGAGCACGTGGCGCACCACCTGCCCCGCCACGTCGGCCACCTCGTCCCCCACGGCGAGGCGCAGCTGCATGCGCGTCCCCAGCGGCGGCGGGACGGGCATCTCCAGGAGCATCCCCTCGCTGGAGACGTCGAGGGTGCGGAACATGTGCCCCTCTTGCGCCACGAAGTTGAGGCTGTGCACCCGGGTCGTTCGACGGCGATTGTCGGACATCGTTCACCCCCGCGTTCGAGGCTCGGAAAGCGCCGGCCCTGCATGCATTCTACGACACCCGGCGCGGGCGGGGAGCCGGGTCACCCGCGGGTCTGCTCCTCGAGGAGCGCCCGGGTCCCCGGATCCAGGCCCTGGAGGTGGACGCCGACCCCGGTCAGGTTCCCGGGGAGGGGGACGTGGCGGACCACCTGTCCCTGGAGCTCCGCGACCTGCTCTCCCACCGCCAGCCGGAGGTAGAGCGGCGACCCCACAGGGGGCGGGGAGGACATCTCCAGGAGGAGCCCCTCGGCGGAGAGGTCCAGCGTGCGGTAGACCTGGCCCTCCCGGGCCACGAAGTTCAGGCTCTTCACCCGGGGGGATCGGCGGCGTTCGTCGGGCATCGCTCACCCTCCTCGCGCGGCTCGAAGTCCTCGCACCCCCCTTCCCCCGGGGCGATGATAGCGGTCCGCCGGGGAGAAGTCCCGCGCAGTCCGGGAAGACGCGCGGCGGCCCGACTCACTTCACGAGGGAGATCGCCAGGAGCATCCGGGTGCCCGGGTCGAGGTTCTCGAGCTGGAGGCCGACGCCGGTCCGGTTCCCGGGGAGGGGGACGTGGCGGACGACCCTCCCCCGCACGACGACGACGTGCTCCCCGAGCGCGATGCGGAACTCCACGAGGGCCCCGATGGGCGGCGGCGAGGTGCTCTCGAGGAGCATCCCGTCCCGCGAGATGTCCAGCGTCCTGTACAGCCGCCCCTCCTCCGAGACGAGGTGGTGCCGCTTCACGCGCACGGAGCGGCGCTTCTCGGGCATGGGTTTTCCCGGGAGGAGCGGGGGGAGGAACGCCGACGGGGATGATACGGCCCCCCGGGGACGCCGCGAAGGCTACACGCTCCAGGCCAGGGCCGCCAGGGAGACGAGCGTGAGCAGGGCCACGGCGCCGCTCACGGTCCAGGCGACGGCGTTCCCGGCGCGGCCGTTGGCGTACTTCCCCATGACGCGCCGGTCGCGCACCAGGCGCACGATGAAGAACAGGACCAGCGGGAGGACGAGCCCGTTGACGACCTGGCTGTAGAACATGATCCGGACGAGCCAGGACTCGGGGACGAAGACCACGCAGGCCCCGAGGAGGAGGAGGAGGCCGTAGAGCGTGTAGAAGGTCGGAGCCTCGGGGACCCGCTTGTTCACCCCGGTCTCGAAGCCCAGCCCCTCGCACACCGAGAAGGCGGTCGAGAGGGGGAGGATGGAGGCCGCGAAGAGGGACGCGCTGAGGAGACCGAACGCGAAGAGCGACTCGGCGTGCTTCCCCGCCACGGGGAGGAGGGCCACGGCGGCGTCGGCGGCGCTCTCGATCCGGTGCCCCGCCGCGGGCGGGACGCCCCCCTCCCGCGCGAAGATCGCGGCCGCGCAGGCCACCACGATGAAGGCGGCCACGATCATGACCGTGAAGCCGCCGAGGACGGTGTCGGCGGTGGAGTACCTGAGCTGCTCCGGCCGCACCCCCTTCTCGGCCACCGCGGCCTGCTGGTAGAACTGCATCCAGGGGGCCACGGTGGTCCCGACCAGGCCCACCACCATCAGGATCCACGCGGTCCGGTGTCCCGCGGGCGGGAGGGTCGGGACCACGGTGTCGCGGACCACCGACGTCCAGTCGGGCTTCACCAGGAAGCCCGCGAGGACGTAGGCGAGGTAGAAGAGGCAGGCCACGAGGAAGACCTTCTCCACGCTCCTCTGCGTCCCCTTGACGACGAGGACCCAGAGCCCCAGCACCGCGCCGGACACGGTGAGGGCGGGGTTCCACCCGAACAGGCGCGCCGCGGCGCTCACCCCGGCGAACTCCGCCATCACGTTGCCCAGGTTGGTGACGACGAGGGCGACCATCAGGTAGAAGGTCGCCCGCGCGCCGAAGTTCTCCCGGATGAGGTCCGCGAGCCCCTTCCCGGTGACGACCCCCATCCGGTTGACCATCTCCTGGACGACGACGAGCAGGACCGCGATGGGGATGAAGGTCCAGAGGATGCCGGTCCCCCAGTCGGCGCCGGCGATCGAGTAGGTCGTGATCCCGCCCGCGTCGTTGTCCACGTTGGCCGTGATGATCCCGGGGCCGATGACCGCCAGGAGGATCGCCATCCTCCGGCGCAGGGGCAGCGGGTGCGCGCTCACGGGCGCCGCTCCATCCCCTCCAGCACCCGCTTGAACCGGACCACCCCCTGCATGCGCCCCTCGGCGTCCACCACCGGGATCGCGCGGAGCCCGTACTTCGTGAACGCCCGCTCCACCTCGGCGCGGGGGGCGTCCTGCGGGAGGGTGATGGGCTTGGCGACGAGGAGGCGGCGGACGGGGACGCGCGGCGGCGCCTGGAACAGTTCCTTCAGGCTCACCACGCCGAGAAGGATCCCCTCGGGCCCCAGCGCGTAGAGGTACGTGAAGACCTCCATCTCGCCCGCGTGGCGGCGGACCTCCTGGATCGCCCGGAGCGCCGTCCAGGACGGGTCCGCCGCGAGGTAGCGCGTCGTCATGAGGCCCCCGGCGGTCTCCTCCGGGTGGGTGAGGAGCGCGCGGAGGTTCTCCGCCTTCCCCGGCTCCATGGCGCCGAGGAGGGCCTCGGCCTCGGCGTGCGGGAGGTCGCGGAACACCTCGACCGCCTCGCCCGGGTCCATCGCCTCGAGGAGGTCGGCCGCCTTCTCCGCGCCCACCGCGTCGAGGATCCCGTGCGCGACGTCGGGACGGGCCTCGGCCAGCGCCTCGGCCGCGGCCGCGTGGGGGAGCGACTCGAAGACCTTGTCGCGCGTGCGCGCGTCGAGGTCCTCGAGCAGGTCCGCCATGTCCGCCGGGTGCAGGTCGTTGAGCCGGCCCTGGGAGACGTCGAGGCGGACCGAGGTCGCGCGGTGGGGGTCCTCCACGGCCGAGGGGAGGAGGTGGAGGTGCTTCCAGGCGACCAGGCGCTCCTTCATCCGGTAGTCGGTCAGGAGGCGCACGCCGCCGACGACCAGGCGCTCGTAGCCGAGCCTCCGCAGGAGGCCGCGCGCCCCGATGTCCACGTGGGCCAGGTAGAGCTCGGTGCCGTGCCGGAACAGGTGGACGTCGTTCACCCGGACGACCTTCGCCCCGTCGGTGTCCACGACCTGCTGGTCGAGGACGTCGCACTCGATGAGGATCTCCTCCGGCCCGGCCTCGGGGCGGCCGGGGCAGGGGGAGACGGCCGCGGCGTCCACCCGGAGCCCGCGGGGCCCCGCGTCCCGCACCGCCGACCAGGGCGCGGACGCCCACGCCCCGAGGAGGCCCCGCCGGAGGAAGAGGCGCGAGGCCCGCGGGTAGGCCGTCCCCGAGGTGCGGGCCGCGATCTCCCGCAGCCGCCCGAGGTTGCGGCCCGTGGAGGCATCGCGGACCGGCCCCCCGAGGAGGGTGGAGAAGTAGAGGAAGCTCCCTTGTCCGGTGTCTACCGGCAATCCGTGGCTCCGCTCGCCCTGCGGGGCGGAAGCGTAGCCCTCCCCGGCGGCCGTCCGGCGAGAAATGCCGTCCGCGTGTTCCCAGACCGCGGTCGTTTGCAAACGCTGGGGAGCGACGCGAGGGGGCCGAGGCCACTGTTTGCAAACGCCCGACACCAGGGGTCAGACCCCAGGCGCCGAGTGCACTCTGCGTGCTGCGCCGCTCGCCGGCGCCTGAGGTCTGACCCCTACGATTGCTCGAAGGCGCGCAGCTCCGCGTCGGTCTGCCGGAGGCGGAGCGCGAGGGCCCGGGCGATCCGGAAGAACATGCGCATGCACACCACCGGGTGCTCCATGGCCAGGGCGTCGAACCGCGCGCGGGAGACGACGTAGAGCTCGGCGTCGGTCACCGCGATGGCGTCGGCCGACCTCTCGCCGCGGTCCAGGAAGGCGATCTCGCCGAAGAAGATCCCCCGGGGGAGGGTGGCGAGGTGGTGGCGCTTCCCGCCCTCCAGCGGCAGGAGGATCCGGACCCGGCCGCGGCGGATGAGGAAGATCTCGTCCCCCTGGTCCCCCTGGCGGAAGACCGCCTGCCCGGCCGCCACGGACCGCTCGGCGACGCAGCGCCGGATCGCCTCCAGGCTCGCCGCGTCGAACTCCTTCATCAGGTCGAAGGTCCCGAGGTCGAGCGGCGCCGCGCTGGTCGCGCGCTCGTACCCGGCGTCGTCGAGGATCCGCTCCTCCGCCCACTCCAGCGCATCGTCCAGCTCCTCGAACACGCGGACGTTGCGGGCCCGCGCCACGAGCCCCACCTGGTCGAGGTACGCGGGCAGGTCCTGGCCGGAGGGGAGCGTGGCCGGCAGCTCGGAGAGGACGAGCGTCCCGCCCCGGTCCGTCAGCATCCCCTCGATCTGCTCCAGCATGTGGACCGCGGTGAAGTCCACGGAGACCACCCGCCGCATCCCCAGGACGATGTACTTCCCCGTCTTCAGGTCCCCCTCCAGCTCGGTGAAGAGCTGGTCCGTGGTCCCGAAGAAGAGGCTCCCCTGGAGCTCGCACACCGTGAGGAGCTTCGCGTTCCGCGTGAGGATCGCCCTCTCCTCGGGGAGCCGGTGCTGCCGGGAGGAGATCCGGTCCCCGTGCACCTTCCGCCGGATGACCGTCCCGCGGATCTGCTCCCGGATGAACAGCAGGATGGCCAGCGCGAGCCCCACGCCGGAGGCCTCCACCAGCCCCACGCCGACCGCCGTCCCGGCCACGGCCGCGATGACCGCGAAGTCGAAGAACGTCGAGGGGTGGCGCAGCAGGTGGATGCTCTGCCGGTCGATCATCCGGACGGCCACGACGATGAGGATCCCGGCGAGGGCCCCGAAGGGGACCCAGGCGATGAGGCCCCCGAGGAGCACGTAGGCGAGAAGCGCGAAGACCCCCTCGAGCACCCCGGAGAGCTGCGTGGAGCCCCCGCTGTGGAGGTTCACGAGCGTGGCCCCGGAGGTCCCCGCGCCGGGCATCCCGCCGGCCACGGCGGAGGCCAGGTTCCCCAGGCCCTGCCCGCGGAGCTCGCGGTTGGAGTCGTGCCGCGACCGGGTGAGCGCGTCCACCACGACGCAGGTCTTCAGCGTGTCGATGGAGAGGAGGACGGAGAGGGTGATGGCCGGCATGAGGAGCGAGGGGAGCTCCCCCAGGCGCAACCCGCCGATGTCGTGCCAGCGCGCCGAGAAGGAGGCCGCGAAGGACTCCCCGACCCCCGCCAGGGACCCGATGACGAGCGGGTTCCCGTCGCGCTGGAGGAGCTCGGGCATGAAGGCGCCGAGCGCGAAGTAGAAGCCGATCCCCGCGAGGAGCCCGACGATGGGCGCCGGGACCGCCTTCGTGACCCGTGAGGCGAAGAGCATCCCGGCCATGGTCACCAGGCCGACCGCGAGCCCCGGGGTCTTCCAGGTGGCCGGCGTGACCAGCGCGGTCCAGGGGCTCATCCCCGGGGGGAGGTCGAAGAGGCCGAAGAGCTTGGGCACCTGGCCCACGAGGATGATCACCCCGACGCCGCTGAGGTACCCGGCCACGACCGGGTAGGGGACGTACTTGATGAGCCTCCCCCCGCCGATGGCGCCGTAGGCGAGCTGGAGGAACCCCGCCAGCAGTCCCACCAGCGTCATCGCCACGATGACCTGGTCGGGCGTGAACCGCCCCGGGGCGCCCCCGGCGCCGGAGGCCATCTCCTGCACGAAGGCCCCCATGACCGCGTAGGCCGGGGCGCAGGGGGCCGAGATGAGCCGGCGCGTCCCGCCGAAGAGCGGGGCCACGAGCCCGATGGCCACGGTCCCGAGGACCCCCGCCATGGCCCCGCGGGCCACGAACTCCCCGCCGAGCGGCGCGTAGATCGCCACGCCGTAGGCGATGGAGGAGGGGAGCGCCACGAGCATCGAGGCGAGCCCGCCCCAGGCGTCCCCCGCCCGCGTGTCCTTCCTCTCGGTATCCGCCATCCGGACCCGCGGTTCTATCCGGGCGCGGTCGCCCGCGGCAAGGGCGGTCTTGACGGGACCTTGACGGCCGGACCGCCGCCGTCAGCCCCCGGTGCCCGTCTCCTCGATCTCGACCTCGACGTCCGGGAGCGAGTCGAGGAACACGCGGCCGTAGGAGCGGCGGAGGATCCGCGGGTCGAGGACCACGACGGTGCCGCGGTCCTCCGCGGTGCGGATGAGCCTCCCGAAACCCTGCTTGAACTTGAGGACCGCCTGCGGGAGGGAGTAGTCGCGGAAGGGGTCGAGCCCGCGGGCCGCGAGCGCCTCGCCGCGGGCCTCCACGAGGGGGTGGTTCGGGACGGCGAAGGGGAGCCGCGTGAGGAGGACGTTGCGGAGCGCCGGCCCCGGCACGTCCACCCCCTGCCAGAAGGTGTCGGTCCCGAACAGGACCGCCCCCTCGGTCGTGCGGAAGACGTCGAGGAGCTTCTCCCGGGTGAGACCCCCCCCCTGCCGGAGCGGCACGAGCCCGCGGGCGCGCAGCTCGTCGGCCACCGCCCCGTGGACCCGCTCCAGCGTGGCGTGGGAGGTGAACAGGACGAAGGCGCCCCCCTTCGACCGCGCCACGTGGCGCAGGATGGCGGCCGCCAGGGCCTCCTCGTAGGCCCGCTCGTCGCGCGGGTCCGGCATGTCGGCCGCGACGATGAGCCGCACCTGCCGGCGGAAGTCGAAGGGGGAGCCCAGGGCGAGGACCTCGGCGCCGTCGAGTCCCAGGCGCGCGGCCACGGGACCGAAGTCCCGCTCGCGGCCGACGGAGAGCGTGGCGCTCGTGAGCACCGCGCCGCGGACCCGCGACCAGAGGAGGTCCCGGAGGATCGGGCCCACCTCGACCGGGGCCCCGTGGAGGGCGACGCGCGTCCAGGCCGAGGGGCCCTCGCCGCCCTCCCTCTCCGCCCAGTAGACGCGCTCCGGCGCGGCCACCCGGCAGAACTCCCGCACCGACTCCGCCAGGGACGCCGCGCGCGTGGCGTGGGCCGCCACCTCCATCTCGCGGTCCCGGTTGGGCGCCCGCGCGGCCAGCGCCCGGAGGTCCCCGGAGAGGCGCTCCAGGTGTCCCGTCATGGCCTCGCCCAGGAACTTCGGCTCCCGCATCCGGGCGTTCCCGCCCCCGGACTCCTGCTCCTGCACCCAGGAGCCCACCGCCCCGAAGAACTCGCCCGCGGCGTCGCGGCAGGCGCGCACGAGGGAGACCGCGCCGTCGCCCGCGCCGGCGGCGGCCAGCAGCCCCTTCCCGTGGCGGCCGTGGAGCGAGGAGAGGAGCCTCGAGACCGCGCCCCCGGGGACCCGGAGCCCGAGGTGCTCCCCGGCCACGGCCTCCACCTCGTGGGCCTCGTCCAGGACGAGGTGCCGGTACTCGGGCAGCAGCGACGCCCCCGCGCGCCGGAGCGCCAGGTCCGCGAAGAGGAAGGCGTGGTTCGCGATGATGACGTCGGCGTTCTGCAGCCGGCGGCGGCCCGCCTGGTAGGGGCAGCGGGCGTAGAAGTCGCAGCGCCGCCCGAGGCAGTTCCCCGCCTCGGCGCAGACCTTGTCCCACAGGCGCGGCCCCGGGTCGAAGGGGACCGACTGGCGCGTCCCCTCGCGGTCCGCCTCGGCCCAGGCCCGGAGCCGGTCGAGCGAGAGGCGCTCCGCGGGGTCGGGGAAGAGGTCCGCCGCGTCCTCCCCCGCGATCCGCAGCCGCCGGAGGCAGACGTAGTTCCCCCGGCCCTTGGCCAGGACCACGGAGAACTCGGCCGGCAGCGCCCGCTGGAGGAGCGGGAGGTCCTTGCGGAGGAGCTGGTCCTGGAGCGCGAGCGTGTGGGTGGCCACCACGACCCGTTCGCCGCGCTCCGCCGCCGCGAGGATGGCGGGGAGGAGGTAGGCGAAGGACTTCCCGACCCCGGTCCCCGCCTCCACCAGGAGCCGTCCCCCCGCGCGCAGGACGCGGTCCACGGCCAGGGCCATCTCGCGCTGCTCCGTGCGCTCCTCGTAGCGATCCAGCGCCCCCGCGATGGGTCCCGCCGCGGACAGGGCCTCCCCCACGTCGATCATGGAGGGGATCCTACCGCGGGCCCGCGACGGGCCGGGGGGCGGCCGTTCCGCTTGCCGTGCCGGCGGGCCCGGTGCTAGCATCCCCCTCCCGTAGACGGCACCGGGGAGGGCATCCCATGAGGTCGGGGCTGGTGGTCGCGCTCGCTCTCGCGCTCGGACTCGCCGGCTGCAGCGCCCCGGGGACGGCGCCCGCGGGCGGAGGCGGCGAGGAGGCCCGCCTGCGGAAGAAGGAGACCCCGCTCCGCCGCGAGATCCGCGACTACCGCGTCGTCTACGCCCGCGGGATGGGGAAGATCGGCTACCTCCTCACCTACTCCGTGAGCCGCGGTCCGGACTCGCCCGTGACGATGTACTTCGCCGAGGACCTCGGCAACCGGGAGGTCGGCTGGGTCGGGGAGGACGGCCAGGGGGAGCGCTGGGACTACACCCCCGAGCGGGAATCGGCGGCGAGGAAGGAGCCCTTCCGCGCCGAGACCCTCCCAAAGGACGACCTCGAGCACCAGGTCCGCCGCATCTTCGGCCTCGACCCCCTCGCCGAGATCGCCATCCGCCAGGCCAACCCGGCCGACGCGAAGCGGTAGGCGTTGCCGTTGTAGGGGCGGGGCTCCCCGGGCTCGGGCCGCCACTGGCGGCCCTCGAAACCCCCGGGGGCCCCC
>CAZKTF010000053.1:0-17897 GCA_964555565.1 uncultured Planctomycetota bacterium | reverse complement strand
ACCCACTCTCCCCGCACGCGCGCCCTGCCGGCGAGGGGGGGGCTCTCGAGGGCGCGGCGCACGTCGCCGGGTTCGAGCACGCGCTGGCGGAGGTGCCCCTCCCGCTCGAGCCGCTCGAAGATGCCTCCCTCGCCGAGCTGGCCGAAGCGGAGGTCCGTCTCGAGGAGCGTGCGGCGCAGCCTCAGGAACGCGGAGAGGCCGCGCCAGCCCGGCTCCCCTCTCGCGCGGCGGGGCGACAGCCGCCGCATGGCGCTGCGCAGCCGGCTCAAGGGCTGGAGCGGAGATTCGCGGCGCTCGCGCTCCCCCGCCTGCCGGGCCGCCTCGAGGCCCCGCATCACCTGCGTCCACTCGGCCCACCGGTCCGGGTCGATCTGCTCCCGGCCCCAGTGCGCGTACAGCGTGCGCTTGATCGCCCAGTCCAGCGTGCGCCCCGCCGCGGCCGGCGTCATCTCGAGGACGTCGAGCTGGCGCCGCCACAGCCGGCAGATCTCGGGGGCCCAGTCCGGGAGCGCCCCCCCGGCCCGGCACCGCTCGATCCGCTCCAGGTAGCGACGCTGGATCCCGATCGCGGTCGAGCGCCGGCCGTTCGCCAGCAGGACGGTCGCCCTGCACTCGGGGTCCGCGGCGATGGTCCGGAGCGCCTCGAGGGGAGCCTCGAGCTGCACGGAGTCGCCGGGCCGCTGCCCGGCATCGGCCGCGGCGACGATGAGCGCGGTGGTGCCGAGCTTGAGGAGCGTGGCCGTGTCCGAGCACAGGCTCTCGCCCGAGATCACGTGGAGGCGGTGATACCCCGCCGCGCTCAGGCTCTCGTCCTTCGTGTGGAAGATCCCGCGGTTCGTCGTGGACTCGTCCGAGGTCACGCGATTGAGCAGCCACGCCCGCGGCGAGAGGGTGAACTCCAGCCCCGGGGAGAGCGGGTGGAAGCCCCCGGCGCCTGCGAAGATCACCCGCGACACGAGATGCGGGATGAGCTGCGGGGGCAACTTCGCCGGCTCGCACCGGTACAGGTAGGACTCGTGGCATCCCCAGGTCGTCCCGGACCCCCCGTAGTCCACGTTGCTGCGGAACACGGTCGCGGAGGCCAGGTCCGGCTCCCCGGCCACCACGCACTCCGCGAGCTCGCGCATGAGCTGCTCCCCGGCCCGGACGTAGCGCAGCACCTCCCAGGGGTCCGCGCACTCCGGCGTCGCGAACTCGGGGTGGTAGCCGGCATCGACGTACAGGCGGGCCCCGTTCGCGAGGAACATCCCCGAGCCCCGGGCGTCCCGCAGGTGGGGGCAGCGCTTCCGCGCGGCCTCCAGGAAGCGCTGCGCCAGCACGGGAGGATCGACGCCCTCGCCGGAGCGCGCGAGTCCCGTCAGCGCGTACTCCGTCTCGACCCCGAGCAGCATGGGAACCGGCATCAGGAGGCTCCTGCTCGCTTCACGGCGATCCGGACACCGCTACTGGCCCCCCTGCTGCCGGTTGGCCCGCAGGAACGCCCTGCTGTCGCCGGACAGGGCGCGCCGGATCGCCTCGTCCCCGGCGGCGAGGAACGCTTCGCCGGCGAGGCGGAGGTCGTCCAGCCCCCCCCCTCCATCGCCAGGATCCCCGGGGCCCTGCCGGTCACGGTCGTCGCGGTCCGGACGCTCACGCTGTCTCATGTTCCCCTCCATTCCCGGGGTGCCGCCGCCCCTGGTCGAGCCACCCCGTCCATGGCTTCGCCACGACGGGCGCCGGCGGGGGCGGCTCCTCCCGCGTCGCTCCCAGCGCGGGGAGCAGGTCCTCGAGACTCTCCGCCTGCTCAAACGCCGGGGCCAGCTCGGCCCGGTTCGAGCGGAGCGGGTCCGGCAGGTCCACCCGCCACCGGGCCGACCGCCCGTCCGGGTCCCGCAGCCGAAAGGCCACGAGGTCCCAGTCCACCGCGTCCACCACGCCCGGCCCCGCGCGGCGGAGCAGCATGGCCCGGCCCCAGGCGCGGGTGTCCGCCGGCGGCTCGCGCGTGAAGCGCGCGATCTCCTCCTCGGCCACGATCCTGTCGAGGAGCCCGTCCGCCTCGAGCCGCCAGTAGATCCCCTCGTCCGGGTCGAGGCTCGAGTAGAGGTGGTCGAGGTGCTTGATCGCCGGGGATCCCCACGTCAGCTCCGGGTTGGTCTCGAGGGCGCGTCCCAGGAGCGAGAGCTTGAGGACCCAGTCCAGCCGCCGCGCCAGGGCCGGCCACTCCCGGCGGCGGAGCCTCAGCAGCGTGTCCTCCCACAAGGCGAGGATCTCGGCCGCGCGCGGGACGATCCCCTCGCAGCCCCCGGCATCGACGAAGCGCCGGGCCTCCTCCAGGAAACGGAGCTGGAGCTCGACGGCCGTCACCTCGCCGCCGGACACGAGCCGCGCGGTCGCCTCGAGGTTCGGGTCCCGGCTCCAGCGCCGCAGCGCCGCCAGCGGGTCGTCCAGCGCGAGCCCCGGATCGACATGGCCCTGCTCGATCATGGCCAGCACGATCTGCATCGTCCCCACCTTGAGGAGGCTCGCCACGTGGCAGAGCGTGCTGTCGAAGAAGATCACGTGCAGCCGCGCCAGCCGTTCGCTCGCCGGGGCCGCGGCGGGGGCCCCCGGCTCCGCCTCGCCCGACGGGCTGCGGGCGAGGTCCCACACCGCGGGGCCGCACAGCGGCTCGTCCCGCGTGTTGATGAGCGGTCGGCGGTAGGTCGTCTGGGAGCCGGTCATCGTCTCGATGAAATCGGCCCGCTGCGCGATCTGGTACGCCGCCCGCGGCGCGCCGTTCTCGCTCCCCGCCTTGCCCTGGCCCGCGAACACGATGCTCGAGACCTGGAACGCGGCGAGGCAGGCCTGGTGGTGGAGCTTGCGGTGGATCAGCTCGTCCCACGCGCGGCGGGACAGGAGGAAGTTCAGGTGGCTCCCGTAGGACTGGCCGTGGCCGTCGCTGTTGTTGACCTGGACGGAGATCCGCCGGCCGGCCGGCCGCCGCGCGTTCGCCGCCCCGAGCGCCCCCTGGGCGATGCGCAGCATCGCGTGCCAGCACGCCACGTGGTCGTAGGCGCTCAGCACCTCCGGGATGCAGAGCTCCAGGTGGTCGAGGTCGATGTAGGCGCAGCCGCCGTTGGCCGGGAGGTGGCTCCGCCCCCAGTCCTGGGGATCGACCCAGGCATCCGCCCGGTCCCTGGCGGTCCACCCGCAGTCGAGCCGGCCGCCGCCGTAGGCCGGCGTCGCCGCCGACGTCCCGCCGCCGTCGTGGCGGGGCTCGCGCACCACGGGCGTCACGGAGGCGATCTCGTGCAGCAGGGCCCGGGAGGCTTCCCATCCGGAGCCGCCGGGCGTTTCGTCCCCCAGGACGAAGTTCCCGAGCTCGACGTCGGCGCCGTTCAGCTTGGGCACGCCGCGCGCCTCGCGGCTCTCCACCACGCGGTGCGCGTCTGGGCCGGATCCGCGCTCGGGCATCATGCCACCTGCAGGGTGCGATACGCCCGCCGGGTCGCGCGCCGGGGCGTGTCCACGCGCACCACGTCCACGCCCTGGGGGAGGTCCTCGAGGTTCCGGCGGCAGTTGGCGGGGGTCAGCGCGCGCGCCGCCGATTCGAACTCCGCATCGACCGCGGCCAGCAGGTCCGACGAGCGGAGGCCGGCCTCGCCGGTGTCCACCTCGCGCGCGCACGCCCGCTCCACGGCGGCGCGGGCGATCTTGGCGATGGCGGCGCCGCTCACCAGGTCCCGCGCGGTCACGGCCCGCCGCGTCCCGTCCCGCAGCATGAGGGCCGCCAGCTCCCCCAGGCCGTTGGGCGCGTAGATCCGCGCGACGGCCGCCTCGATCAGCCCCTGGCGCCCGGCCGCGCCGTCGCCCCCGGCGGCGCCCCCCTCGCCGCTCGCGGCATACGGGATTCCCGGGTCGAGGTGCTTCGCGAGGATCTCCCGCGCCGCGCTGCGGTTCGGCCGGGGAATCGTGAGGACGAGGTCGCCCAGGCGGCCGGCGCGGAGCAGGGCGGGATCCAGCGCGTCGGGGCGGTTGGTGGCCGCCACCACCAGGACGTTGCCCCGGGACTCCAGGCCGTCGAGCTCCGTCATGAACGCCGTGAGCACGCGGTCGTCCACCCGCAGCAGGGACTCTCCCCGGGCCGCGCCGATCGTGTCCACCTCGTCGAAGAACATCACCACCGGGACGTCGGGCTCGCTCGCCCCGGCCTCGCGGGCGACGCGGAACGCCTCGCGGTAGTTCGCCTCGCTCTGGGAGTACCACATGCTGTGGAGGCTCGCGGGCTTGACGTTCATGAACCTGGCGTGGCCGGACCGGGACACGCGGGCCGTCCAGTTGGCCAGCGCCCGGGCCATGAGCGTCTTGCCGTTCCCCGGCGGCCCGGCGAGCAGCACGGAGCCCTTGGGCCGCAGCCCGTACTTCCGCGCGACGGCCTGGTGCTCCAGGTGCAGGCGCAGGGTCCGGAGCAGCTCGTCGATCTGGATGTCCAGCCCCCCGATGGCGTCGAAGGTCTCGGCGGGCGTGTCCTCGAGGAAGAGGTGCGTGCCCCGGCTCCGCTCGACCTTCTCGAACGCCATCCACAGGCTCCGGTCCCAGCGCACCAGGTCGCCCGCCCGGAGCGGGCTGCCGCGGAGGGCGGCGGCCGCTTCGACCACCACCTCCTCGTCCCGGGAGCGCAGCACGACGCGACCCTCGCCGGCGGCGCGATCGAACACGGCCGTCTCGCCGGAGTAGGTGGCGGGGCAGGACGCCCTGGCGACGACGGCGTTGAGCTCGGGTCCGAGCAGGATCGCGTCGCCGGGGGAGAGGGACCCCACGTCCACGCCCTCGGCGACGTTCACCAGGCGCCGGGCGCCGCCGTGAGCCACCACCGCCTCGACGCCCCGCTCCGTCTCCGCCGTGCCGACGAACACCGCGACGTGCCAGGGCGGAGCCGAGAGCTTCTCCAGGACGCGCCCGAGCTCCCGCTGCCGGGCCTGAGCTTCCACGAGGCCTGCCCGGAGCCGCGCGACCTGCTCGAGGAGGAACCCGTCCAGCGCCTGCGACGATTCCCGGGAGTGGGCCCGGACGGCCTGGACCAGCTCGAGCTTCCGCTCCTGGGCCGGTGCGCCATCTCCCGTGGCCGCGATCTGTCGGAAAACCTCGGGGAGATCGATCTCGCTGCGCGGACTACCCGCCATGGTCCATCCCTCCTGCCGAGGCCGAGGCCGTCGCCGCCGGGATCTCCGGATGGGGGCGGTCCTGCTCCAGGACGTGGAAGCCCCGGGGCTCGATGAGGCCGCCCCTCCACCCGAACAGGGAGAACGTGGGCGCGTCGGCCGCGACGTCGTTCACCACCAGGCCCAGGCTGTAGGCGCGGGGGAACACGGTCCGGTGGAGCGCCCGGTCGTGATCGCTGAAGAAGTCCGCGGCCAGCGAGCAGCGCCGGCGGCTCTCCTCCGAACAGCCCTTGCACCACTCCCGCACGGGGTGGGAGTGCCACCAGCCGAGCATGATCTCCCCCCGGTGCCGGAGCGCGAGGGCGGCGCGGACGTCCGTCCAGACCTCCGGCGTGAAGGAGAGGCTCGTGAGGTCGGCCTTCGCGTGCCTCGCGGGGATCTGGGCCGTCACCGCGGCGAACACCCCCGCGGTGTCCGGGTCGCGGTGGAGGTCCCCCACGAGGATGCCTCCCGTCTCCTTCGCCTCCGCCGCGCGCGCGAGACTCGCCGCCTCCTCGAGGACCGCCCGGGGGACGAAGACCGGGAGGTCGCCGTCGTCTCCCGGGCTGCCGCGGGCGACGGAGCGCTCCAGGAGGTCGCCGAGCCGGCCCGGACGGATCGGCACCACGGGCGCCGCGGGCCGGGCGTTGAGCCGGAGCGCCGGTGCCGCGCCTTCCGGCGCGTCGTCGCGCGGGAAGGCGACCGGCAGGGAGAGGAAGCGCTCCCCTTCCCGGAGCGCGCCCTCCTCGACGAGCCGCGCGGACGCCGCGCCGGACACCCGGGAGAAGTAGGCCGTGGTGAAGTCGTGCCAGGGCTCGGCGGGTTCCGCGGTCGCGTTCCCCGCGGAGCGGCCGTCCGCCTCCACCCGGGCGCGGAAGCCGGCGAGGTAGGGCGCCCCCCGCACCGCGTGCCAGAGCGGTTCGATGACGCACTCCCGCGCGAACGCCTCGGCCGGCGGACTCCCCCGGCGCAGGGCGAGGAGGCGCACCCACTCCCGGGCCGGTCCCCAGTCCACATCGACGGGCACCTGGGCGACGGCGGAACCGTCCTCGCGCAGGACGTGCAGGGCGTAGGAGTATCGCTGTCCGGTCATGCAACCTCCCTCACCGGGCCCGGTCCACGGCGACGCGGCCCCCGGCGTCGATGTTGGGCTGGAGCACCAGGCGGTCTCCCGTCTGGAGCGCCTCCCCGACGCGCTCCGAGGCGAGGAGGTGCCGCCCTTCCCGCTCCAGGCGGGCGTGGTAGGTCAGGGGACGCCCGCTCACGTCCTCGCGGGTGAGCTGCATCTCGGCGAGCAGCTGCTCCACGAGCTCCCCCACGCTGGCGTCGGTGGGCACGCCGCTCACCGTCACCCCCTTCTGTCCCGAGACGTCGCTCACCTCGAGAAGCCCGATTCCCTGGCTGTCGGCCGAACGCATCGCATCCTCCTTGTTCATGACCTGGTTCCCGTTTCCTGTTCCCGAGCACCGAGCTCGAGATAGGCGCTCGCCACGTCCTCCCGGGCGAGGGCCCTGGCTTCGCGTCCGAACGAACGGCAGGCGATCGACAGGGCCTCGAGGGCGAGATCCAGCTCCGCCGCGGAGGGGGAGGATGGGAACTCAACCTCGAGCCGGGCGGTCCCGCCCGCGCCGTTCGTCGTCGCCGCCGCGCGGACCAGCCGCACGAGACCGGTGCCGACGAGCAGCAGCCGGCCGAGCGCCCGCCGGGCGGCAGGCGCGAGGGTCCCGGCCGCCGCGACCTCCACGCCGATCCGGACCTCCCCGCCGGCCCGCGGCTCGACGGCGGCCCGGTAGAGGGCGCCGGGGACATCGAGGGGCACGGCGACGTCCTTCCCCGTCCCCTCCGCGCAGGCCCACCCCGCCTCGGAGAGGGCCTGCGGCAGGCCCGGGGCCTCGCCCCCCCGCCCGGGCTCCACGTCCCCCGCGGCCTCCCCGTCCCCGACCCGCGCCGGCTTCCGGCTCACGACGCGGCCGAAGGCCGCCTCGAGGCTCCGGCAGGCCTCCCCCACCCGCGTCACCCAGCCGTCCTCCCACGCGGGGACCTCGGCCCGCAGGAGGAGCGCTCCCCCGTCTGGTGGCAGCGTGAGCCTGCTGCCGCCGCGGAACGTCCCGTTGAGCAGGAGGTACTCCCACTCCCGGCCGGCGGGGTCCGGCAGCGCCGGCCCGGCCTCGAGCAGGAGCCAGCCGTCCTCGAGCCGCGCCAGCGCCGTGAAGGGCTTGCCGTTCGTGAGATCGACGCGCCAGCGGCCGCGGCCGAGCGGCTCGACGTCCCGGGCGGACTGCGCGAGCGCCTCGCGGACGAGGGCTTCGCGCCGCGGCACCGTCCCGGTCACGGTTGCCCCCTTCCCTCGGCCACCGTGAGCTTCAGCGCCCGCCGCTTGAGGGGCCTCGGATCGATGGGGAAACGGTGCCGGTTCTCGCGGGCCCACGCGCAGGCCTCCGCGTTCAGCGCGTCGTCCTCCCGCATCGTCACCTTGCGGTACGTGATGATCTCGAAGCACTGGTAGAGCAGGTCCACGAGAGGGGTCCCCGGCACGAGCCGCCCGACGCAGATGGCGGGGAGCCGATCGCTGATGTTCGGGTGGAACACCCGCCGGGGGCCGAGCCACGTGAGCACCTGCCACGGCTCGGCGCGCCGGAGGTAGTCCGAGGGGAACCAGACGCCCACCCCGAAGCGATCGGCCTCCACGATCTTCCCGTCCTCCGCTCGCACCAGCCCCTTGCAGTTGAACTGCGCGAGGTAGCGCTGCGGGGGCGGCCCATCGACCGCCGAGAGTCCCAGGAGATCGCTGGCTCCCGCCAGCGCCGTCCCCTCCTCGAACTGCCGGGCGAGGAAGGCCTCGAGCACCGCGTCGCGTGCCATGGTCACGCCCTCCCCGCGAAGGCCATGCCACGCCGCGACGGTTGCCCGGTTCCGATCTCGACGTGCACCTCTCCCTCCGGCGACCCCAGGGTCACCACCTCTCCCGGTCGCAGTCCCAGCCGGTCCAGCGGGAGGTCGCGCCGGCATCGGCGCAACGCGGCCGGCTCGAGGCGCTCGAGCAGCCCGGAACCCGTGAGGGCGAGCGCGCTGCCGCATCGGGGGCAGCGGCGGTCGCCGGGCCGGAGGGCGGCAGCGAGGCGGAGGAGGCGCCGCGGGCGGCCGCAGCCGGTGCAGGCGAGCTCCCGCACGAAGCCCTTCCCCTCGACCGACAGCCGGAGGGGGCCGCGCTGCCCGAACCGGCGGCGCGCGATCTCGAGGACGTCGCCTAGCGTGAGGTCCCGCGGCGCCGTCGGGAGGCGCCGGATCGCCCACGCCTCGTGGTCGCGGAGGCGGCAGGCCGGGTTGCGGCGCCGGGCGGTGAGGAAGTGCCGGTGGTGCCCGGCGTCGAGCACGACCTGCATGCCCGCCGGGGGACGCTCCGCCCCGTCGCGAAGCAGTTTGCCGCACTCGATCGCCTGGAGCGCCGCGGCGAGCCCGCCGAGGGCCGACGGTGCCGCGGTGGCCGGCGGCGTCCCACCGTCCGGGCTGCAGGGGTAGCCCTGCTCGATGGCGGCGTAGTCGCCCGCGTCCCAGGCGCACTCCAGGCACGGCGCGTCCGTGCCCGGGAGGTAGACGTCGATGCGCGCGAGCAGCGCCTCGCCGAGCACCCCGGCGTCGATCCAGGGGACGCCGAGCCGCCGGGCCGCCTGGTTCACGGTCTGCCGGGCCCGTCGGCTGTCCAGGCACGCCAGGATGACGTCGCCGCGCAGCGCGCCGAGCGGGAGGTCCTCGACGTCGTCGGCGAGGGCGGTGACCCGCAGGCCCGGGTTGATGCCGCGGGCCTCCCTCGCCTGCACGACGGCCTTCCCCCGGCCCACGGAGCGCGCCGTGATGCTCTGACCGCCGAGGTTCCGCTCCTCGTAGACGTCGCGGTCGATGAGCACGAGGTGCCCGATCCCGGGCATGCGGGCCAGGTGCGGGACCAGGTGGGATCCGATGTTGCCGCCCGCTCCCGCCACGACGACGGTCGCCTCGCCGGTCGGCCGCCCTGTCATCGTCGGCATCTCACAGCTCCTCGGGCGTCCATCGGAAGCCCGCGTCCAGCTCCGTACCCTGGGGGCAGAGCGCGCAGGTGGGCGCGTAGGTCCAGCAGGGCAACTCGGCGGACTGGTGGTGCCACAGCCCGCACTGGGGGCAGCGGACCGCCTGCGTTCCCGGCCCGATGGCCTGGCGGCAGCGGGGGCAGAGGAGGGGCCGGTCGGAGGAAGGCAGCGGCTCGGAGCGGGCCAGGCTCTCGGTGGAGAAGAAGACCGTGCCGCGGCTGCCGATCCGGATCTCGTCGCGATCGACAAGGACGCGGATCCCCACCCGGAGAGGGAGGCCGTTGATCGAGAGCCCCGCCCGGGGAGCCGCGAGCAGCAGCCATTCGGCGGGCTCTCCGGGGACCCGGAGCAGGTGGGCGGCGGGCGCCGCGGGCCCGGGTACGCCTCCGGGAGGCCGCTCCCCGGACGCCCCACCCACGCGAGCCTCGAGCCGCCCCAGGTCGAGCTCGGGGCCGGACAGGGACAGGACGCCCCAGGCGCCCTCGCCGTCTTGCATCCAGAGGTGCGCCATCAGTCGCACCGTCGAGTTCCGGTCCGCGTGCCCTGCATGGCGGGGGCCCAGCGCGAAGCCCGTGCCGCCATCGAGTGCGCCGACGACGCCTCCACCGATGCCGACGAGGGGAGGGAACCGCGTTGAGTTGGTTGAGTTCGGGAGGACGCGGGATGAGTTGCAGTTGGAGGCCGCTCGTCACCGCCGCAGGAGGAGAGCTGGCCCGAGCCGCTCACGAGCGACGAAGGGCTTGCGGATGAGCTTCGAGGCGCCTCAGGATCTACGCCAGCGCTGAAGCAATCTTCGCTGCGACTTCGCGAACGTCCTTGTCTCGTGCGTCGATAGCGTTCAGATTCGCGAGGAGCCACGGAATGCTGCTGGCGACCGCCCAGGGATCGTCGAGGAGCACGGGGACGATGGGCTTCCGCAGTTCCCAGGCCTTCTTGACCTCCGCCACGATGTACCCGCTTTCGGCGGAGTTCCTTGAGACGACAACGACGAAGACGTCCGCCTGACCGATCGCCTCCCGGAACACGCTGAGGAAGTCCGAAGCCGGTAGCGCGGCGATGTCGAGGTGGCAGTCAATTCCACGCTCCGCAAGGGCATCCCCGAGCCGAGCCACGTAGGCCGAATCGGCGTGGGCGAAGGATACGTACGCCCGTCGCCCGGCTGAGGGCGGCGGTGGTTCCACCATCTTCGAGCGTGGCGTCCCCACGGACGCCACCGGCGGGGAACCCCGACCTAGCGCGCCCGAGACGAACTTGAAGAGCGTCTCCAGCGAGCCTGAACCGTCGTGGAAACACTGAGACTGTCGAAGGGCCCTCGGGAGGGAACGGATGTCGGGACCGTCGAGATACACGAAGACCTTCCCATCTGGCTTCACGTCGCTCAGGATGTCGGCGAAGAAGCTGTCCCACTCGTACCTCACCCATTTCCAGTCGAGGTGGGCCACGCTGGTACCTACGGCGACGAGGACCCGCGAGCCGTCAAGGGCGTCGTCGATCGCCTTCTTGTACGCCGACACGCCGAGCTGCTCGAGGGTGACGATGCTGAAGAAGACCTTCAGTCCCTTGGAAGCCAGGTAGTCATGGACTTTCCTCGCAAGAGCGCTGTCCGGCGTTGGAGCACCATGCTCGTCGAGGTGCTTGAAGGATATGAAGACGTCGTACTCAGCCCCCGCCATGCGTTCGGCTCCAGGTGGCCAGGCCCCCAGCGTACTACGCCTCCCGCATCAGGCGCTCCACCTCCCGGAAGATCGTCGATGACGCCAGCCGGAACTCCCCCTCCAGGTCGGTCTTCGAGTAGGAGCCCGCCTGGCCCGCGTCGCCCTCCAGCAGCCGGAAGGCCGTCACCAGCTTCCCCTTCAGCCGGTGCACCACCGAGAACGTGGTCTCGCCGTGGAACAGCAGCGGGCGCATGCAGAGCAGTTCGAGCTCGTTCACCCGCTGCCGGATCTCGGCGCGGACGCGCCCCACCGTGGCGTCGTCGGCCCGCGCCTCGCCCACGACGGGGCGCAGGCTGACCTTCGCCGCGCGGAGCACCTCGTCCACCCTGCGGAGGTGCCGGAGGCACTCCGCGCGGTGGAGCCCGATCTCCCCCGGACCGGGCGGCTTCGCCGCGCCGACCCCGACGTGCCCTTCCAGTTCGAGGACCGCGCGCAGGTGCCGCGCCGTCAGCCCGTCCTTGCCGAACAGCCCGAAGAGCGTCGAGAGCGCCAGTTTCAGCTCACGGGCGTTTCCCGGCCAGCGTTGGGCGCTCAGCTCCCGCACGACTTCCACCGGCAACCGGGCCTTCTCGTCGCGGGTCAGGGACTTCCAGAAGTGGGCGGCCAGCAGCGGGATGTCGTCCGGGTGATCCCGCAGCGCGGGACTGCGGATGGTGAACGCCCGCAGGCGGTAGTAGAGGTCCTCCCGGAACTCCCCCGACTGCACCATGGTGAACAGGTCGCGGTTGGTCGCGGCGATCACCCGCGCGTCCACCTTCTCGCCCTTCACCGCGCCCACGGGGCGCACCTCTCCCCGGTCCAGGGCCCGGAGGATCTTCACCTGGTGATCGGGGAAGAGGTCGGCGATCTCGTCGAGGAAGAGCGTCCCGCCGCGGGTCATCTGCCACAGCCCGAGCTTCCGCACCGTGGCGGTGGAGTGGGCCCCCCGTTCGTAGCCGAACAGCTCCGACTCGAACAGGTCCCGCGGGATGGCGCCGCAGTTCACCGGCGTGAACGTCTGCAGCCGCCGCGGGCTCTGATCGTGGATCAACCGGGCCACCACCTCCTTGCCGGTCCCGGTGTCGCCCAGGATCAGCACGGGGTCGTCCTGCCGCGCCGCCCGCACGATGAGCTGGCGGACGAGCTGGACCTCGACCGACGCGCCGACGAACTGCTCGTCGACGCTCTCCGGGACCGGCAGCCGGGCCAGCAGCTCGAGCAGCAGGCTGCCGGGCGCCGCCGCCGGGTCCGGCCGGGCGGGGGACGCTCCGTGCGGCGACCGGTCGCCCCCTCCCGCCCCGCTCCCGTCGGCCGTCCGGGTCGCCGTGGCCCACAGCCCGTCGAAGACCGTCTGCGCCGCGCCGACCACGAAGACGTTGCGCTCCGCGGTCCGCACCGCGTGGTCCAGCAGCGTGCGCACGCTGCGGAGGAGCTGGCCGGCCGACGTGTAGCGCCCCTGGACCAGGGGGATGCGGTCGTGCCCCAGCAGGAGCCGCGCGAGAGGCTTGGCGGGATGCTTCGTCCCGCGATCGACGACGAGTTCGCGGTGGTCCCGGAGGGCGGACAGGTCCTCGTTGCGAAGGAGGTAGACGACCGGGACGGCCCCGGCCTTCGCCGTCGAGAGGGCCAGGGCCAGGTCGGGACCGAGCTCGCAGGGCTCCGGGCCGTCCCGGCCGCCCGCCGTACCGCGCAGGCGAAGGGCGCGCAGGGTCACGCTCCCGCCACCCGAGGCCCCGGTTCCATGACGGACGAAGGGTACTGGCCGATGCCCCGGCGTGGAAGCACCTGCGGGGCGTCGCCCCCACGCCGGGCCGGTGGCCCGTGCGGCGCCAGCGCGACCTACTCCTCCGGACGATCGGCGCCGGGCGCGGCGCGCCGCCCGGGAGGCCCCATGGCCCAGGCGATCCGGGCCGCGGTGAGCCCGGCCTCGGATTCCGGGCGGGAGCGCGCGATGCGCTCGCGGGCCTCGGTCTCGGAGAGTCCGGCGAGTCGGAGCAACGCGAGCGCGATCATCCCGGTGCGGTGGATCCCGGCCGAGCAGTGGATGAACTGGGACTCTCCGGCGGTGAGCCGTGGAGCGACCAGGTCCAGCCCTGCCCACATCCGGAGCGATGCGCCTTCCTCCGGCGGCCGTGCCCCGGCGAGCGGGATCCACGACCAGGCCATCCCCGCCTCCTCGACCAGCGCCCCGATCTCCGGAGCGCCCTCCCGCTCGGAGAGGAGCGTGATCACCCGGTCGCAGCCCTGGGCCGGCAGGTGCGGGATGAGACGGCGCCCAGGGCGGTGCCAGAGGGCCAGGCGCCCCCGGCCGACGGGGGCCCAGATCGGTGAGAGGCAGGTCATTCCGCCTGCCGTCGCAATGACTGTGCCGCCGTCGGAGGATGGGCGGGTCCCCCCCTCACGACGAGGAGTCGTCGCTGCCCGGCGGCACGCGCCCGGTGTCGATCCCGTAGGCGCGCTCGATGACTCCGGCCCGTGCGCGGCGCTGCTCGTCGGCCGACAGGAGGGGCAGGACGACCTCGAGCGCGTCCAGACGGACGTCGGGGTCGCGCTCCATCTCGATCAGGCCCTCCAGTCTCGCACGCTCCGACGCCCCGAATCGCACGGCCCCGAGACTCCGCCAGGCCCGCAACCTGTACTGGTTCGTCCACACCGTGTCCATGTGGATGTGTGCAGTACGGAGTACGTCCAGCATGTGCTCGCGCAACTTCCTGGATCCCGTCACGACCTTCTTCGCGAGCGGCCAGTAGCCTTCGTGGAGGTGGGTCTCGACCGCCGTCACGCTGCTCAGCAGCCACCCCAGCGATTCCTCGAACGCCTCCGGGACGGGGGCGGGACCGATCAACCGGTGGCACCCCTCGATGTCTCGATTGGCCACCAGCACCGCGACCACCCCCGGGAGGTCCTCCTGGTCGATGCGCGACTTCCGCAGCGCCGGCAGCGCATCGACCTGACCCAGGAAGGGCTCGATCCGATGCCAGTTGGAGCTATGCGCCTCGCCGAGTGCGAGGGCCATCCGCCGGATCTCGCCATCGCTCACGGGCGCGGGCACTCCCTGAATCCAGGGCTCGAGACCGGATCGCAGCCAGCCTTGATACGCCGTGCGATCGGCGGGGTCCCCCGGCCTGTACCGTCGAATCCGCAGACCCAGGAGCTTCTCGAAGTCGAGATTGCGCTTTCCGAGCGGCACCCAGTCCGGCGCCACGTCCTTCAGCCAGACGAAGGCAGGATCGGCTTCCCTCGACCTGACGTGGTCCAGGCCTCGCCCCCCGCACAGGACCTTGCTGCGACCCTGCCCCTTGAGCCTGGGCGACTTGAGGATCTCGGTGAGTTCCCACAGGACGTGCGGGCTGATCTCGCCCAGAGCGTCGTAGGACAGATCGACGACCGTCGCGTCGGCGCGCTCGAAGTGACGACGCATCTCCGTCCGCCAGTCGGCCAGGGGTTGATCGATGCGAAGGCATCTCCCGCGCGCAGAGACGACCGGCTCCACGACCTCGCGGAACCACGCCTCGTACACGGGCACCTTGAACTTCATCAGGACGAGCACGGAACCGGGGCGCGGGTCGAGAGAGCCGATGCACGCCGCCTCGGCATGCAGGCCAGCGCTGCCGCGCTCGACCCAGATCCAGTGTGCATCGCGTCCGATCTCCCCCGGCACCGGCAGGTCCGATTCGGGGAGGTTGAACAGGAGCACGAACTCGTCGTGGTGAACCGGCTCGAGGTGCCCCGCCAGGAAGGGTCCGAACGATCCCAGAGTCGGCCCCACCGCGCTCGAGAGCTCCGGGACGTCAACCAGGAAGCACCCGCCGTCGCGGACGCACTCACCGAACTCCGTGTAGGGTACGGTTCTCGGATTGTCGGCGTGGCCGTACACGTCGCGGAACCGCGACCTTTCCGTGACCACGTAGGAACGGAACGGCAGCCCGAGGAGCTCCGCCAGGCACCGAGCGATCGCCCGCCCATCGTCCGGGGAGCCCTGGAAGGCCGGAGACGCCGGCATCGACAATCCAAACAGGGCGCTCGCCAGGGCCTCACGTCCGTCCGGGCTCAGATCGGCGATCCGGTCGAGGACCCGCAGCGGGCTGCCATCCGGTGCGACGAGGTCCTCCGGGCCGATGGCTCGCCCGACTGCGTTCACGGAGGTCTCGCGCCCCAGGTGCTGGATCTCGATGGCATGCCAATCTGCGACCGCGGTTCCGACAGCGTGGGGGGCCGGCCTCAATCGAGTTCGGAAGAAGGAACTGCAATGCGGCACTCCCACCAGGACCTGGGCGTCCCGGGTCAGAGCGAAGGACGGGAACACGCTCGGAGGGTCGATGGCTCAGGCCCTACGGGAGGCTCCGGGCGGCACGGAACCCGAAGGTGGGGTCGCGCCAGGAGGGCAGCTGGCCGCGGCGGGTCGCGCACCGGAGGTACGAGGAGGCGCGGTTCCAGGCCCCGCCGCGCAGGACGCGGGACGAACCGGACAACGGTCCCTTGGGGTCCCTCCAGGCGGAACCGGCGTAGTACTTCGTGTCGTACCAGTCGGCGCACCACTCCCAGACGTTGCCCGCCATGTCGAGACAGCCGTAGGGGCTCGCACCGGCCGGGAACGACCCCGCGGGGGTCGGCCTGCCGAACCCCGACTCCTCGAAGTTGGCCCGGGAAGGCGTGGGCTCCTCCTTGCCCCAGGGGTACTCCTGGCCGTCCGTGCCGCGCGCCGCCTTCTCCCACTCCGCTTCCGTCGGGATGCGCCTCCCGGCCCATTCCGCGTAGTCGCGGGCCTCGTCCCAGGTGACCCTCACGGCCGGGCAGCGCTCGCTCTCCTGCTGCCCGCCGGGCGGCGGGATCCGCCGCTCCGCGCAGGACTTCAGGACCTGCCCCACCGTGACCGGATGGCGGTCCATCAGGAACGCGGACAGGAGCACCCGGTGCACGGGCCTCTCCCTCTCGAAGAAGTGCGCGTCGGCGTCGTCGCTCCCCATGACGAACTCCCCCCCCGGCACCAGCACCATCTCCGCGCCGTCCTTCCCGCTCCAGATGCGGCCGGTCCCGTCCCGGACGAGGCCCCCGGGAAGGGCGAGCGCCTTCTGTGCCCGGAGGACTCCGGCGGGAGGAGGGGAGAGGTCCGGGACGGCCGGGGTCACCTGGACCCGCGGCTCGGGAGCCGGCGGTCCGGGATCCGGAGCCCCCTCCGCCCCCACGGCGGCGAGAACCGCCTCGAGGAGCCTGTCGAGATGGTCCTCGAGCGGCGGCGCCAGGGCGTCCAGCCATTGCACGCGGGAGAGGAGGAACTCCAGGTCCCCCTCGGGCTCGACCGGCTCGATGCGGAGGGGGAGGATGGCCCTATCGACCTTGACGGCCAGGTCCACCTCGTTGCAGACGTACTTCGATCGGGAGGTCCTGCCGGACATCACCAGGACGACGACGGAGCACCGCCGGATCGCGGCCGGGATGCACTGGGCGTAGGAACGGCCAGGCGGGACGTCCCGCGGGGCGATCCAGCAGCGCACCCCCCGGGCTTCGATCGCCGCGCAGACGGCGAGCGCCGTGGCGCGGTCCGGCTCCTCGCTCACGTAGCTGATGAAGACGCGCGGTCCGGCCGTGCTCGCCTCCAAGGGACCGACGATGCTACTTCGCGGGTGGTCCCCGGGGCCAGCCCGAAGGACGGCTCCCCCTCTGCGCGCCTGGAGCCCGCGGTCGGAATTGAACCGACAGCCTGCGCCTTGCGAAAGCGCCGCTCCACAGTTGAGCTGCGCGGGGGGGGGCAGACTGGGGACGCCCGCAAGTTGGGCCCAAATTGACAACTTGCGGACGTCCCCATCCTTTGCCTTGTCTTGTCTTAACTTATTGTCATAAAGTGTGTTACGATGTTACTAACAGTCCATCCACATCCTGTCCACTCCTTGTCCACAGCCACCCCGCCTCCCCGTTCTGACGCCGGATCGGCCGCCATTCCCCTTTGCCCCCGGACCGGTCGTTAGGGTAGGCTCTACAGGGACTTGGGGGAACACGGATGAACCGAGCCGAGGTCCGGATCGACCCGAAGGCCGGGCGGGCGATCGCCAGCGGGCATCCCTGGGTGTACCGGGAGGCCGTCGTCTCCCGCACGGCGGGGATCCCGATGGGCGCGGTCGTGGACGTCCTCGGCGGCTCCTTCGTCGGCCGCGGGGTGTTCGACCCCGACTCCCCGGTCGCCGTCCGCGTCCTCACGCGCGACCGCCGCGAGGAGATCGACGCGAGCTTCTGGAAGGGCCGCATCGGGCGCGCGGCGGCGCTCCGCCGGGCGATCCTCGACCTCTCGGCCACCGACGCCTGGCGCGTCGTGAACGCCGAGGGGGACTTCCTCCCCGGGCTGGTGATCGAGAACTACTCCTCCTACGCGGTGCTCGTCCTCCAGACCGAGGCCCTCCGCCCGCACCTCCCGACGATCCTGGACGCCGTCAAGGCGATCCTCTCCCCGCGGGGGATCTACGAGAAGCGCACGGGCCCGGAGGGGGGCCGCGGGCTCCTCCTCGGCGGGACCTCGGCGCCCGACGCGCTCCCGGTCCGCGAGGGGAACGCCCGCTACCTCGTCCGCCTCGCCGAGGGCGCCAAGACCGGGCTGTTCCTCGACATGCGGGACAACCGCCGCGTGCTCGCCCGCTACGCCCGGGGCCGCCACGTGGTGAACTGCTTCTCCTACACCGGTTCGCTCTCCGTGGCCGCGGCGCTGGGGGGCTCCCCGCGCGTCATCTCCATCGACGCCTCGCCCCGCGCGGCGGCCTGGGCGCGGGAGAACTTCGCGGCGAACGGGCTCCCGCCCGAGAGCCACGAGTTCGCGACCGACGACGCGCTGGCGGTGCTCGAGCGCCTGGCCCGCTCCGCGCGGCGGTTCGACCTCGCGATCCTCGACCCGCCCACCTTCTCCCGGTCCCGGGAGCACGGGGATTTCCGCTGCGAGACGGATTACGGACGGCTGGTTTCGCTGGCCCTGCCGTTACTGCGGCCGAAGGGCG
>CAZKTF010000052.1:0-17975 GCA_964555565.1 uncultured Planctomycetota bacterium | reverse complement strand
AGGCGCGGGCCTTCCGCGCGGACCTCGCGGACGCGGCGGCCCCCGCCCGCCTCGTGCGGGCCGTGGAGCGCGGCCTCGGCCCGGTCGCCGTCCTGGTGAACAACGCCTCGGTCTTCCGCGAGGCCCCGTTCCCCGGGTCCCCGCCGCGGGACCTGGAGGAGCACTGGGCGGTGAACCTCCGCGCCCCCTGGCTCCTCGCGCGGGCCGCGGCCCCGGGCATGCGGCGCCGCGGACGCGGGAAGGTCGTAAACCTCGCCGACGTGTACGCGGAGACGCCGCTGCGCGGCTACGCGGCCTACTGCGTCTCGAAGGCGGGGCTGCTCATGCTCACGCGCGCGCTGGCCCGCGAACTCGCCCCCGAGGTGCAGGTGAACGCGGTCTCGCCCGGGACGATCCTCCCGCCCGGGGGCTTCTCCCCGAAGCGGGTGGCGCGGCTCGTGCGGCGGATCCCCGCCGGGCGGACCGGCACACCGGAGGAGGTGGCCGAGGCGGTCGCGTTCTTCGTCGAGGGCCCGGACTTCGTCACGGGCCAGGTCCTGCGCGTGGACGGGGGACGGCTGCTGCGGGGGTAGGCCCGCTGCTACGGGACCACGTCGAACGGGCCCCTACGGGACGACGTCGAAGAGGAACGGGTCCGAGGCGTAGCCGGTGGCGTCGTCGCGCACCACGACCTCGTGGGCGCCGGGCGGGAGGGCCGCCGCCCTGGGGAGCCTCACGGCGAGGAGCGTCCCCCCGCGGTCCTCCTCGCGGACGCGCTTCCTCACCGCGACCTTCGCCGCGGGGACCCCGTCCACGAGGACCGTCGTCGCCTCCCTGCGGAAGTTGTGCCCCGAGACCTTCAGCGCGCGGCCCGTGCGCGCGGCCGTGACCCCCTCCACCGCGGGCACCGGGATCACCCGGACGGCGAGGGACTCCCGGGAGGCGGTGCCCGGCACGCCGGGCTCGCCCGCGAGGAGCACCACCGGGAAGGACGCCTCGGCCCGGATCGCCGGGGGGACCACGAGGACGCTCCACCCGCCGCCGGCGTCGCCCACGGCCGAGCACCAGGCGGGCCCCGATTCCAGCGCCAGGGACCCCGGGGCGCCCGGGGCGGCGGCCCCCGGCACGCCCGCCTCCGTGGCCCGGCCCGCGGGGACCGCGACATCCCCCGCGACGGGGAGACGGGCGAAGGGGGGGACGTCGTCGGTGAGCGTGGCCGTCGAGTCCAGGGGCAGCCCCACGTAGAGGTTGCTCCGCCCCGCGAGGTCCCCGGCCCGGGGCCAGGTCACCTCCACGTCCACCGCGACCGCGTCGGCGCCGAGGCCGACGACCTGGGTGAGGCCCGAGCGGGACGCCCGGCCCACGGAGCCGTGCAGCTCCCGGAGCTGGACGAGGCCGGGGATCACCGTCCCCGAGGCGTCCCGGGGCCAGGCGCGGATCCGCGCCCCGATCGCGCTCGTGTTCGAGGTCGTCCCGTTCCCGCGCAGGCGCAGGCCGATCCACCGCCGGCCCTGCGTGTCGCTCAGGTTGCGGTAGAGGTAGGGGGACGCCCCCGCGCGCTCCGCGCGCACCACGAGCAGGTCCACGCGCCCGTCCCGGTCGAAGTCGGAGCACGCGGTCCCGATCTCCCGGTGGAGGGGGGGGTCGCGCCGGAACCCGGAGGACGCCCACACCTCCTCGAAGGTCCCGTCCCCCAGGTTGCGGTAGCAGTCGGAGCGGAGGGAGTCGTTGGTCCCCCCCCAGGTGTTCCCCTCGGCCACGTACAGGTCGAGGAGGCCGTCGAGGTCGAAGTCCTCGAAGTTGCAGCCCCAGCCGACGGCGACGGCGCGGACCCCCGCCGTCCACGACCGCTCGCGGAAGGTCCCGTCCCCGTTGTTCTGGTAGAGCGCGTTCGTCCCGACGTCGGTGATGAAGAGGTCCAGGTCGCCGTCGTTGTCGTAGTCCGCCGCGTCCACTCCCATGGCGTTGCGGGAGTCGTCGCCGAAGGTCGAGGGGGTGCCGTCGTCCCCGGTGCCGCCGCCGCTCGCCGCCGTGACCTCGGTGAAGTGCCCGGTCCCGTCGTTGCGGTAGAGCTGCGTCGGCCCGACGATGTCGTGGGAGATGAGCACGTCCGCGTCCCCGTCCCCTTCCACGTCCTGCGCCGTCGCCGCCCAGACGGCGGTCCCGACCTCCACGATCCCGCGGGAGGCGATCTCGTCCGTGAAGTGGAGCACGCCGGTCTCGCGGAGTTCGTTCCGGAACAGGTGCGCCTTCCCGTCCCCGTACTTCCCCGCCTGCGGGAAGTCCGTGTTGACGGAGAGCAGGTCCAGGTCCCCGTCCAGGTCCATGTCGAAGAGGACGCAGGCGCAGGTCGTGTTGTCCCCGTCGAGGAGCCCCGCGGACGCCGTCGCGTCGGTGAACCGGCCGGTCCCGTCGTTGAGGAGGAGGAGGTTCTCGCCCGAGGCGATGAGGGGGTTCCAGCCGCAGCCGACGTAGAGGTCCTCGTCCCCGTCCCCGTCCACGTCCCCCGCGGTGATGGAGGCCCCGTCCCGCTCGAAGGCGCCGCCCGTGTCGAGGCCGTTGTCCGGGGGGGCCGGGACGAAGGTCCGGCCGCCGCTCCCGTCGGGCCGGTTGAGGAAGTACCCGAAGGGCTGCCCGCTCCCGGTCAGCGTGATCACGTCGTCCCAGCCGTCCCCGTCCACGTCCACGAAGGCCCCGGTCGCCTTCTCGACGTCCGAGGCCGGGGTCCCGAAGTCCACGGGACCCCCGGAGACGGCGGAGAGGTCCTGGAAGCTGAAGGGACCCGCGCCGGGGACCCCGGGCGCGCGGCCGCCCGCGGCGGCCAGCGCCAGCGCGGCGCCCGCCGCGACGACGAAACCACTCCGCCGGGAGGCGACCCCGCGTTCCATGCCCCCCATTGCACACCCAAAGGCCCCGGGGCGCAAGTCCCCGCACGGGGGGGTGCCCGGTACGATCCGGCGGGCGGGGAGGGCTGCGCGCGTGATCAAGTACATCGGCTCGAAGAGGACGCTCGTGCCCGAGATCCTCCGGGCCATCCGGTCCATCCGCGGTGCGGGGACGGTCATCGATCTCTTCTCCGGGACCTCGCGGGTGGGGCACGCGCTCAAGCGGGCGGGGTACCGGGTGCTCGCGAACGATCACAACCGCTACGCTCACGTCATCGCTCTCTGCTACGTGCAGGCCGATCGCCAGGACGTGCTGCGCGATGCGGAAGCACTCGTGAAGGAGTTCAACCGTATCCCCGGTCGGCCGGGCTGGTTCACCGAGACCTACTGCCGGAAGAGCCGCTTCTTCCAGCCGAGGAACGGCGAGCGGATCGACGCGATCCGCGATGCGATAGCGGCAAAGGGCCTTGCCCCCGAGCTCGAGGCGGTCCTCCTCGTCTCGCTCATGGAGGCCGCGGACAGGGTGGACTCCACGACCGGCCTCCAGATGGCGTACCTGAAGAAGTGGGCTCCGCGTGCGCACAACGACCTCGAGTTGCGGGTCCCCGACGTACTCCCCCGGGCTCCGATGGGCAAGGGGGCCGCCTTCCGGATGGACGCGCGGGAAGCGGCCCGGAGCCTTGCTGCGGACATCGCCTACATCGACCCCCCCTACAACCAGCATTCCTTCCTGGCGAACTACCACATATGGGAATCCCTCGTGCTCTGGGACAAGCCGGAGGTGTACGGCGTCGCGTGCAAGCGCATGGACTGCCGGGAGCGGAAGAGCGACTTCAACTCGCGGCCTCGGATCCACGGGGCGCTGCGAGAGGTGATCGAATCGGTGAAGGCGCCGGTCCTGGCGGTGTCTTTCAACGACGAGGGCTACGTCGCTCCCGAGGAGCTCCGTTCGCTCCTGTCGGGGCGGGGAGCGGTCTGCGAGATCCAGGTGGACCACAAGCGCTACGTCGGAGCGCAGATCGGCATCTACAACCCCGGTGGCGTGAAGGTCGGGAAGGTAGGCCACCTCCGGAACCGCGAGTTCATCTTCGTCGCGGGTCCGCCGGAGCTCATCCGGGAGGCAGAATCCGCCCTGCGGAGCGACGCCGGCTCCCAGGGGACCCTCTTCGACCTCTCGGCGAGGTAGTGCCGTCCGATTGCCGGGACGACAAGCAGGGGTCGAACGCTTCCGGGGTGCGGGGGCGCCGCCGTAGGATCGGCCCCATGCCCCACCGCCCCGAGACAGTCGCGCTCACGCCCGGCAAGCGGGTCCTGTTCCTCACGAAGGACCCGGAACTCATCCGGCGCCAGCTCCGGGGCGAGCTGGACCTCACCATGGACCGGGTCCGGGTCGAGGACCTCCTCGACGACGTCAACACCGACGCCATGACGCCGGCCTGGGTCTGCTTCTCCCACCGGCCGGAGGACATCGCGCGGAACGCCTACGCGGGCATCGTCGTGGACGGCAAGCGCGTGTTCGCGCAGGACGCCCTCCGCGACGGGAACTTCGAGGTCATCGTCTCCGGGTACCGCAAGGGGACCGGCTCCTCCCGCGAGACCGCGGTGCAGGCGGAGAAGTGGAGCGGGATCCGGATCGCCATCGCCGCCTCCTTCGCCCCGATCCACCTGCGCAACAACGTCAACCAGGGCGTGCTCATGGGGGACCACGCGCTGCTGCGCCGCCTCCAGGCGGGGGAGAGGGTCCCCTTCGGGGAGTTCACGAAGGGTGTCGATCCGGTCACGCGCCTCATCGTGGAGCACGGGGGGCTCTTCCCCTTCGGCAGGGCCTACGCCGCCGGGAAGGTCCTGGTCCCGCCGCTTCCGCGCCGCGAGCCCCGGCCGCGGACCATGGCCGACAAGGTCCTGGCCGCGCACCTCGTGGGGCTCCCCCCGGACACGGCGCTGCGGCCGGGGGACGCGGTCCTCGTCCGCGTGGACGGGGGCTACTCCCACGAGTTCACGACCGCCCAGGTCCACCACTTCCTCCTCCAGGAGTACGGGGCCGGGTACCGGGTGAAGGACCCCGCGCGCTTCGCGGTCTTCGAGGACCACCTCATCTACGCCACGGGGGTGCCCTCCATGGCGCCCTTCGCGGACAAGATCGGGGTGCTGCGCGAGATGCAGCGGGAGTTCCAGCGGCACACGGGGGTGCGCGACTTCTCCGCCCGCGAGGGGGTCTCCCCCGGGATCTGCCACCAGGTGGCGCGCGAGAGGCTCATCGAGCCGGGGGACTTCATCCAGGCCACGGACAGCCACACCTGCATGGGCGGCGGGAACAACGCGCTCGCCTGGGGCGTGGGGGCCACGGAGTACGCGGCGCTCGTCCACGCGGGGTTCACCTTCGTCACGGTGCCCGAGTCGATCCGGTTCGTGCTCGAGGGGCGCCTGCGGCCCGGGGTCACCGCCAAGGACGTGATGCTGCACATCCTCGCGACCTGCGCCCGGAGGCAGGAGACCCTCGACCGCGTCATGGAGTTCGGGGGTCCGGGCCTCGCGTCGCTCTCCATGGACGAGAGGGCCACGCTCGCCAACATGGCCACCGAGTGCAGCGCCAAGACGGGCATCGTGGAGGCGGACGACCACACGCTGCGCTGGCTCCGCGAGCGCCGGCCCGGCCTCACGGAGGAGGCGCTCCGGGCGAGGCTCGTCGCCCCGGACCCGGGCGCGGAGTACGCGGGGGGCGTCCACGGGATCGACCTCGGGGCGATCCGCCCGATGGTCGCGACGCCGGGCGACCCGGACCGCGGGATCCCCTCCGACCCGACCAACGGGGCCTTCATCGACGAGATCGGGGACGTGCGGATCGACATCGCCTACGGCGGCTCCTGCACCGCGGGGAAGGAGGAGGACCTCGACTTCTACGCGGCGGTGATGCGCGAGGCGATGGCGAACGGCCGCCGCGTGGCCGAGGGCGTGGAGTTCTACATCCAGTTCGGCTCCGCGGACGTGGAGGCCTACGCCCGGCGGAAGGGGTACGTGGAGGTCTTCGAGAAGACCGGCGTGAAGGTCATCCCGCCGGGCTGCGGGGCCTGCATCGGCTGCGGCCCCGGCGTTTCGGGCCGCCCCGACCAGGTGACGGTGTCGGCCATCAACCGCAACTACAAGGGGCGCTCGGGGCCCGGGAGGCTCTGGCTCGCCTCGCCCCTCTCCGTCGCCGCCTCCGCCGTGGAAGGGCGGATCGCGGCCTACCGCGAGGGCATGTGGTCGCGGAAGCCGGTCGCGGCGGGGGCCTAGGCGACGGCGGCCGCCGCGGACGTCGCGGTCGTGGGCGCGGGCGCCGCGGGGGTCACCGCGGCGCTTGCGGCGCGGGGGGCGCTGGACGCGCGCGGCCGCCTCGGGGTCCCGGGGGCCGGGGCCCCGTGGGTCCTCCTCCTCGACGGGCAGGCGCGGGTCGGCCGGAAGATCCTCGTGAGCGGCGGCGGCCGGTGCAACGTGACCAACGCCTCCGTCCGCGACCGGGACTTCGAGACGGGAGCCCCCGCCGTGCTGCGCGGCGTCCTCGCCGGCTTCCCCCCCTCCTCGGTGCGAGCCCTGTTCGAGGCGCGCGGGGTGGCGCTCCACGAGGAGCCCGTCGGGAAGCTCTTCCCGGACGCGGGCGGGGCGCGGGCGGTCCTCGCGGCGCTCCTCGGCGCGCTCGAGGAGGCCGGCGTCGAGCGGGCCTTCGGGGAGGAGGTCGGCGAGGTGGCCCGGGAGGGGCCGGGCTGGCGCGCGGGGGGGCGGGTCGCGGCCCGGGTCGTGGTGGCCACGGGCGGGCTATCGATGCCGGCCACGGGTTCCACGGGGTTCGGCTACGCGCTGGCCGAGCGCCTGGGGCATCGGCTCGTCCCGCCGCTCCCGGCCCTCACGCCGCTCCGCGCGGAGGTCCCCCGCTCGCTGGCCGGGATCACGCTGCCGGCGGTGCTGACACTGTCCGACGGGGAGGGGCGGGTCCTCGCCCGGACCGGCGGGAGCCTGCTCTTCACCCACCGCGGGGTGAGCGGGCCCGCGGCCCTGGACCTGTCGCTCGCCGTGGAGCGGAGGTCCCGGGACGGCGGCCCCTTCGTCGTCCGGGCGGACCTCTGGTCCCCGGCGGACCCGCGGGGGCCCTTCGGCCCCTGGCGGGACTTCCCGAAGGCCCCCGGGTCCTGCCTCCCGGACCCGCCCGCCCCGGCGGACCCGTCGGCCGTGGAGCGCGAGGTCCTGGCCGCGGCGCGGGCGGCGCCCCGGCGCACGCTCGGGAGCCTCCTCGGCGAGCGCCTCCCGCGGAGGCTCGTGGAGGCGCTCGTCCCCGCCGCGGAGACGCCCCTCGCGCGGCTCTCCCGCGAGGATCGGCGGCGGGCCGCGGAGGGCGTCGCGGCCCTCGACCTCCGGGTCGCGGGGACCGAGGGGCTCGCCCGGGCCGAGGTCACGGCGGGGGGCGTGGACCTCCGCGAACTCGACCGCGTGACGCTCGAGAGCCGGCTCGCCCCGGGGGTCCACTTCTGCGGCGAGGTCTGCGACGTGACGGGGCGGCTCGGGGGCTTCAACTTCCAGTGGGCCTGGTCGAGCGGGTTCGCGGCGGGCCGCGGCGCCGCGGGCCCTCGCGGGTAGGGCGGGCTAGGGCCTGGCGCCGAGGGCCTCGAGGGCCTCCTTCAGCCGCGCCCACTCGGCCTCCAGGAGTTCCATCGCGGGCCCGGCCCCCGGCAGGGCGAGGTCCTCGGCGATCTCCTCGAGTTCCCCCGCCAGCCGGGAGAATCGGCGCGCCCCGAAGTTGGCCGCGCTCCCGCGCAGGGTGTGCGCGACCCGCCCGACCGCGTCGGCGTCGGCGCGGGCGAGCGCGCCGCGCAGCTCCTCCAGGCGGGGCGGGGTGTCGCGCAGGAGGATCCCCGAGAGGCGCACGAGGAGCGTGGTCTCCCCGTCCCGATAGCGTCCGAGGGTCTCGACCGCGGCCGGGTCCACCGGAGGCGCCTCGGGGCCGGGCCCGGGGGCCCTTCCCCCCGCGCCCTCCTCCCCGTCCCGCGCCTGACGGCCTCCCGGCACGCCCGCCTCCCGTCCCCCCGATGGGTGCGGCGATCATAGCCCCTCCGCCCGGGGAAGGGGGAGGAGCTCTAGAACCGGAGCGTCAGGCCCAGCACCAGGGCGCGCGCGGAGTCCGAGAGCTTGGTCTCCGTGCGGCGCACGAGGGTGAGGCGCACCCCGGCGTCGAGCGTGACGCCGCGCCCGAGGTCCAGTGCGAGTCCCGGCGTCGCGTAGACCCACCAGGCGCCGCCCACGGCCACGGGGTCCCCCCGGAAGGAGTCGCGGCGGGCGCGGAGATAGGAGAGCGCGAGGCTCCCGCGGAGTCCCTGCGCGAGGGGGGCGTCGGCCCCGACGGCGAGGGACAGGGTCGCGCCCGTGCGGTAGCCGTGGCGGTTCCCGTAGAGGGGGACCCGGGCGGCCACCTCGGCGAAGAGGCCTCCGAAGCGGACCGGCAGCTCCAGGCGGGCCCGCAGCAGCGGGTCGAAGGTCCCCGATCCCACCTGGAGGTTGGAGACGGAGATGTCCCGGGTGACCACGCCCCGGTCGGGCGCCTGGCTCTCCCCGGTAGGGAGCGAGAGGCCGCCCCAGAGCGAGAGGAGGGGGCGCCCGGTTCCCGGCCCCAGCGCCGCGGGGCACGAGAGGTCCTCGGGCATCGGGGAGGCGTGGGCCGGCATCGCGGGTTCGGGCCCGAGGCGGAACGCGCGCCCGAGGAGCACGGAGGTGTCCCCCGGGCCGCGGAACCGCTGCCGGTCCCTCTCCCCGCCGGGCGGCTTGACGTGCCAGGCGAAGCGCGGGTAGGTGAGGAAGAGCTGCCCCGTCCAGTCGTCCGTCAGGCCGAGGCGGAGGTCCAGGGCCGCGCGCGCCATGAAGACCGTCTCGTGGAAGTCGTTGGCGACTCGGTGGTGCCCGCGATAGGAGCGGTCTCGGGCCTCGTACTCCCCGGAGACGCGGAGCGAACCCTCTCCTGCCCGGAGCCAGCCCTCCGTGCCTCCGCCCCCCGACGCGGACGGGCCGGCGGCGCCCCCGCAGGACTGGGCCAGGGCGGGGGCCGCCGACGCGCCGAGAAGGGCGAGCGCCGCGGCGAGGGCGGGGAGCGAACGGGGGGACCTCACTCGGGGTTGGGACGCACGGGCGGGCTGGTTGCAAACGCGGGTCGTGTAAGCGCATTCGAGCAAACGGGTTGCAGCGTGCACGAGGGGTCTGACCCCTTGCGTGTTAGAACCGCCGTTTCCGGCCGTCCCTTCCGCATAGAATGGAGGCTCCCATGAGAAACCTCGTGCGCCTGGCCGTCGTGCCGTCTCTGGCCGTCTGCCTTCTGGCCACGGCCCGGGCCCACGAGGACGAAGGGCTCGACCTCGCCACCATGGTCGAGCTCGTCGGCGTCCGGATCCCGGAGACGGTGGACGGGGACAGGAAGGTCCACAGGGCCTACGTCGGCCTGGGGCGGACCCTCGGGCGCCCGAGCGACGGGCTCGCCGACGACGTCAAGCGGCTCGGCGCGGTCTCGAGGGCCTGCGGCAGTTCGCTCAACGCCGACGGGGAGCTGCGGGGCCTCCTGGACGACGCGCTGGCGGCCGCCGAGGCCGCCCTCACGGACCGGCCCTCCGAGGTCGAGACTCACCTCGCCGAGATCGGGAGCGTGAACGTCCGCCGCAAGCCGGAGGCCGTCGCCGTGAAGGCCCGCGCGGCGTTCCTGGCCGGCCGCCACCTCTTGGCCTCGGACGAGGCCGCGGCGCTGGCCGCGTTCCGCAGGGCCGCCCGGGGCTTCGACCAGGCGGAGGACCGGGCGGTGAAGGCCGTGGCCCGCCAGGGCGGCCCCGCCCCGCAGACGCTCGCGCCGGTCCCCGGGGACGTCTACACGGTGATCGGCACGGGCGAGGGCGGCTACAACGGGGACGGCCGCGAGGCCCGCCGCAGCGACCTGTACTGGGTCGAGAAGATCCGCCTGGGGCCCGACGGCCGCCTCTACATCCTCGACTGGAACAACCACATGCTCCGCCGCCGCGAGGCGGACGGGACCCTCACGCGGCTCGCGGGCCGCGGGGTGCCGGGGGACTCCGAGGGCCCGGCCCTCCAGACCGACTTCAACCACCCCTCCGCGGCGGAGTTCCTCCCCGACGGTCGCATCCTCATCGCCGCCTGGCACAACCACAAGATCAAGGTCTACGACCCGACGGGCCTCTCGCCGGTCGTGTACACCATCGCCGGCGGCCCCCAGGGCAACACCGGGGAGGGCGGACCGGCCACCGCCGCGAAGTTCAACCTGGTCCCCGGGGTCCTCCTCCTGCCGGACGGCGACGTCCTCCTCACCGACGCCGGGAACGCCTGCGTCCGGAAGGTGACCCTCGGGACCGCGCCGGTGACGGCCGTCAACGTGGCGGGGACGTCGGTGACCACGGGCACGGTGGCCCGGATCTGGGGAACCGGCACGGCGGGATACTCGGGCGACAACGGGCCGGCCTCGGCCGCCCAGCTCGGCTTCAGCAAGGCGCAGAACGCGGAATCGGACGGGCGGATGGCGCGCGACGCAGCGGGCAACGTGTTCCTCGTGAACGGCGTCATGCACGTGATCCGGAGGGTGGCGCTCGACGGGACCATCACGACGGTGGCCGGGAACGGGACGCCGGGCTTCTCGGGCGACGGCGGCCTCGCCACCGCAGCCCGGCTCAACTTCCCCGCCGACGTCGCCGTGGCGGCCGACGGCACGCTCTTCGTCTCCGACCAGTTCAACCACTGCATCCGCAGGGTCGCCCCCGACGGGACGATCTCCACCGTCGCCGGGGTCCCCGGCGAGCCCGGGTACGACGGGGACGAGGGGCCCGCCGCGACGGCGCACCTCCGCCGCCCCACGGGGCTCGAGCTGGACGGGGACGGGAACCTCTACTTCTGCGACAAGGACAACAGCGTCGTGCGGGTCATCGCCTCCGCGGCCCCGGGCGCGCTCGTCCTCCCCGTGGCGCCCTATCGCCTGCCGGGCATCGAGGTGGGCGGGCCGCCGGAGCCGGGCCCCTCGGGCACCATCGACACCTACGCCGGCACGGGGAACTTCTCCTTCAACGGGGACGGTCGTCCCGCCCTGGAGACCGACTTCTACTGGCCCCAGGACGTCTCGGTGAACCCCGTCACCGGCCTCCTCTACGTCGTGGACTGGAACAACCACCGGATCCGCCGCGTCGAGGCGAACGGGACGGTCGCCGCCGTGGCGGGCGTGGGCCAGCTCGGCGACACGAACGGCCCGGCCCTCGAGGTCCGGATGAACCACCCGACCGACGTCACGTTCCACCCGGCGACCGGCGACCTCTACATCGCGGGCTGGCACGTGGACAAGGTGAAGAAGGTCGATTCCTCGACGAACGTCCTCTCGGCGGTCAACAAGCCCGACGGGAGGAGGGCCTTCACCGGCGACGACGGGGACGTGTCCCTGGCCGAGATGAACCTCCCCGCCAGCGTGAAGTTCGACGTCGCGGGGAACCTGTACGTCGCCGACGAGGGGAACACCCGCGTCCGCCGCGTGGACGCGATCACCAGCGTCATCACCACGATCGCCGGGACGGGGGTCTCCGGGTTCTCCGGGGACGACGGCCCCGGGACCCTGGCCCAGCTCAACCTGCCCAACGGGCAGTCGGCCCAGCCGGCGGGCCGCGTCTGCGTGGACCCGACGAACGCCTTCCTCTACATCGCCGACACCGACAACCACCGCGTGCGGCGCCTGGCGCTGGGGACCGGCACCATCACGACCGTCGCCGGGAACGGGACCCCCGCCTTCGCCGGGGACGGCGCGCTCGCCACGGCGGCCTCGCTCCAGTCCCCGACCGACGTGGACTGCGACGCGGCGGGCAACCTCTACATCTGCGACCGGGACAACCACGCGGTCCGGAAGGTGACGCTCTCGACGGGCGTGATCACGACGGTGGCGGGCTCGGGCGTCTCCGGCTACGCCGGGGACACCGGGCCGGCCACGGGGGCGAAACTCCAGTCGCCGAGCGGGATCTTCGTCGATCGCGCGAACGGTCGGCTCTACGTCGCGGACACCCTGAACAGCGTGGTCCGCGTCGTCTGGGAGTAGCGCGAACGGTGCGCCGGAACACCCCCTCCGCCTTCGCCCTTCTCCTCGCGGCGGGAGGGGTCCTCGGGCCGGCGCGTCCGGTCCCCGCCGCCTCCGGCCTCCCGGGCCTCGACCTCGGGGTGATCGCGGCGCGGGTCGAGGAGATGATCCCCGCCACCGAGGGGGGCGAGAAGAAGGTCCACGCGCGCTACGTGGCCCTGGGGAAGTCCCTGGCCCGTCCGGGCAGGGGGCTCGCCGGGGACTTCCGGCGGCTCGGCGCGGTCTCCACCGCCTGCAACACGGTCCTCTCCGCGGACGCGCCGTTGCGCGCCGGCCTGGACGGCGCGCTGGACGCCGGCGAGTCCCTGCTCGAGGAGCGGGACGTCGAGGCGGTGACGCGCGCGGCGCTCCTCGAGGGCTCCGGGGCCCGCGGTCGGGTCCTCGACGCCGCCGCCGCGGCGCGCGCCGCCGCCGGGGAGGCCGCGGCCCTGCGCGCGGGGGGGCAGGAGGCGGACTCCATCCGCCGATCGAGGAGGGCCGCCTCCGCCTTCGAACGGGTCCTCGCGCTGGCGGAGAGGCTGCGGCAGAGGCAGCTCGGCGCCCCCGCCTGGGGCGTCCCCCTCCAGGAGCTGGGAGGGGCGCTGCTCTCGGTCTGGGGCGGGTCCGGGCCGCTGCCCGACCTCTACGCCGTGGGCGCCGACGACGGGCAGGGCCCGCTCTTCCTCCGGCTCGCCCGCGCCGGCGAGGCCTGGGTCCGCGTCCCCGTCGCCCCCGCGGGGGACCTCTGGTGGGTGACGGGCGTCCCCGGCGACGGGGTGTGGGCCTCGGGGACCGGCGGGACGGTCGTCCGGCTCGACCCCGCCACCGGGGTCCTCGAGGACCGGTCCACCGGGGAGGACGCGATCCTGTACGGCATCTGGGGCTCCGGGCCGACGGACGTGTGGGCGGTGGGCGGCGACCCGGACGGGGTCGGGCCGCGGCCCGCGATCTGCCACTGGAACGGCTCCGCGTGGAGCATCGTCGCGCCGCCCGTGGACGCCGAGGGCCGCATGCTCTTCAAGGTCTGGGGGTCCCAGGCGAACGACGTCTGGGCCTGCGGGCAGGGCGGGACGCTGCTGCACTACGACGGCGCGGCGTGGACGTCCGTGGACTCCGCCACCTCCTCCACCCTGTTCACGGTCAACGGCGCGGACCCCTCGGTGGCGGTGGGGGGAGTCTCCGCGGTGATCGTGGAGCGCGGCACCGACGGGACCTGGAAGAACGGGAAGTTCCAGTCGGCCCAGGGAGGGCTCCCCGGCCTGAACGGGGTGTTCGTGCCCGCCCCGGGGACCCCCGTCGCGGTGGGCTTCTCGGCCACGGTGCTGCGCCGCGAGGGGGACACCTGGCAGTCGGCGCCCGGCGTCCCCGCGGCGGCGCGCGACTTCCACGCGGTCTGGGTGGACGACGAGGGGAACGAGGTGATGGCGGGGGGGAACCTCTTGCAGCTCACGCGCGGCCACCTCGTGACGCACGGGCGCCGCGCCCTCCCCTCGACCGTCCTCTCCCAGGCGCGCCTTGCCGCGCGGGTCCAGCCCGTCCTCTACGGGTCCTGCGCGCTGGCCGCGTGCCACACCCCGCCCTTCGCCAACCACGGCCTCGACTTCACCACCGCCTCGTCCACGCGGTCCACCGCCGTGAACGTGCCGAGCGCCGAGTCCCCCCTCCTCCGCGTCCTGCCCGGGAGGCCCTCCCAGAGCTACCTCTGGCACAAGGTGTCGGGGACGCAGGTCTCGGTGGGCGGGAGCGGGGACCCGATGCCGAAGGACGCGGGGCCGCTTGCGGCGGAGGACCTGGACGCCATCCGGGCCTGGATCGCCGAGGGTGCGCTCGACAACTAGCGCGGTCGCCCTCCTCCTCGCCGCGGCGGCCTCCGCGGGCTGCGGCGGCGGGGACGGCGGGGACGACGGTCCGCGCGGGGGCGGGACGCCGCTGGTCGCGCTCCCCGGCTCGATCCACACCGTGGCCGGGACCGGGGAGCCGGGCTTCGGCGGGGACGGGTTCGCGGCGCGGGAGTCGAGCCTCTTCTGGCCCGACGACGCGGCCGTGGCGCCGGACGGGCGGCTCTGCATCCTCGACTGGAACAACCACCGCGTGCGCCTGAGGAGCCCCGACGGCACGCTCGTGACCGCCATGGGGACGGGGCTCCCCGGGGACACGGACGGCCTCGCCGGGGAGGCGCTCCTCAACCACCCCACGGGCGCGGCCTGGGACCCCGAGGGCCGGCTCGTCGTCGCCTGCTGGCACAACCACCGCGTCAAGCGCCTCCGCGAGGACGGGATCGTCGAGACCCTCGCCGGGACCGGGACGCCGGGCTTCTCGGGGGACGGGGGGCCCGCGACCGCGGCCGCCCTGAGGCTCCCGACCTCCGTGGCCTTCCTACCCGACGGGAGCCTGCTCCTCCTCGACAGCGGGAACCAGCGCCTCCGGCGGATCGGGACGGACGGGGTCATCACCACCGTGGCGGGGAAGGGGACGAAGGGTTCCTCGGGCGACGGCGGGCCGGCGGCGGACGCCGAGTTCGCCTTCCCCGACGACCCCGTGGGGCAGCCCGGCGGGAAGGTCGCCGTGGACCGGGACGGGCGGGTCCTTCTGGCCGACGCGGGGAACCACAGGGTCCGGAGGATCGGGACCGACGGGGTCATCGAGACCGTGGCGGGGACGGGCGTCCCCGGGCTCTCGGGGGACGGTGGGCCCGCCGTCCTCGCGCAGCTCCGCGCTCCCTCGGACGTGGAGGCCGGCCGCGACGGGTCGATCTTCGTCGCGGACCGGGACAACCACCGGGTCCGCCGCATCGCCCCCGACGGGACCATCGAGACCTTCGCCGGCGGCCACGAGGACCCGGGCGCGCCCCACGAGCACGGCCCCTTCGACGGGGACGGCGGCCCCGCGGCGACCGCCCCGCTCCGCCAGCCCACGGGGATCTGCCTCGACCGCCGCGGGAACCTCTACGTCGTGGACAAGGGGACGCACACGGTCCGCGTGGTGGTCGCGCGGCGGCCCGGCCGCCTGATGCTCCCGCCGAGGCCCCCCGGGGGGGACCCGGACCCGGACCCCGGGCTCGCCCCGACGCTCGGGGTCCCGGGGACCATCGACACGCTCGTGGGGACCGGGCGGACGGCCTTCTCCGGCGACGGGCGGGGCGGACTCAAGACCGACCTCTACTGGCCCATCGCCGTGGCGGTGCGGTCCGGGACGGGGGAGCTGCTCCTCGCCGACTGGAACAACCACCGCGTGCGCATGGTGCGCAGCGACGGCTACGTGATCACCGTAGCGGGGAACGGCTTCCCGGGCGACGGGGTCGGCCACTCGGAGGACGTCTCCCTGTTCCACCCCACGGGCCTCGCCGTGGTCCCGGGCAGCGGGGACCTCCTCATCGCGTCCTGGCACGGGCAGAAGGTCAAGCGCCACTCCTTCGTCGAGGACGCGATGGTGGACGCCGCCGGCAGCGGGGTCGAGGGCTTCTCCGGGGACGGCGGCCCGGCCGTCGCGGCGGCGCTGGACCTCCCCTCCTCGGTCGCCGCCGACGCGGCCGGCCGGGCCTTCGTCGCCGACGAGGCGAACTCGCGCGTGCGGCGCGTGGACGCGGACGGGACCATCGGGACCTTCGCCGGCACCGGGACTCCGGGGGACTCCGGGGACGGGGGGCCCGCGACCGCGGCCGCGCTCGGCTTCGCCGGGGACGCCTCCGGGCGCCCCGCGAACTTCCTCGCCGTGGACGCGGCGGGGCGCCTCTTCATCGCCGACTCGGCCAACCACCGGGTCCGCCGCGTGGACACCGACGGGACGATCACGACCGTGGCGGGGAACGGGACCGCGGGCTCCTCCGGGGACGGGGGGCCGGCGACCGCCGCGACGCTCCGCACCCCCGTGGGCGTGGCCGTGGACGGGGACGGGACGCTCTACGTCGCCGACCGCGACAGCCACGTCGTGCGCCGCGTGGACCCGGGCGGCACGATCACCACCGTGGCGGGTACCGGCGCCCCCGGGTTCTCCGGGGACGGCGGGCCCGCCGCGGCGGCGAGGCTCCAGGAGCCCCACGGGCTCGCCCTCGACGCGGGCGGGAACCTCTACGTCGCGGACCTCGGGAACGGACGGGTGCGCGTGGTCTGGGGGGCGCGGGACCTCTACGCCCGGTCGGTCTTCCCCCTGTTCCGCAAGACCTGCGCGACCTCGGGCTGCCACACCGGCCCGGCCGCGCAGCACTCCCTCGCCTTCGACGACCCGGACGCGGCCTTCGCCTCGATGGTGAACGCCCCCTCGCGGGAGCGTCCCGCGTGGCTCCGCGTCGTCCCCGGCGACCCCGCGAACTCCTACCTCTACCAGAAGCTCGACCCGACCGTCCCGGTGGACGGGGACCGCATGCCCGCGGGCAAGCTCCCGCTCACGGACCGCGAACTGGCCGTCGTCCGCGCCTGGATCCAGCAGGGCGCGCCGCGGTAGTCGAGGCGCCTGCTCAGGTCCTCCCCGCGGCGGCGGGGCGGCGGTACCAGACGCGGCAGAACGCCCTCGACCGCGCGAGGAAGGGGCAGAGGGCGAACATCAGCACCGTCCCCAGGACGACCCAGGGGGGTCAGCGCGGCTCCACGCGGAGGGCGACGAGGAACGCCCGCGCCCCGCGGCCCTCGCGCCGGACGAGGAACTCCATCTCCACGCGGCCGGGACCGCGCTCGAAGCGGGCCTCGAACCGCACCGCGAGCCTGAGCACCGCCTCCGGGTCCCCGAGGTACCTGTCCTTCCGGTCCCAGTCGCCGCCGGCCTCCCGGGCCTCCCCCAGGTCCGCCAGCGCCCCGAGCCGGGCCGCCGCCTTCCGCAGGCGGGCGAGGAAGGCCTCCCGGGTCTCCGCCTCGTGCCCCTCCGGCCCGAGGAGGTCCCAGGCGGACTCCGCCGTCCCGGTGGAGAGCGCCGCGCGCACGTCCTCCGCCGCCCGCGTCATCGCGGCGTAGGCGGCCGCGACGGGCGCGTAGCGCACCACGAGCCAGGCGTGGAGGAGGAGCGTCCCCAGCGCCGCGGACATGGCGACGCGGGCGAGCCCCGCCGAGCGGACCCTCCCTCCCGAGGCCCGGACCTGGCGGTACCCGAGGAAGGCGAGCACCCCCGCCGCCAGGGGCCCGAACAGGGCCAGCGGCGCAAGCAGGAGGAGCGAGAGGGCCGAGGCCCCGAGGCTCACGAGGAGGAGCGGGCTCACGCGGGCCGCGGGGGCGGTCGGAGCGGCCTCCCCCGGGGGCCCGCTCACGCGGCCGCCTCCCGGACGCCCGCCTCTCCCCCGACGAGGACGGTCATGGCCGCGAGCCCGGCGGCGTGGCAGGCCTCGCGGAGGACCATCGCCACCTGGAAGACGAGCGTGGCCCCGAGGACCGCGACGGGGGAGGGGCCGTCCACGGCCTCGACGATCGGGGCGAGCGCCAGCACCGCCGCGACCTGCCCGGCCGCGGGGGCGAGCCCGACCACGAGCACGCCGAAGGGCCGCCGCACGAGGAAGACGAAACCGCCGAGCCAGGCGCGGAGGACCCCCCGGGCCGTCCCCGCGGCCAGCGCGCCGCGCGCCGCGTCGGAGACCCGCCCGAGGAGGAAGAAGACGAGGACCGCCAGCGCCTCCCGCCCCCGGAGGAGCGTGAAGCCCGCGAGGCCGTCGCGGACGTTCTCCTCGACCCACTTCGTCCACCACTTCCCGAGGAAGCCGTCGAGGAGGAGGCGCGCCGCGCCGAGCGCGAGGGCCGCGAGGACGAGGAGTCCCACGAACCGGACCGCGTGCGCCGCCGCCGCCGACCCGATCGCGGACAGGGTCCAGCGCCCGGGGCGGGCCGCCGTCGCCCCCGCCACGCCGGCGTCGAGGAAGGCGCGCACGACCGCGGCGACGGGGAGGAGGGCCAGGAGCAGGAGCGCCATCTCCTCGCCCAGGCGCGGGTTCGCGCGCCGGAAGTCGGCGATCAGGTCGGCGTCGGGGGCCCCGGCGGCGCGCCCGGCGTCGGCCCGGCCGGAGGTCGAGGCGGCCACGGCGCCCCCCGCCCAGA
>CAZKTF010000051.1:0-18235 GCA_964555565.1 uncultured Planctomycetota bacterium | reverse complement strand
CCTCGGCCTCCTCGCGGCCTTCGCGGCGGCGTCGCTCCCGCTGGCCGCCCGCTTCCTCGCCGACGTCGCCGCGCCCGCGGTCCTCGGCCTGCCCTATCACCACTGCGCCTGGTGCGCCTTCGCGGCGGCGCCCGAGACGATCGTCGGCGCGTCCCTCTACCTCGGTGCGGTCCTCTGCGCGGGCTGGGCGCTCGTCGCGCGCCTGGGGTCCCCCCCGGGGGGCGACGGCGCCGGGGCGGCGCGCCCCCTTCTCGGCGCGGCGCTCTTCGGATTCCTCGGGACAGCGGCGATGGCGAGCGTCGTAACATGGTTCCCGTGATCCGCCGCGCGGCGCGCCTCGCGTCCTTCGTCGGCGGCATCGCGGCGGTCGCCGCCCTCCCGCTCCTCGGCCGCGCGGTGCGCGCCGGCGGCGCGGATCGCTGCGCGCTCGACGGCGTCGCGATCGAGGCGGCCACGCGGATACGCATCGTCGATCCCGGGGGCCGCGCGCTCCCGTTCTGCTGCGTCGAGTGCGCGCAGCGCTGGCTCGCGGGCACCGCCGGGAGCCCCCGCGGGATCCGGGTGACCGACGAGACGACGCGCGCGGAGGTGCCCGCCGGCGAGGCATGGTTCGTGGCCAGCCGCATCCGGGCCCCCGGCGCCTCCGCCTCGAACATCCACGTCTTCGCCCGCGAGGCGGACGCCCGGCGCCACGCGGAGGCCTTCGGCGGGATGGTCCTCGAAGGGGACCGGCGCCCCCTGCGAGCGCGGGAGGGAGCGCCACGGTGACGCGCGGGGGAGCCCGGATTGCCCTCGTCGCCGCGGCGGTCGTCCTCGGCTGCAGCGGCGATCCTGAGAGGCCCGCCGCGCCGAGAACCCCGGCGGAACCGGCCGCCGCGCCGGGCCCGCGCTTCGATCACCTCCCGGGGCCGATCGAAGGCCACCTCAACGTCGGGTGGAGGTCCCCCCGTAACGGCCGGTTTACGTTCGAGGACCTCCCCTTGACGAAAGAAGGCCCTCCCGTGCCCGACGGATTGGCACGACGTTTGTCCTTCTGGGCGTGGTACGCCGGGCCGTCTCGCGGCGTTGCGGGCGCTGATGGCCGGCAGAGAGCACTTGGAGCCGGCATGGGCACCTTGCGGTTGACCGGACTCTTCCCAAATCTCGCCGCGGCGGCCGTCCTCGGCTGCAGCAGCGAGCCCGAGAAGCCCACCGCGCCGAAGGTCCCGGCGGCCCCGGCCGCCGCGCCCGGCCCCCGCTTCGAGGAATGCGCGGAGTACACGGGGCTCCGGTTCCGCAACACCTTCCTCAGGCCCGAGCAGGGCGAGAACTTCAAGATCAACCTCTACGACCACGGGAGCGGGGTCGCCGTCGCCGACTTCGACGGGGACGGGCACGACGACGTCTACCTCCTGAACCAGCTGGGCCCGAACGCGCTGTTCAGGAACAAGGGCGACGGCACCTTCACCGACGTGACGGCCGGGGCCGGGGTCGCGCTCGAGGACCGGATCTGCGTGGCGGCCGCCTTCGCCGACGCCGACGGCGACGGCGACCTGGACCTGTACGTCACGACGACGCGGGGCGGCAACGCCTACTTCGAGAACACGGGCGGCGGCAAGTTCCGCGACGCGACGAAGGAGGCGGGGCTGACGCTCGTCGCGGAGTCGGAGACTCCCACCTTCTTCGACGCCGACGGCGACGGCGACCTCGACCTCCTCGTGACGAACACCGCGCGGTGGACGCTGGAGTCCTACGACGAGGGGCTGCGCTACTTCCGGGGCAAGGCGACCCTGGCCGACCTCATTGAGAGCGAGAAGCAGTGGAACGTCCTGTACCGCAACGACGGCAAGGGGCGCTTCACGGACGTGACGGAGGAGTCCGGGATGCGCGGGAAGGGCTGGGGCGGCGACGTCGCGGTGTTCGACATGGACGGCGACGGGGACCTCGACGTCTTCGTCTGCAACATGTTCGGCGCCAGCACGCTGTACCGGAACGACGGGAAGGGCCGCTTCGCGGACGTGACCCGCGACGTGCTCGGCAAGACCTCCTGGGGCGCGGTCGGCGCGCGCGCCTTCGACTACGACGGGGACGGGCTCCTCGACCTCGCCGTCGCCGACATGCACTCCGACATGTGGATCCCCTCCGACATCACCCCCGCCCTCATCGAGGAGAAGCGCAAGTACGACGGCTTCCTGTCGCGCTCCGTCGCCCTCGGCAAGACGACCGCCGAGGGCGAGAGGCAGTTCGACCTCAAGGTGGGGCTCCGCCGCGACGAGGTGCTCTTCGGCAACACGCTGTACCGCAACAAGGGCGGCGCGAAGTTCGAGGAGGTCTCCGACCGCGCGGGCTTCGAGACCTTCTGGCCCTGGGGGGTCGTCGAGGGCGACTTCGACGCGGACGGTTCCGTGGACGTGTTCATGCCCTCGGGCATGGGCCACCCGCTCTTCTACTGGCGCTCGCCGCTCCTGCGCAACCGGGGCGACGGGACCTTCGAGGACGTCTGCAAGGCCGCCGGGACCGAGCCGCCGCCCGGGGGCCCGCTCGCCAAGGAGGAAATCGCCGGCCACCGCACGGCGCGCAGCGCGCGCAGCGCCGCCACGGGCGACTTCGACGGCGACGGGCGGCTCGACCTCGTGGTGAACAACTTCAACGAGCGGGCCTACCTGTACCGCAACGTCACGCCCGCGCGGCACTGGTGCGAGCTCCGCCTCGTCGCGACGCGGGGCAGCCGCGACGCCATCGGCGCGGTCGCGCGCCTCACGGCCGGCGGGCGCACCCAGGTCCGCCAGGTACAGGCCGCGGGCGGCTACCTGTCGCAGTCGTCGAACCGCCTCCACTTCGGGCTGGGCGACGCGGGCGCCGTCGAGCGCGTCGAGATCCGCTGGCCGAGCGGCCAGGTGCAGACGATCGAGCGCCCGAAGGTCGATGCCTCGACCACCGTGACGGAGCCGGCGCGGTGACGGACCGCGCGCCGGAGGGGCTCGCCGTCGCGGCCGCGGCGCTGCTGGCGGCCGCCGGCTGCGTGCTCCTCCTCGGCGCGCGCCGCCCGGCCGCCGCGGCGGCGCGTTCGGCGGAGTTCCAGCGGGTCCTGGGCGGCCTCGGCTCCGGCACCGCGACCTCCCTCGCGCCGTGCGAGGCCGCCTTCGACGACGGGCTCGCCGCCGGCTGCGCCCTCGGCCGTGAGGAGGTCCCCGGGGCCTTCGCGTTCTGTCCGCATCACGCCGGAGCGTCCCTCCGGCGTTGAGGTCCCTGGCGCTCGTCCGGAGCGGACTCGCCGCCGTCCTCCTGCACCCGCTCCGCAGCGCCGCGATCGTGGCCTGCGTGGTCGCGCTCCTCGTCCCCTTCGTCGCGGGCCTGGCGATCGCCGAGGGCCTCGGCGACGAGGCCGCCGAGGCCGCGCGCCAGGGCGCGGACCTCGTCGTCACGGGGGTCCGCTTCGGGCGCCCCGCGCCGCTGCCCCTGGAGTCGGCGGAGGTGCTCCGCCGCTTCCCGGGCGTCGCCTCGGTGCGGCCGCGGATCGTCGGGGCGATCGACCTCGGCGCCGCGCACGAGCACGCGGTCCTCGTGGGGATCGACCCCGACGCGCTCCCGCCCGACGTGCGGTGCGTCGAGGGCCGCCTCTTCGCGGCCGGCGGCGGCAACGAACTGGTCGTCGGGACCCGCCTCGCCCGGCGCCTCGGCCTGGCCCCCGGCACGCGCCTCCTCCCGTTCTACGTGAACCGGGAGGGGGTGCGGGTCTCCGAGGTCGTCGGCGTGTTCCGCTCCGGCCTCCCGATGTGGGAGGCGAACGTGGTCCTCGCCTCCCTCGAGACCGCCCAGGCGGCGTTCGACGAGCGGGGGACCGCGACGCAGTTCCTCGTCACCTGCCGCGACGGCTACGCGGACGCCGTCCGGACCGCGATCTCCCGCCTCCCGACGCTCGCCGCCCCGGGGTCCCCCGAGCCGCTCGCTCCCCGCGTCCTCTCGCGGGCGGACCTCCAGGCGATGCTCGCGGGCAGCGCCGCCTCCGGCGCCGGGGTCTTCGCGCTCCACTTCGTGCTGCTCTTCGCCGCGGCGATCCCGCTGCTGGTCGTCGCGACCGGGGCGGGGCTCCGCGAGCGGCGGCGCGAGACCGGCATCCTGAAGATGCTCGGCTGGGGGACCGACGAGGTGCTGCTCCGCGTCTTCGTGGAGAGCGTCCTCCTCGCCGGGATCGGGGCGGCGCTCTCGATCCTCCTCGCGGCGCTCTGGCTCGGGCCCGTCGGCGCACGCGGGATCTCCGCCGTGCTGCTCCCGGGGGCCGACGCGGACCCCGGCTTCGGCGTGCCCTGGCGCCTGGCCCCCGGCCCCGTCCTCGTGGCCTCCGCCCTGGCGCTCGCGCTCATCCTCGTGGGGACGCTCCCTTCCAACTGGCGCGCCGCGGCGGCCGAGCCGATGGAGTCGATGAGGTGACCCCGTTCCTCGAGGCGCGCGACGCCGCCAAGTGGTTCCACGCGGGCACCGGGGCCGAGGTGCGCGCGCTCGACGGAGTGAGCCTGGAGGTCCCCCGCGGCGCCTTCGTCCTCGTGACCGGTCCCTCGGGGAGCGGCAAGACGACGCTGCTCGCGCTCCTCGGCACGCTGGAGAGGCCCACGCGGGGGGCCGTGCTCGTGGACGGCGCGGACGCCGCCGGGCTGTCGGAGGCGGCTCGCTCGCGGGTCCGGCGCCGCCTCGGGTTCGCCTTCCCGGGCGGGCCCATGGTCCCACGGCTCCCGCTCTGGGAGAACGTGACCCTCGGCCTCGTCCCCCTCGGCCCCGGCGCCGGGGAGCGCCGGGCGATCGCGCGGGAGGTCCTCGGCCGGGTCGGGCTCGAGCCGAGGATCCGCGCGGCCGCCGAGGAGCTGAGCACGGGCGAGCTCCTGCGCGCCGCGCTCGCCCGGGCGCTGGCGGGGCGGCCCGACGCCCTCCTCGCGGACGAGCCCCTCGGGAACCTCGACGCCGCCGCCCGGCGGCTCGTCCTCGAGGCCCTCGCGGGGTTCCACCGCGGCGGCGGCACCGTCGTCGTGGCTTCCCACGCGGAGGACGCCTTCCCCTCCGCGACCGCCTCCTGCCGCCTCGAGGCCGGCCGCCGCGTGGACGCGATTGCCCGCTGATCCCCGGCGCGCCCTCCGCCTCCCCGGGTGGTAGAGTTGCTCGCGGAAGGCCCGACGTGGGGGAGGGGGGGCGCCTTGAGATCGCCGCGGACCCGCGAGCATCGCGAGGCGGCCACTAGGGCCGGGCTCACCTACGTCACCGACGGCGTCGCGGGGATCCACCGGCGACGATCCGGGACGGGCTGGATCTACTTCGGCACGAACGGCGCGCGCATCCGGAACCCGGTCACGCGGAAGCGGATCCACGCGCTGGCCATCCCCCCGGGCTGGACCGACGTGTGGATCTGCCCGGATCCCCACGGCCACATCCAGGCGACGGCGCGCGACGCCCGCGGCCGCAAGCAGTACCGCTACCATCCCTCCTACCGCGAGGCGCGGGACCGGTCCAAGTTCCGCCGCATGCTCGAGTTCAGCGAGGTCCTCCCGCTGCTGCGGGAACGGGTGGAGCGCGACCTCGGCGCCGGCCCCCTGACCCGGCGCCAGCTCCTCGCCACCGCGGTGCGCCTCCTGGACAAGACCCTCATCCGCGTGGGCAACGACGAGTACGCGCGCGAGAACCGCTCCTACGGGCTGACGACGCTCCGCCGGAGGCACGTGCGCGTCGAGGGGGCCCTGCTGAAGTTCACCTTCCGCGGCAAGGGCGGGGTCGAGCACTCGGTGTCCATCACGGACCCGCGGCTCGCCCGCATCGTCCAGCGGAGCCGGGACCTCCCCGGGCAGGAGATGTTCCAGTACCTCGACCCCTCCGGGAAGCGCCAGGCCGTCTCGTCGGACGACGTGAACGCCTACCTGCGAGAGGCCACCGGCCGCGACATCACCGCCAAGGACTTCCGGACCTGGGGCGGCACGATGCTGGCCGCCGTGGAGCTGCGGGCCATGGGGCCCGCCTCGAGCCGCCGCGAGGCCGACCGGAACGTCATCCGCGCCATCGACGCGGTGTCCCTGCGCCTGGGCAACACGCGCGCCGTGTGCCGGAAGTACTACGTCCACCCCGCGCTGCTGCACGCCTACCACCTGGGGCTCACCGTCCCGACGGGCCCGCCCGCCCGGATGCTCCACGCGCGCCGCGAGCGCCCCGCCGCCGCCCTCCGCCGCGAGGAGGTCGCGGTCCTCAGGTTCCTCCAGGAGGCGGTCCCGGATCCCCGGGTGGAGGGGGCGGCCTAGCGGTCGTCCCCGCCCGCTGCGGGGGCCCATCGGGTCGCGGGTTGCGCCTCCCCCCCCCGCCGGGTACGGTGTGGCCCGTGGCCATCATCCAGCCCGTGGGACAGCCGGAGAACGAGAGCGAGGCGCTCGCGATCCGCCGCCTCGGCGAGCTGCTCCCCGCGGACTGGCTCGTCATCCACAACTTCGAGGTCTGCACCGGGCGCGGGCTCCCCTACGAGTTCGACGTCGTCGTGGTGGGGGACTGGGCGGTGTACCACATCGAGGTGAAGGGGTACCGCGGCCGGATCCACGGGGACTCCCGGCACTGGACGCTGGACAACGGGGCCGTCTACCCGAGCCCCATCCCGCTGGCGAACAAGAAGTCGAAGATCCTGGCGGAGCGGATCACGGGCGCCTCCGCCAACCTCCGGGACGTGTTCGTGGAGACGGTCATCCTGCTGTCCGACGACCGGGCCCGCGCGAAGGTCCAGGACCCGCAGGCGCGGCGCATCCTGCACCTGGGCGAGGTGGAGGCGGCGCTGATGGACCCGGCGTGGCTCCCCGTGAAGACCGACTCCGTCGCGCGCCACCGCGTGGACGTCGGACGCGTGCTCGTGGACTTCCGGCCCTCCCGGAAGGTCAAGCGCATCGGCCTCTACGACGTCGTCTCCAGGTTCTCCCAGCACGACCACGTCACGGCCTTCCTCGCCAACCACCGCCACATCCGCACCCGCCCCGCGACCGTCCTGCGCGTCCACCACTTCGACCCCTACGCGCCGGAGAGCCGGAGGGAGCGCCAGATCGAGGGCATCTTCCGCCACCAGGACGCCATGCGGCTGCTCGGCTCCCATCCCCACGTCATCCGGACGGGTGACGTGTTCGCGTGGGAGGACAACCTCTTCGTGGAGCCTACGGAGTACGTGGAGGACGGGCTCTCGCTGGCCACGCTGCTCGAGCGCCACGAGGAGGGGGCGCTCGCCTGGGAGCGCAAGGTGGACATCGTGCGGAAGGCCGCCGCGGGGCTCCGCCACTGCCACGCCCACCGCGTCGTCCACCGCGCGCTTGCGCCCCTCAACATCGTCGTGAACGTGCAGGGGGTCGTGAAGCTCGTCGGGTTCGACCTCGCGCGCCTCAGGGACCACGAGGACTTCTGCGACCCCGGGGAGCTGCGGCGCCTGATGGACCCGCGGTACGTCGCCCCCGAGGCCTGGAACGACCCGGCGGCCGCGGACGAGCAGGCCGACATCTACTCCCTCGGCGTGGTCTTCTACGAGCTCGTCACCGGCAAGCACCCCTACGGGGACGTCGAGGACGTCCTCGAGGACAAGGAGGTCTCCCTCCGCACGGGGTCCATCCAGAGGGCCCTCCAGGTCCCCGGCGCCCCGGCCCCGAACGCCCGGCCGAAGGACGTCAAGGAGGTCATCGCGCGCATGTGCGCCTTCCAGCGCGGACTGCGCTACGAGTCCATGGACCAGGTCATGGAGGACCTGGCGCTGCTGGCGTAGCCCCGGGCGCCGCGGCGCCGTGGCGCGGCAGCCCGGTCAGGAGGAACAGCGAGGGCAGGACGGTCAGCGCGGCGAACTGCCCCATCACCATCGCCAGCGCGTTGAACAGCCCGAACATCACCGTGGGCACGAAGTCGGACAGGGCGAGCACGCTGAAGCCGGCGACCATGATCGAGGTGGCGATCCAGATGGAGCGGCCGATCGTCGCGTGGCTGCGCGTCACCGCGGCGCGGCGGTCGCCGCCCGTCGCGGCCAGCTCGATACGGTAGCGCACGGTGTACTGGATCGCCGCGTCGATGCCCACGCCCATCGCGATGGCGGCGATCGTCACGGTGATGAGGTCGAGGGGGACCCCGGCCCCCCCCATCACGCCCAGGACCACCACGGCGGGGAGCACCTGGGGGAGGAGGACGATGACCGACAGCGTGGCCGCGTGCCCCAGGGCCCCCGGGACCGAGCCGCCCTTCCGCCGGCGGCGGAGATCGACGGTGGCGAAGAGCGTGACGAGCATGAGGTAGATGGCGGCGAGGACCATCAGGAAGGTGTCCTTCTGGCTCTGGAGGAGCGAGTCGAGCATGTTCGCGTAGAGGAGGAAGACGCCGGTCGGCCGCGGCGAGAGCGCCGCGAGCTCGGGGCGCCCCGCGAGGTCCTTCCTCAGGCCCTCGAGGATGGTCCTGCGGTGCAGCGTCGGCGCGGTCTCCCGGAACCGCACGGTCACCCGCGCGGTCCTGAAGTCGGGCGTCGCCATGTCGCGCAGGAGCGGCTCGACGGCGTCGTTCAGGGAGAGCATCTCGGCCGTCATCGCGGAGAGCATCTCCGCCTTGTGCACCTCGTCGAGCAGGGTCGCCAGGGAGGTGACGCTGCCGACCTCGGGCACCTTCGCGAAGTACGCCGACGCCGCCCGGATCGCTCCGACCCCCTCCTCGGTCCTGAAGAAGTCCGGCTCCTTCGAGGTGAGGACGACGTCGAGCGGCGTGGTCCCGCCCATGTGGCGGTCGATGTACTCCAGCCCCTGGTAGACCTCCGTCCTCGGCCAGAAGTAGTCGATGAACTTGTTCTCGGCGGTGAGGCGGGTGCAGCCCCATGCCGCGGCGGCGATCAGCACGACCGCCGAGACCACCACGGACCGCGGCGCGCCGAGCACGAGCCGCTCGAGCAGGCGGACGAGCCCCGAGGGCCGGGGGGCGGCGCTAGCCCCCGGGTCCTCCCGCGCCCCGAGGGGGCGCGTCGCCGCCGGCAGGAACAGGAACGCGCACGCGAGCCCGACGGCGAGCCCGATCGTCATCATCAGGCCGAACCACCAGACCGGCTTCACCCCGCTCGTCAGGAGCGACGCGAACCCCGCCATCGTCGTCGTGCAGGAGTACAGGCACGGGAGCCAGATGTCCCCCGCCGCGCCTGCGGTCGAGTCGAGGTGGGATTCGCCCGTGCCCCGGGCGCGGCGCTCGCGGTACCGCTCGATGAAGTAGACCGTGTACGGGAGCATGATGACGAAGAGCAGGAGCGGGAGGTTCGCGGTGATGACCGTGAGCTTCAGCCCCAGGGCCGCCATCGCCCCGAGGACGAGGGCCACGGGGAGGAGGCACGCCACGATCGGGAGCGCCGTCCAGCGCGGCGTCCGGTAGACGGCCGCGAAGGCGAGCGTGAAGAGCACGAGGCTCCCGACCCCGAACCACCGGACGTCGTGGCCGACGAACTCGATGAGCCCCAGGTTGATGACGGGCAGCCCCGAGAGGCGGATCGGACCGTCGGTCTTCGCGCTCCATTCCCGGGCGACGGCCCGGACCCCCTCGACCATTTCGCGGCGCCGGGCCCGCAGCTCCGCGCCCGCCGCCTCGAAGGGCGCGTCCAGGGCCGCGGCGCCGGCGGCGTCCCCCCGGTCGAAGGCCTCCTGGCGCTCGCGGTCGAGGCGGGCGTACTCGGGCGGCTGGTCGAGGTAGGCGAGGAGCACGGCGTCGCGGCCGTCCGCCGAGACGAGGACGCCCCCCGCCAGCGCGTGGTGCGTGAGCTCCTCGCGGGCCTTCGCGAGATCGACCCCCTCCGCGTCGAGTTTCACCGGCACGAGGACCGGCCCCTGCCGCAGGAGGGGCACGGAGAAGAGCGAGAACACCTTCCTCACGTGCCGGACCTTCGCGAGCTCCGCCTGGATCCCCCTCAGGACCTCGAGGGACTCCGGCGTGAACCAGTCCGCGCGGCGGCAGCAGACGATCGCGTACTCGTCGTCGGAGGGCCACAGCCGCTGCGCCCGGTTGTAGTACGCCAGGTCCGGGTCGTGCTCGTCGAGGAGGAGCTTTGTGCTCGCGTCCACCGTGACCCGCGGGAGGAAGCTCCCCAGCGCGATCGTCGCGGCGGCGAAGACGAGCACGATCGCGAGCCACCCGCGGTCGAGGAGTCGGCGGAACATGCAGGGACCCCGGTCCGGTGGAAGGTCGCGGGCGTTCGGCCCCGGCCCACGCCGGGGAGGCCCCTTGGTACCCCATGGGGGAGCCCCAGTCCAGCCCGGAGTGCCCCGCCGCGGCCCACCGTGGCCGGCGCTCCGGGGAGCCCCTGCGGTCGGCACCGGGCCCCCCTCCGGCCGGTCCCCTCCCATCCTCCTGCCTCTTCCCCGCCGTTGCCGCCTCCTTCCCCTTCCGGGGTCCGGAGGCGGGGCGCCGTCCCCCTTACGCCGACGACGAAGCGGGGATCGTTTCCCTACGCCTCATGCACGTCCACCACGCGCTTCTGGATCTCGAGTTCCCGCGCGGGCGGGACGAGGAGGCGCCCCACCCTCGTCCGGAAGAACCCCTTCACCGTCTTCCAGTCGTCGGGACCCTCGCCGGGGAGGCGGGCCTCCCGGTCGGCATCGTCGAAGAAGGTCAGGGCCCGGAGGAGGAGCGGCTCGTCCACCTCCTGCCGGAATACCGCGCGGAGGGACGCGAGGCACTCGGCGATGCCCATGGAACGGCGCTGCAGGGTCACGTAGAGGTCGAAGAAGTCCCGCCGGACACCCCGGTCGAGGATGGCGTGCAGCTTCGTGGCCAGGACCCCGGTCGCGGTCAGGCGGCGATGCTCGACGAAGGGGGCCAGGCTGTCGAGCAGGAACACCGACACGCTGATGCCTTCGAAGCGCAGGTGGACCGTGTCCTCGCCGCGTTCGGTGATCTCCACCTTCCCACGTTCCCCGAGCTGACGCAGGAGGTCGTGGAGGTTCTCGGCGCTCCGGACGCCGAAGTCCACGTCCCGGCTCGGCCGGTAGGGACAGATGCAGCGGACCGCGTGCCCTCCGATGACGAATCACCAGGGGAGGTCGCCGACGGCCCGGCCGAGCGGCGGCGGGATGACCTCCAGGGGATCGCGGGCTTCCATCTCAGATGCCCCGGGCGAGGGCCACGGCCTCGACGAGCCCGCGGCTCCTCTTCCGGTAGCCGGGGAGGCGCAGCGCCTGGTGGACGGCCAGCCAGGGGAGCCCCGCGGCGAAGCTCATGGCGCGGAGGTCCCCGTAGTTGAAGCAGCAGAAGACGACCTGGTGGGCCGGGACCTCGCTCTCCGGCTCCATGTTGTAGAGGGCGGCCTGGACGGAGGCCGGCAGGTCCCCCGCGCGGAGGGTGGGGCAGGGGAGGGTGCACATCAACTTGTAGACCGTGGCCCTCGACGGAGGCTCGAGGCGCCTCATGCCGCATCCTTCCCCGATCCGGGACAGGATCTCCCTCATCCGCGGCCGCTCCTGGCCGGACAGCGCCCGGCCCACGCAGGCGACCACCTCGGACGGGAGCCGGGAGACTCCGCGATCGGAGCGGGGTGCCCGCGTCGCACGCAAGGGCGCCTCTCCGAACCGTCGGCGGGCCTTCTCCAACGACTCCTGAAGGTCGAAGGGAGGCATGGTAATAGTAATCCTATGAATTTATTGTATTAGCACAAGACAAATATTGCCATTCCCATGGACATGAGCAAGCTTGGAACCCTGCCGAGTCGTGCGCCGCCGAGGGTTCTCCCCGGAGCCTGCGCTGACCTGCCCCTGCTACTGCGCCCTTCCTGAGATCCTGGAGTCTTCCGCCGCAACCCGCGGCGAGGGATCAACTTGCGGCGCCGCGGTGTGTAGCGCCTGACCGATGGGGCCCTTCCTCGCGGCGCCTCCTCGTCCGGTCCGCAGGGTTTGCCCGCGTCATTCCCCCTATGCGCTGCGCCCTGCAGGGCCTGCCGGCCGTGGCCGAGCCCGGGGCGTTCTCCCCCTGCATCCGTCCCCGGAGCGGGGTGCAGACCGGCGGACGCGCGGAGGATCCGGCACGCCCCCACCCGGCCGCCCACTCCCGGGGCCGGACTCCATCCCGCCGAAGGGACTCACGAAGCATGGGCCGCGGTCACGCCCCCCCCTCCCCCGCGCGGAGCGGCCGCGGGAGGAGCAGGGGGTCAGACCCCAGTCGTTTGCAAACGGGGTGGGGTGACGCGAGGGGTCGAAGGCCACGGTTTGCAAACGCCCGAGGTCTGACCCCTGGTGCTGAGTGGGCTGGTATCCCCGGGCAGACTCGAACTGCCGACCTTCGGTTTAGGAAACCGCGGACGGGCCCTGTCGCGCAAGGGCTTGCCGCCCAGGTCGTCCGGGACGGCCGCGCAGTCCGCAGACGAGCGGATCTTGGACACCTGTTGCGGACCTCTCGGGGGGGGCCCTCGTTACCCCGGGCCTGCACGCCTCGTGAGCCCGGCGGAGCCAGGGCCTGTCCGATGCGGTAGGATGGGGGCCGCATGGCGACCGAAATCGTGTTCATCGTGGAGGAGGACCCCGAGGGGGGCTTCGTCGCCCGGGCCCTCGGCGAGGCGATCTTCACGCAGGCCGACGACATGGAGGCCCTCCGGGTGGCCGTCCGCGACGCTCTTCGTTGCCACTTCCCGGAGGAGGCGTCGCGCCCCAGGATCATCCGGCTCCATCTCGTCCGGGACGAGGTGATCTCCGCTTGAGGCTCCCCCGCGACGTCACCGGTCGCCAGCTCGCGGGCTCGCTGGCGCGCCTCGGCTACGCGATCGACCGGTAGACGGGGAGCCACTTCCGGCTCACCACCCAGCAGGGCGGAGAGCACCACATCACGGTTCCGGACCACGACCCCCTGAGGACCGGCACGCTGAGCGCCATCCTGCGGGACGTCGGTGCGCACGCGAGGCTGCCGCGGGAGGAACTGCTCCGGCTCCTCTTCGCGTAGGCACTCCGGAGACGCCACGTGCCTCCGCGCTGCCGTCCGGTACCGCCCGTACGCAATGGGGCGGACGGGCACCCTCGGGGGAGGCCCGAAGATCGCGGTCGCCGGGAGGGCGCGCCGTTCAATCCTGTGACGGGTACCTCCGCGCGGGCAGCCTCAGGAGGATCTGGTGGTTGTTGACCGCCGAGTCGATGAGGTGCCCGAGTTCCTCGCGCCGCGACCAGCCCACCCCCGAAGGCCGGTTGGGCCGCCGGGTCTCCTCACCGTCCGGGATCGCCCGCAGGAGCGGCGTGTCCTCGGCGACCGCCCGCTCCAGGAACGCGGCCAGGCCCTGCGAAGTCGGCATCAGTGTGCCTCCCGACATGGAATCCCCCCGACCAAGCCGGCGAGGTGAATCCCGGCGGAGTCTACAGGGCTCCCGCCGGCGCTCCCGGGGAAGGGTCGGTGAGAGGAGCTGGTATCCCCGGCAGGAGTCGAACCTGCGACCTTCGGTTTAGGAAACCGAGTCGGGGGCCTTGCGCGGCAAGGACCTACGGTAGCAGGTTGTCCACCGAGTCCATGGAGTCCGCAGAGGAGCGGATCTTGGACACCAGATGGACACCAGCCTCCTGCGTGTCCGAGCCCGCGAGAGGCCTCCAGACCCGTACTATCCCCGTACTCTTGCCGTACTCTTGCCGTACTCCCGCCCCCCTGGATCCCCCTGGATCTCCCCGAAAACCACAAGAGCAGCGGTTCGGGGAACCGAGCCTCCCCCGGGGGGCAACCACCCCACCGCGACCCGCCTGGACCCTCGGACCCGGAGTCCCGGGCTCCAGGTCGGCGCCCCCGGGACCCGGCGAGGTAGGATAGGGCCGCCGAGGAGGTCCCCATGAACTGGCAGGACTACATCGAGGAGCGCCCCGACGTCATGAACGGGAAGCCGGTGTTCAAGGGCTCCCGGGTCACCGTCGAGCACGTCCTCCAGGAACTCGCCAACGGCATGGCCGAGGACGAACTCCTCCGAGGGCACCCCCGGCTCACGCGCGATTACCTCCGCGCCGCATGGGCCTACGCGGCCGCGGTCATCGGCCTCGAGCAGACCCTCCTCGGGTAGGCCCGCCCGGTGCGACTCCTCGCGGACGAGAACCTCCACGCCGACCTCGTCCACCACCCGCACCGCGGAGGTCAGCGCGACCCGGCGGCCTCCAGGGCCTCGACGTGCAGCTCCAGCCTCCGCCCCAGGGCGGCGAGCAGCCGGACCATCTGGTCCACGGACTTGCGCGAGTTCGCGGGGTCGAAGAGCCGCGCGAGCTGCGCCAGCGAGGTCCCGAGCTGGCGCGCGATGCTCCGCTTCGTGCGCCCGGAGGCGGCGAGCGCGGCGAGCGCCTCGCCGGTGAGCGCGTAGAGCAGCTCCCGCCGCTGGTAGTCCGGGTCGCGGACGAACCGCAGGACGTGGTCGAGGTGGACCGTCCCCTCGGCGCCCGAGGCGAGGCGGTACGTGAACCCCTCGCCGCCGAGCTCCGGGTCGGGTCCGACCTTCACGACCGGGTCGGAGGAGGAGGGGATGACGTCGAGCTGCGTCCAGGGGAACTCGAGGACCTGGCGGGCGACCGAGACGGCGAACGCCCGGCGGCGCGGGTCGGAGCGGACGGATCGGATCTTCACAGGAGTCCCTCCTCGACGAGCTCCGCAGGTCGCCTCCGGACCCGGGCCGGCGCAGCGCCTTCCATGGCCTGCCCCCGGTCGAGGTCCCATTCCACGACGAGCCTCCCGTCGCGGTAGACGTGCACGTGCCGGGGCGGGTGGTCGCCGACCCAGGTCACGAGGACGTATCCGCCGCGGCGGATCTTGGCCACGGAGACATGATACCACGTGCGGTAGCATCTTCGGAGCCCCCGGGGCGACCGCGCGGCCGACCGGGTTCCCACGGGGACCTCCTTCGCACGGCCTGAATCCGCCGGTGGCGCCCGTCGGTCCCGAGTCGCTCCTCCTCGCGCAGGCCGGACCGGAGCGCCTCTTCGCGGAGGGCGCCCTGGACCCCGGGCCTCCGCGCTACGCTCCGCCGATGACCCGAGCGCTCCTCCTCATCGCCCACTGGATCGCCGCCGCCCACGACCTCTGGCGCGCCGCGGCGGCCCGGCGCGGTCCGCTCCGCGCCCGGATCGACACCCTCGAGGAGGATCTCCGGCGGCTCCGTGGGGAGAACGACCTCCTGCGGGCCCGGCTCCGCCGCCTCGACCCCCGGCGCCGTCCGCGCTACCGGCCCTTCGAGCGGCTCCGGATCCTCTGGCACCAGGCCCGCCACGGCCTGTCGGTCCGTGCCACGGCCCGTGCGTTCGTGCTGTCGGCGCAGACGATCATCCACTGGCGCCGGGAGGTCGCCTGCGGGGAGGCCCGGCTCGTCCGGCCGCGGCGCCCCGTGAACGCCCTCCCCGACCTCGTCGCCGCGCTCGTCCATCTCATCAGCAGGGAGTGGCCGCGCTGGGGGACGCGGCGCGTGGCAGGGACCCTGGCACGCTTGGGGATCGCTGCCTCCCGCACCAGCGTCCAGCGGCTGCTCCGCCGACCCCATCGTCCTGCCCGGCGCGCCCGGACCCCGCGGCCCGGCGGTGGGCACCTCGCGGCCCGCCGTCCCGGGCAGATGTGGTTGCTGGACTTCACGCGGGTCGGCGGCCTCTTCCGCTCCGTCCGGGTCGGGGCCGTGATCGACGCCTTCTCCCGGAAGGTCCTCGCCGTCGGCGTAGTCGCGGGCGAGCCGCGAGCCGCCTTCGCGGTGCGGCTCCTCCTCGAGGCGGTCCGTGCGGCCGGACTTCCGGGCCGGGTCGTGACCGACCGGGGACGGCAATTCACCGCTCGCGCCTTCACGCGGTCCCTCCGGCGCCGCGGCATCCGCCACCGCTTCGGAGCCATCGGCCGATCGGGCTCGATCGCCCTCATCGAGCGCTTCTGGAGGAGCCTCAAGACGGAGTACGCGGGAGGGATCTTCCTCTACCGGCCGCTGCGGGCCATCGAGGCGAACCTCGCGAGCTACGCCGGGTGGTTCAACACGGAGCGCCCGCACCAGGGACTCGGCAACCGAACGCCCGACGAGGTCCACGCGGGCCGGGCCAAAAGAGCCCGGGCGGTTCCCCGGCGCGCCGTCCTCTCCGTCCGCTACTTCGGAAACGACCGCGCGTTGCCCGTGCTCCGCCTCCGCCGCGCGGCGTAGCCGGCTCCTTGACACCCTCCGGCCGCAGGCCTGCCCCGCCCCCTGCGCCCGGACCCTGTCCCCACCGCGTATGCCGCCCTTGCCGGAGGGGCCCCCGTCGCGTCCCAGAACGCATCCTGCGTGGTGTCCAGTGTCCGCTGGGCCGGTACACCGATTCCGGCGGCGATGGACACCAGATGGTGACCATGTGGTCACCATCAATTACCTACGCTCTAACTTTTCCGGCCTAACCCCGCCCCCCGCAGGGGGTTGTGGTATCCCCGGGCAGACTCGAACTGCCGACCTTCGGTTTAGGAAACCGACGCTCTATCCAACTGAGCTACGGGGACACCGTGGGCTCCGCGGCCGGGATGATACCGCCGCGCGGGACGGCCCGGGAGAAGGGGCGGGGCTCCCCGCGCCCGGGGGTTCGGCCGTGACGCGCGAGCGCGGGCCCCGTAGGATGCGCTCCCCATGCGGGCCCCGCGCGCCCTGGCGCTCCTCGCGGCCCTCGCGGCGGCGGGGGCGGCCGCGGGCGAGGGGCCGCCCGACCTCGTCCTCCCGCTCGACGCCCCGGGGCCGGGCTGGAAGGGCGTGGCCGTCGTCGAGGACGGCGCGGTGAAGCGGGCGGCCTCCTTCCGCTCGCCCGACGCGCTCATCGACGCGGGTCCCTGTCCCGTCTCCTCGGCCGAGGCCTTCACGCTCGAGGCGTGGATCCGGACGACGGAGCCCGGCTTCTGCACGGCGATCATGGCGCGCGACGGGGGGCGCGTGGGCCTGAGCCTCATCCTGGGCCGCGAGCCCGGCCGCCTCTCCTTCGAGGCCTGGTCCTGGGGGACGGTGCGGATCCTCTCGCGCACGCGCGTGGACGACGGGCGCTGGCACCGGGTGGAGGTCCCCTACGACCCGCGCTCCAACACGGCCGCGCTCTTCCTCGACGGGAAGTTCGAGGGCGCGGGCGTCCTCGGCGCGGGGGCGTCCCCGGGCGCCGCGCTCCGGCTCGGGAACAACATCGGCGCGCACCAGCCCTTCCGCGGGGACCTGGACGAGGTGGCGGTGCGGCGGAGGAACACCCGCGGGGAGACGTTCGCGTTCCTGGCACCGGTCCTCCCGGACGAGGAGAAGGCGCGCGCGCTGTCCGCTCTCCGCGCGGCGGCGCTCGGGCCCGCGCGGGCGCCCTCGGCGATGGAGCCCGCGGCCTGGGACGCGCGGAGGCTCGAGGTCCGGGAGGCGGTGGCGGAGGCGCTCGGGCTCCGCCCGCTCCCCGCGCGGGGCCCGCTCAAGCCGGAGACGCACGGGGAGGTGCGCGGCGCGGGGTTCCTCGTGCGGCGCGTCTCCTGGGAGGCGTGGCCCGGCACGCGGGCGACGGGATGGCTCTGGACGCCGGACCCGCAGCCCGCGGGCCGCCTGCCGGCGCTGCTTTCGCCCCACGGGCACTGGGAGAACGGGGCCATGAACCCCGTCGTGCAGGCGCGCGCGGCCCGCTTCGCGCGCGAGGGCTGGGTCGTCCTCTCCCCCGACGCGGTGCACGCGGAGGACGTGCCCGCCGGAGTGAGCACCGCGGGCGTGATGGCCTGGAACAACCTCCGCGGGCTGGACCTGCTCGTCGAGCGCCCCGACGTGGACCCCACGAGCCTCGCGGTCACGGGCGCCTCGGGAGGGGCGCAGCAGACGATGTTCCTCATGGCGCTGGAGGACCGGATCGCCGCGGCCGCGCCCGTCTGCATGATCACGCGCTACGGGACGATCCTCGACGACCGCACGGCGCACTGCGGGTGCAACCACGCCCCGCGCCTCGCCTGGCTGACGGACGAGCCGGAGATGTGCGAGGCCTTCGCCCCGCGGCCCGCGTTTTACGGGAGCGTCACGGGGGACTGGACGAGCGGGTTCCCGGCGGAGGTCCTGCCGGAGATCCGCGCGCTCTACATGCGGCTGGGGGCCGCGGGCCGCCTCGGCTCCGAGCACCACGAGGAAGGGCACAACTACGACCGGCCCTTCCGCGAGGCGGTCTACGCGTTCTTCGCGAAGCACCTCCTCGGGCGCCCCGGGTCGCGCCCCGAGCCCCCCTTCGAGCCCTTCCCGATCGAGACGCTGGCGGCGCTCGGGCCCCCGGCGGCGGCGCCCCCGACGGACGCCCTCGCGCGCGAGCACCTGGCGCGGCGG
>CAZKTF010000050.1:0-18329 GCA_964555565.1 uncultured Planctomycetota bacterium | reverse complement strand
CTGCCCGAGCCGGACGCAGCCGACCCATGCTGCACTATCGTCGGCATCCTGAGCGCCCGGTCGGCGCGAGGGCTGCTCGCGCTCGCCGCGGATCCCGGAGTGAACCCGGGGGGGCCCATCAACGAACTCGTCGCCAACCTCCAGCGGCTGCTCGACGGAGCCGAGCCTATCAACGACCTGACCGGCGACACGGACCTCGCGAACCAGTTGGTCCTCGCCCGCGACCGGACGACCGGGGCCTTCCGGGTCCTGCGGGTCGGGACCTTGGACGCCGCCAAGGCGCAACGGCTCCGCCTCGGCGACCTCATCGACGGAGTGGCCGGGACGGTCCGCGTCCCGGAGCCGGACGGCGCTGACCCCTGTTGCACCATTGCGGGTCTTCTCACCATCCGCTCCGTCCGGCACCTGATCGCGGTGTCCGCCGACCCAGGGGTGAACCCCGCGGAGCCCATCAACGATCTCGTCGCCAACCTCCAGCGGCTGCTCGACGGAGCCGAGCCTATCAACGACCTCACCGGAGACGACCTCGTCGCGAACCGCGTCGTGCTGGGCGAGACGGAGCGGGGCCGCCTCGTCCCGCTGCGCGTCGGTGTCACTCCCCGCGCGACCGCCTTGCGTCTGGCCATCGGAAACGCGGTCGGCGAGGCCGCCGTCGGGACGTGGTCGCTGCGGTAGGCCGTGTCCTCGACGGGCGCTCGATGGCGAAGTTGCGGACGCGTCACCTGTTCGAGCGCGTCCGTGAGCGGAAGATCGCCGCCGAGAACCTGTACGCGCTCGATCGCTGGCAGGAGACGCAGCCGGAGAGTGACGGCAAGGTAGAGTGGGACGAAGACGATGATCGCCCATCGCGTCGAGGAAGCCACGGCGAGCAGGCCGCGGCCTAGGTCCCATCGGAAGCTCCTCTCTCACCCTCCCACATGCTCCCCATTGCCAGCCCGGCATGCGGACCTCTCCCTATCAGCGAGGCGATGAAGCGCCATAGTGGAGGATGGCGCCCTTGTCGCCGACGATCCACCCCTCCTCGCCCCCGGGGAAGCTCAACGCGTGGGCATAGCCGGGTGGTTCGGCGCTGGGGGTTGTCTGCCACGTCGCCCCGCCGTCCCGCGTCCGGTGGACCACGTACTGGGACTTGGCGCCGAGCAGTACCGCACCCACCCTGGTATCGACGAAGTGGAGGTCGATCAGGGGGAAGTGTGCCACGTGCCCGAGGCGCTGCACCGTCCAGGTCTTCCCTCCGTCGAGGGTCGCGTTCAACTGGCCGTACTCCGGCAGGAGCCAACCTGTGCGGGCGTCCACGAACTGGAAGCGCTGGCGGTTGCCGCCTTCCTCCGGGACCTGCTGCTCCTCGCTCCAGGTGACGCCTCCATCGTCGGTCCGTGTCATGAGGCCCTGCCCGCGGACCATGAGCCCGTGGCGGGCGTCGGGGAAGGCGAGGTCGTGGTAGTCGTTCCTCGGCAGATGCGCCGTCTCCCTCCAGGGTTCCTTCGCGCTGCCCCCGGGCCGGTAGATCGAGGTCAGGTTCATGAGCAGGTACCCGCCTTCGGACACGGTGTCGTACGCGGGGTACCCGGCGAGCATCGGGGAGATCGGGACCAGCGTCCACGTCTCTCCGCCATCGGTGGTGTGGGCCACGCCCCTCCCGAGGATCCCTTCGTGGACCCATCCCTCCCGCGGGTTCAGAAAGGTCACGGCCTGCCAGTGCGGACCGTCCGGGTTCCGCTCCGCCACGCGCCGCCAGGTCAGTCCCGCGTCCCCGGTCTTCACGATCGTGTTCGCAGTCCCCACGGCGAAGCCCGTCGTCGCGTCGAGGAAGGCGACGTCCTTCAGGTCGTCCTGGACGCCGCTCGTCTGCGCTTCCCAGCTCCCCCGGACCGCCGTGGCCGCGGGCACGGTCGGCGCTTCTCCGCCGCATCCCGAGGCGAGCGCGAGCGCGCCGCAGCACGCCGACGCGACGATCACACCCACCGCTCCCTTCATCGTCGATCCTCCTTTCACCGGCCCGTGCTCGGCGGGGTCCACGGTCTCCGGCGGTCGCCGATCGCGAAGCGATGGCGCTCGCCGCTCCGCATGCCGTCAGCGGAACCGGAATCCCAGGACGCGGTAGCCTCCGTCGTCATGCTTGGTCAGGCGGAAGTCGGTCGCCACCTTGGCGTGGGCGGCGAACGTCGCGGACCCCTCGAGATGCCAGGTCACGCCGCTCCCGTCCGCGGCGCTGCCGAACGACGAGAACGACATCTCCTCCAACTCCCCCCAGGGCTGCATGGTGGCGGCCACCGCCGAAAGGTCGCTCCGGCTCATGCCCGCCACGCATCGCTGGGCCGCGGCGTCGATGTCGTTCCTGGTCAGGTCCCTCGTGAAGGCCTCGGCGACCGCCGCGACCCTCCGCGACGCCTGGAGGAACACCGCGCCGCCGACGACCCACCCCACGAGCCCCACCGCCCCAAGGACCACCCCCGTGATGGCGCGGCCGCGCCCGCTCGCGCCGGTGGCACGGCACCTCCGCAGCGCGAGGGCACCGAGCACGAGCGCCGCGGCGCTCGTGACGAGCGGGATGAAGCCGAGGATCCCCAGCACGAGGGCGGCGGTCGCCATGGGGTTCCGCGGGCTCTCCGCGTTCCGCCCCGCTCCGTCGGATGCTGATGCGTCCTTCACGAACGTCTCCTTCCCGCCCGCGACGCAACGGGGGAGCCCTCCTCCCGCGCGGCGCGACATTGGTAATGTACCGCGCCAGGTTCCTTGGACACAGGATTGACCTACGCCACCCGGCGAAGGCCGTGAAGTTCGCGAGCCCTCCGAGGGCTCACGAAGCCGACCTTTTCGGCCAGCCACTCGTCGTTGTAGAACTCCACGAAGGCCGCCATGGCCGCGCGAGGATACTTGACGATCCCGGAGACCCTCCCGTGCACCACCTGCCTCTCGGGCCCGGCAACGCGCGCGTAGCAGCTCGACCTCCATCGAGATCTCGCCGATCCGCTTGATCGCTGCGTCCAGCGCCACCGTCTCCGGCGTCTCGCCTCGCTCACGCAGAGAGATGTCGATCCCCGACATCGCCCGGTCCCGCCACTGCTCGAGCCGGTACACCTCCCCGCGCAGCTCCCGCGACAGCGCCTCGGCCGACTCTCCCAGCAGCAGGCGCAGGACCACCTCGCGCTTGCGCACCTGGCTCCACCGCTGCCCCGGAGCCAAGGGGCCCCGTGGTCGCGCCGCCGGGGGACGCTCCGGTCGCCCCAACGACGAACGACGGGGCTCCCTCCGCGTCCCCCGGCGCCTCCTGCTCCTCGTCCGTCTTCCTCTTCGCCATCTCCCCCTCTTTGGACACCCAGCGTCAACACCATGTGGCGTGTCCAAGATAGGCGCGTCCGGCGCAGCCAGCCGCTCGCTCGTCCGATCTCCGCCAACGGCCCTCCCGTCCGCTGTCGCTCGATGCTGCGCCAGGAGCTCTCGTTCCGGGTCGGGACGGGAGTTGCTGGGGCTGGCGTCCTACCCGTGGTCCCGCAGAGTCCCGAAAGAGACGGAGGAAGGGACCGTGCCCGCCGCCTCGGCGTGCCCCCCCCGCTAGTCCTTTCCCGGGGTCCTGGGGATGGGTATCCTCGCGGTGATAGCCGGATCGAAGCAAGGCAAAGGGAGGACGCGGCCATGACCATCGAGAAACTGTCGGCGCGGTTGGAGAGAGTGGAGGGACAGAATCGCCGGATGCGGCGCTGGGGTGCTGCGAGCCTCGTGGTTGCGCTCGGGGTCGCACTTGTCGGGCAGGCTGCGCCACCGGCGAAGAACCTTCAGGCCGAGAAATTCGAGGTCGTAGACAAGGACGGGAAGACTCGCGCTTCGCTCGGCCTGAACTCGGACGGCTCCCCTTGGCTTGAACTCCTGGACAAGGACGGGAAGTCCCGCGCTGTGTTCGCCACGCGTTCGGACGGCTCGCCAGCGGTGGAGTTGAGAGACAAGGACGGGAAGACCCGCGCTCTGTTTAGCGTCACCCCGGACGGCTCCCCGGGGCTGGACTTGAGAGACAAGGACGGGAAGCCCCGCGCTGTGTTCGCCATGCAGTCGGACGGCTCCTCGGTGCTGAACTTGAGAGACAAGGACGGGAATCCCCGCGCTTTGTTCGCCATGGCGTCGGACGGCTCCCCGGGGCTGGAGTTGAGAGACAAGGACGGGAATCCCCGCGCTTTGTTCGCCACGCATTCGGACGGCTCCCCGGCGCTGGAGTTGAGAGACAAGGACGGGAAGGTGCTCTACCGGGCACCGGGGAACTGATGGGCCCCTTGGGTGTGCGACCGGGCGAAGGCGCTAGCAGCCCGACATCCCCTGCGCATGTCCTTACATGTTTGTCGGGTTGGCTACGGTCGATCCCCAACCCGTGCCGGTTGGTCATCGGGAACTCCTGCGGGGCCTCCGGTCCACGCCGGGGCGGCGAGCCTTCCGCCTTCTCCGCGCACTCCTCCTGCGGGGCGCTCGTGCGTACCCGCTGTGTACGCGTCGATGGGGCGTCTCCTCGGGGCGAAGTGGCCTTCCTCGCGCCAGCGGGTCTGGAAGGAAGGAATGAACGTGCATGGAAGCCGCGGAATGCTCATAGTCCGAGGCCGTGACGAGGAGTGCGATTCGGAGGGGCCTGGTGCGGTTCCTTGTCTGCACCGCAGGCCCCGTCGTCTCCGTCTCCGCGGCGGTGATCCAGGCCGTCGAGGGCGTGCAAAACCTCCACGGGGAAACGACGCTCGACGGCCTCGGCAATGTCGATCTGAACGAGGACTGGCGCTACGCCCTGAACGCGGGCGCCTCCCTCCTGGCGTTCCTCCTCGCCCTCATGCTGATCGCGGGATGCGTAGCGTACGAGATTGGCCGCGATTGGGGACGGCGGGCCTGCCTCTGGAGCTGCGGGATCTACGTCGCGCTGACCCTCGCCATCAACCTCCTGTGGGCCGCGACGATCGAGGGCGGCGGGGTGTTCCTCTTCCTCCTCATCTTCACCGTCGCGTACCCGGCGCTCGTCCTGCTTCTCCTTCGATGGCCCCTGGAGCCCGAACAGGCCCTCTCGAAGCGCACGGGAGTCTCCCCGCTCCTCCTTCTCAAGTACGCGCTCCTGGGAGGTGTGATCACGGCCGTCGCCATTCCCAACCTCCTCGCGGCCAGGATCTCGACAGGGGAGAGCTACCCCATCGCCACCCTGCGGAACCTCTCCACCTGCCAGATGCGGTTCCAGACCAGCGGGAAGGTCGATGTGGACGGGGACGAGACCGGGGAATTCGGCACCTTCCTCGAACTGAGCGGGGCGGTTCCGGTCCGCCGCTCGGCGGATTGGACTGTCCGGGGGACCCCGCTCGTGCCTTCGCTCCTGTCCGCATGGGCGGGGGGGGTGGACGCCGATGGGATCGTCACGAAGGCGGGATACTGCTTCCGCATCTACCTTGCCGACACGGCCTCGCCGGTGGCGCGGTGGGTCCACGAGAGGGGACCCGCGGGGGCGCCGGGGTTCGCCGGGGGGACGGGGAAGGTCCACACGGACCTGGCGGAGACGACCTGGTGCGCCTACGCCTGGCCCGTGAAGCTGCGGTGGGGCGAGCAGGCCAGCGTCTATTTCATCAACCAGGCGGGGGACGTGACGATCTCCCGGAACGAGAAGACCCGCTGGGAGGGCATGAAGCGCCCACCTACCCCGGACAGCGCCTTTCGCGGGCAGGGCATCACGTCCCCGGTGGCGGCGGGCACGGCAGGCCGCGATGGCGAGGTGTGGAGGTTCCTCAACTGAAGGGTGTCGCCGCGGGACGCAGACCTGGCCCCCGTCGGCGGAGGCGCGAGGATCAGGTGGCGCTCTCGACACGTTGGGCCTGTTGCTGGACATGACGAACTCCGCAGCCGTTGCCTCGGTCAGGCCCCGCGCGGGGCCGGGGGCGGTGAATACGTACGGCCCGTCCGTTCGCAGCCCGACCTCGTCGGACTCCTTTCCGGGAGACTTCAGCTACCGGGTCGTCCCGAGGGTCCTCCTCCGTACCTACCGGCGTGTACCGGCAACTCCCCGGGCGGGACTTGCACCCGCCGGACGACCCACACTATCACGGCGCTCGTAAACACGTACAAACACACGATCATCCAGCCTGCCTACCGGGAGAAGTCCTCGAGACCTTTGTCCTTGAGTCGTTTGGCCACCGACCGAATCCTCTCTGCAGCGGCGGGGTCTAGCGGCTCTACCCGGGCTGCGTGTCGATTCGTTGCCGCCGCGCAATACTCCTCCGCGCTCCGTTTCAGACTGTTCAGCGCGCGGACGGACTCCTGGAGCGCAGTCACCTTCGCCTCATATTCGGACTCTGTCTCCGCCGTCGCATGGAGCCATGCCTCCGCGGCAAGATGCCCGCCGTAATCAATGTCGGGACCCAGCTTCTCAAGTGACGGGAATACCTTATCCTTCCAGTACGCCCAGACTTCCCTGTCACTCTCATCCTCTGAACTCTGCAGCTTCCGGGCCTCCTCATACCCCTCTGCTGCCTCCAGGGCATCGATCGCAGGCCGTAGAACGTCCGCAATCCGACCAAGGTACGAACTCACGCTCTTGTGGTCGATATGCCGGTACGGTGCCGCGCGCAAGATCGCGACGAACGACGGAACCGCAGCGGGCGAGGACGTGAAGGACCAGTTTGTAACTCTCCGCATGAAGATCCTGCCGTCTGGGTCTCCGGATTGGAACTTGTGAGACCCCATCAAGCGCCCGTCGCTGCATGCGTTGCCCTTGCACACGGCTCCGACATAGAAAGGACTCTCTTGGCCTTCTGGCTCGTTCACCTGGATCTCGTACCCGTGCTTGCCGTCCTCGTCTGGTTCCAGGCTTAACCCGCCGTACCCTTGGACTTGCCATGCCTCCTCGTGGTGCTTGACCTCCTTCGTACCATCGAAGAATACGAATCCGGTGTCGCCCCGGGCCGAGGCGCTGCCCGCACCCCTGCCAAACTGCACTTGATCCCCGTCCTTGTCCAACTCATCCCAAGACATCCCTCGAAACGCAGCCGAGATCTGCACCTCCGTCTTCTCCCATTCATCCCAATTCCCCGCCAGGCTGACGACCACGTTCTTGCTCTCGATCGAGATCGCAATGGTTCCGCTCCACTCGCTCCATCGCATGAGCTCAAGTTGCATGTGAGGGAGCTTCCCCTCCTTGCAGGCGCGTACTTCGCCCACGACAGCGAAATCGTGCAACTCGTCGAACCCAGGCTCGTAGCCCTCCCAGGGATACGGCGCTCCGTCGGCGTCAGTGCCCCACGTAGCCCTCGCGGGCGTCGCCGGATTTGAATCCAGAGACTCCCCGGCACGGTCTCGCCGCGTGTAGTGCGCGTCCAGGTCCTCGGCGACTATGCGAAGCCGGCCCCCGACCGTGGGCACAAACGTCGCCCGACACATGTAGGCGCCTGCCGACTCAGGATCCGGGACCATTCCCACTACGCCAACCGGCAGGGGATCTCCGCCAGCGTCCGGAATTACGGAGACGCTCACCCCTCCAACGGCCTCGTGGAGCACGGCGCCCTCGTGCCTGAGAAACGGGCCGAAGCGAATCCACACTTCCGCTTCCTTTCCCGGCGCAAGGGCCTCCTTCCTGCGCCGATTCACGGTTCGCGCCGCAACATGCCCGTTGCGGTCGGGGTCGCCATCCAGCCAGTCCGCCCTGTATCTGGACTTGCCCTCCTGCAGGATCTCGACGGACTGTACGAAGGGCGGAGGGTTCACAATGTCGTGAAAGTGGCGAAGCAGCCCCGCTCCGTGCTCCTCGGCCAGTCTGAGCATCTTGCGGCCGAGTTCGAGATGCTTCTCCGTGTGCGCATCCCCGGAGGGCCACGGAATCGTCGGCAGCACACCTTGCTTCTTCGTGTATTCCGACCAGAGGTTGTCGTTGAATGCGAGCCACCCGGCCGTCCTGATCGCGGTGTGCAGACTCTGAAGGCGTACACCGAAGATGGGGATCGGGCCCCTTGTCATTTCCAAGTGGTCTACCCCGAGAAGGACGTTCGAGATCTTCAGCGCACCCAGCCCCAGTGCGATCTCATTCTTCAGTGCACTCGGCAGACCCAGGTCTTTCTCCGCCTTCTGGCTTACGAACGCGACCAGGTCGAACGCGTCCTTCAGCGATGCCGGCACGCGAACCTCCACACCTGGCGGCCACGGAGGCTCCCCCGCGAAGCGCCCCGGTGTCCCCGCCGCACCTGCGCCTGCAGCGTCCGCGGCGCCACGGGCGGCCGCCGCGCGGGCGTCGAACGCACCGCTCGACTCCTGAAGAAGCTTCCACAGCCGTTCGTAGCCCACATGACTCTGAAGGTACTCATTCATCGAAGGACAAAGTGCGGCGTCGAGCCCGAAGTCCTTGATTTTATCTTGAATGTAGTTCCCGGGGTGAGGCCGGCACCCTGCGTGGTCGGGCTGAGCCATGTCTTGGAGAAGGTGCAGCACATGACCTACAGCCTCGTAGGCCCTTGTTCGCGAAAGGGCCGTGTAGTCGTACGCCTCGATCGCGCCCTTCCAATCCAGCGCATCCGGCATCCCGCGCCGCGCCCAGTCCAGGGCACTCATGTACCTGCCTGAAAGCTGGAGGAACTGAACACCAGGGATCTTTGCATACCCAACGGTGATGGCATCCTGTGGCAGTCCAAGGCCATTCCTGGGATCATAGAAGTGGTGGATGAACCGCGGAAAGGCCGTTTCCGAATCTTCGTCCACGACAGCAGCCACGATTACGTCCCTGTTCCGATCTAATTCACGAAATGTCCGCCCATTGGAGGTGGCGAGATTGATCGTCCGCTCCGCAAGGTCTTTGTGCGTGTGACACTCTTCATACCCGATAACCCCGACGGAGGTGGCTAGCAGTGTGACTGTGCAGATGAGGAAGCGGCGCATGGAGCTACAGATGCCCGAAGCGGAGAAGATTGACCGGAACGACAGGCATTGATAGTAACGAGTCGAACAGAGGTGCGCCATCCGCCGAGAAGACAGCGTAGCTCTTCATGGCGTTGCTCCCCGCGAAGTGCCAGGTCACCCTGACCAGGACGGCTCCTACGGTAACGACGCTCTCAGCCACTTGTGCAGGCGTGCGCTCGCCGGACATGGTGACCGTCGAATCGGATGTAATTGCTGGGGCCTGCTCCAGTCGGCCAGGTGCCGTGATCGATACGAGCGCCATGGAGCGGAGCAGCGCCTCGGTCAACTCCTTTCTGTTCTCAAGGGTTACGCCGCGCGGCGTGCCGAGTCTAATCGTCGTAAGTCGGGTGTGGCAGTCCTCTGCAAGCGCCTCTCCGAGCGTTCGAAGGACCGTTTCGTAGCCGCTTTCGGCGTGCGCCGTCGTACTCCCGAGTAGGCCCAGAAGCAGCACGAGTCGAATCTGACGCCAGGCCTTGCTCCGCATAGCGCGTCCCTCCCTTGCTGCCTGCGCCCATGCTCGCTCGCTCCGAAACGTGAAGCGTGGTTAGTGGAGGAACTATAGCAGGGACTGCAACCAGCACGTTGGGGAATCCCCAGGACGGCACCGGCGACGTCGGGCGAACGACGCCGGTAGCGGGGGATGGCGTAGCTTCGCCACTTCTCGGTGCCGCCGCTCTCGGTGAACAGCCGGGAGCGCGGGATCGCCGGTGCGAGGGGCCCTGCAGAGGCCGTCATGCGCCGGGGCTTCGTCCCGTCGCTGCAGCCGGCGCGGCCGTCGGCCTTCTCTTGGCGCTCCACGCGCAGGGCCGCGGCCGCCTGCTCGTGGAGCACGGCCAGCAGGAACTCCCGGACGGCCTCTCGCAGACGCATGCGGATCGCCGGGCACTGGTGGATGCATGACCGTACTTGCAGGCTCCGCTGGCGGACCGGGCCGTGAGGGTCACGTAGCGTTCCGGAGGGGACCGGCCAGAGCGGTGCGTCCCGGAGGCCGGCGGTCGAAGAAGGTGCGGGCGCGGCCGTCCTGGCAGAGGTAGGCGGCGCGGACCTGGAGGACGGCTTCCAGCCTGTCCTTGGTCCAGAACTTCGCCCTTGACGCGCTGGTTGAACCGCTTGAGGAGGGGTTCACCCATCGGATCAGCGAGTCAAAGCCGCATCTGCGCCTCCCCCCTGTAGCTGAGGAAGACGGCGTACCCCAGGGGCATGGAGAGGACGGGAGCGTAGATCAGATGGCTACCGCCGGTGAGGATGACTATCACCGTCGTGACGAGCCCGAGGATGATGCCCGAGGTCATGCTGGAGAGCCCCGCGCGGATCGAGAGCCAGCAAGAGCCGCCGGCGAATACGACTGCGGCCGGCAGGAGGAGCAACAGATCCGAACCCAGGAATAGCCCCACGAGCAAGCACATCCCCGCGCCGATGAGGCAGGTCCGGCGCGACAGCGCCTTGCGCTTCCGGGCCTGGTCCTCCCACTTCGCCGCTTCGGTGGCCTCCCGCTCCTCCCTCAGCCGCTGCAGCTTCTCCGCGTCCGATCCCGGTTCCGCCATGCGCGCCTCCTTCCCTCAGGCACGCCGCCGCCCCGGCACCGACGCCGGTCCCTCGCGCAGGGAGAGGAGGGCGACCGTCTCGTCCTCCCCGGCCGAGGCGCGGCCGCCGCCCAGCAGGATACGCTGCCATGCGGGGTTTCCGCCGTGTCGAGCCTCGACCCTCGGTGCCGACCCCGCCAGGTCAGGCGCGCGTTCAGAGTCCGCGAAGCCCGGCCGGCGAGAGGGCAAGGCTCGAGATGACCGTTCACCCCACCCGCACGGGAAGCAGCGAGGGGCGAATGGTTGCCCCCGACCCACCCCCGGAGGTGGGGGGAAGGCGTTCGTAGCAGTCTGCACGGGGCGCCGGCCGCACATCCGTCTTGTCCGCGGCCAGATCGCGCACGATTGAAGCACGGACTCCAGTGCGCGGCAGGGGCACTTCGCGGCCGTCCCCTGCCCTCCGTGGCCCGGCAGCGCTCTCCCGCCCCGCAGCACGCGATACGAGCGGCGCTTGTTCGGCCCTGCCTCGGCCGGTCGGTCGGGTCCATTGACCCTCGCCGGCACGGCGAGTCTACGGCACGATGGAGACAGCGGCCGGAGGGCAGAGATCCAGAGGCCAACGACTAGGGAAGACCCCTCGCGCAACGCAGCCCGATGAAGGAGGAGTGGAGCGGCGACGCGACGTCGTGGCGGTAGGCGGCGCGCGCGTGGTCCGGGTCGTCGTCCCACGACCCGCCGCGCAGCACGCGAGACGAGCCCGAGGCGGGCCCCGGAGGATCCCGCGGCGGGGACTTGGCGTAGTAGCCGTTCTCGTACCAGTCCGCGCACCACTCCCAGACATTCCCGTGCATGTCGTACAGGCCCCAGGCGTTGGACTTCTTCTGGCCCACCGGGTGAGTCTTGTCATCGGAGTTCTGCGAGGTCCATGCGTAGTCCGGGAGGAGCACCTCGGCGCCGCCGAAACCGTACTTGCCCTCCGACCCGGCGCGGCAGGCGTACTCCCACTCGGCCTCCGTGGGCAACCGGAAGGCCGGCCCCGGGACCTTCTCGCCCAGCCTCGCGAGGAACCCCTGGCAGTCCTCCCAGCGGACCTGCTCGACAGGGTTCTTGGGGCCCTTGAACTTGCTGGGGTTCGTTCCCATCGCCGCCTGCCACTGCTCCTGGGTCACCTCGTACTTGCCGAGGTAGAACGGGCGGGTGATGTTGACCTGGTGCCGGGGCACCTCGTTGCCGCCCCCGTCGGTGCCCATCATGAAGGTCCCCGGCCCGACGAGGACGAACTCCATCGTCACCCCGTTCCCGAGGTCCGCGACGAGCGACTTCTCCGGGCCCGGCACCGCCGCGTCGAGGCTCCCGCCCTTCGCGTCGATGGGCTTCGCCGGCGGGGCGCCCCCGGCACCGCCGCCCCCCTGCGGCCCGCTCTGTGGTCCGCAACCGATGCCGGCCAGCACGCCGACCGCTAGCACGACCGCCAATCGGAAGCCCCGATGACCACCTTCCATTGCCGCCCCCGCTGTCGGAGATGCCCTGAGGGAAGTGTACCGGGCATCGAGGAACGCCAGTTAGCCTATTCCTTACTCCTCCGGCCCACGAATGACAAGACGGCGCGTCTCTGGGACCTCTCCGGCAGGGAGGTCGCGGTGTTCCGCGTGCCATGAGCCCTCCCGAAGGGGTGGAAACTAGTTTCCAGAGGGGAGCACGGGACGAGGGGGAGAGGCAGCTCAGGCACCGATCGACTCCGACCGCGTTCTCTGTTAGATTCCCGCCCGTGGCCGAGAGCGCCGGGACTGCGGGTGGAGCTGCGCCCTCCAGGCCGGGACTCCGTCGGCGCATCGCGTGGCTCGCGGCCGTTTTTGCGGTCGTCGTTGCCGGCCTCCTCACCTGGAGTCTGGTTCTGCGATCCCGCGGGAGGGCGATGTACGAGGAGACCAAGGCCCGGCACCGAGCAGAGGGGATCGGGGCGGCCCCGGAGGACTTCCTGAAGGACTATCCCAAGAGGGACGTCGGGCTGCAGCGTCGCTGGAAAGAAGCGCTGGAGCGGATCCACAAACTCAACGGGTCAGGCCACTACACCCTGGGCCACGTGCGGTCGTTTACCGAATGTTGGCTCGAAGGCCTTCAGCCGGAACCCGATCCGAAGCCGCGGACGGTCCTCGATTACTACCGCACCGTCCTGGGGAAGTGCGCGGCGCTCTTGAAGGAGGGGGTGCAGGTCCAACCCAACCTCGGAGAACCCGCGAAGGGCGAGGGCTTCACAGACGCCCCCGGGGGGGATCCCGGAAGCCTGTCATTTTTCGGCCAGTTTACCTGCATCCAGGACCTGGGGAATCTCCTCCTCCTCGAAGCCTATCTGTCCGACGACTCCACGCCATCGCTGGACGTCCTCGAGAGACTCAACGCTGGGTTCGCGCGGCCGATGACCGTCGTGCACGCGGGGTTTGGTCAGGGAATCGCCGACAGGAGGGACCAGGGCCTCGTGCGACTCGCCCTCGCGGGGCGACTCCCGAAGGACCCGGGGGACCGGTGGCTCCTGGAGGAACCAACGGAGCCCCTGCTCACCGCGGAGTCCCTGCGCGGGCAAAGGCTCCTGCTCTTCGTACCGCATTGGGACAGGGTGGTCTCGGGCACGATCGACGCGGACAAGTACGGGTTGCAGGGGACGGCCTGGCAGTATTGGCTGTTCTCCGGGGATGCGGGTGCGGTCTCCCTGGAACGGATCGCCGAGACGGAGAGGGCCGTCCGTGCGGGCCGTCGGCCCAATCCCATCCCCGCGCGGAACTCGCAGGTGGAGGAGATCGCAACCGAGGTCAAGATCAACGAGGCCGCCTCGATCGCCGGGGCCCTGCTCCATCGACAGGGCCATCGGGCCACCCGGCTACTCTACCGGCTCGTCCGCCTCCGTAAGGATCGCGGCCGGCTTCCGAAGGACGATGCCGAGTTCCGCGAGTGGCTCGGTCCCGACGCGAGGCGCATGGACGAGGGACCCCATGACCTGCGGCTCCGCTACGAGAGCCCCGCCGAGGGTTGGGCTCGCCTCGGCCCCGATCCGGACGGCCCCCGGGCTCCCCTGTTCATGGAGCTCACGGATCAGGGTTGGGACCTCAAGTCGCCGACATTCGGACAGCCTCCAGGGAAGAAGACCCTGGACTTCAGCAATGCCTGCATCGAGGCCCGCCTCGTGAGGTAGGCGCCCTCCGGCGTGGGTTCGACCTTCTGGCCGGCAAGTGGATCTGGCAGTCCTCGTAGGGCTGGAACCCGGAGGATGTGGCCTGGCTCTCGATGCGCCACCGGAGCCCCCCCCCGCCCGGGCGAACCAGCCGCCATCGCTGCGGGAGGCGACGCTCGAGTTCCGCGGTGATCCACGCCCTCGCGTGCTCGGCGTTCTCAAAGGACGGCTCGCCCAGCCTCACCCTGCCGGCCCGCCCGGGGGGCGAACCCCGAGCACGACTAGGGGGGAGAAACCCGACGCCCCCCGGCGTCCAAGGAGAAGCCGGGCACCCCCCCGCGGCCGTCACGGCTACAATGGCTCCGGGGGAGGAGCACCGCCTCGAGAGGGAGGGGACCATGGGTCGAGGGGGACTCGCGGGGGTCGCCGCGATCGCGTTCGTCGCCCTGGCGGCGGTCCCGCCGACCGCCCCGGCCCTCCCCGCCGCCGCTGCCGAGGACGAGGTCCCCTTCCCCGTCGAGAGGACGGCGATCCTCAAGGAGGAGAAGACCGTCTACTTCGTCGAGGGGCGCAAGCGCATCCCCAAGGGGGTCACGGTCACCTGCCTCCGGGACGTGCACATCAAGGCGAAGGGGCCGGGCGCGGTCATCGAGGTCGCCGGGGCCCTCCAGCTGACCGGGGTCCAGGGCCGCGAGGTGATCCTCGAGAACGTCACCGTGGAGCCCGCGGCGACCTTCGACACCATCAAGGCGTCCCAGACGATCTTCCGCGGGGGGGGCGGCATCGTCTCCCCCTCGGGGAAGCCCATCGACGGGTACCTCCTCCTCGAGCTGATGGACTTCGTGGGGGGGGCGCGGCTCGACCTGACCATGTCCGGGGGGAGCGTGGAGCTCTCCAGCGTGTGCGCCGACGACCCCGTGAGCGTGAGGGCGGTGGACCTGGAGGGCAAGACCAACACGGTCCGGGTGGAGGTCCGGGGCTGCATCGAGAACCCCCACTTCAAGTGCCAGCCCCACGGCTCCCGTGTCGGCCTCCGGGGCGGCCTGATCGTGGCCGGGGCCGAACAGGTGGTCGTGCGGCTGAGCCGCCTGGGGGGCGCCCTCACCTCCATGAGCGACTGGCGCGAGAGCCTCATCTTCGACGGGAACAAGGTCACCTCGACGGCCCTCGAGTTCCGCCAGCCGGCCCCCGGCCGGTTCGGGAAGGGGCAGTTCTTCAAGTGCGATGTCTACTCGGAGAAGGTGACCTTCTCGGCGCCCCCGGCGGAGGACCCGAAGAAGAGGGACTTCGCGCTCGTCGATCGCTTCTGGTTCCACGGGATCAAGGAACCGAAGGAGATCCTGGAGAAGGTGGTCGTGGACGGCGAGGACGACCCCGCGAAGAACGGCGTGCGGGTGAAGATCCTCAAGGTGAACGAGCGGGCCCTCGAGCTCGCCGGCCCCCTCGAGCGATGAGGCGCGGCACGTTCCTCCGCGGGCTAGCCCTCGCCGCCCCGCTCCTCCTCGCCCCGCCCCCGCTCCGCGCCGCCCCCGCGGACCCCGTCCCCGCGCTCGTCGAGGCGGACCGGCTGCTGGCCGCGGGGGACCTCGCCGCGGCGCGCGCGCGGATCGACCGGGCGCTGGAGCGCGACGCGGGGTCCCCGGCGGCCTGGGACCTCCGCGCGCGCTGGGCGGAGGCCGCGAAGGACCGCGGCGAGCTCGTCTACTCGCTCCACCGGCGGCTGCGCGTGGCGGTCGCGTCGCGGGCGCCGTCCGCGGAGGTGGCCGCGATCCGCCTCCGGCTCGAGGCGGCGGACCCGGTCGCCCGCGACCTCCTCGACCTGTCCGCGCGGTTCACGAGGCGGCTCCTCCCGCTGGCCGAGGCCTGCGAGAAGGAGAAGCGCCCCCACGCGGCGATCCGGATCCACCGGGAAGTCCTCGCCCTCGCACCGGAGCGGGAGGAGAGCCGCGCCGCCATCGAGAGGATCTCGGCGGCGCCGGACCCGAGCCTCGCCGAGACCGCCAGGGCGAAGGACCTCCTGGCCGACGTCTCCGCGGACTGGATCCGCGGGCAGGACGCGAAGCACGCGACCTGGGAGACGCGCGCGGAACTCAAGCGCGAGCACTACCTCACGTGCACCGACGCGGGCTACGAGGTCCTGGTCCGCGCCGCCGAGGCCATGGAGCAGATGAACGCCTTCTACCGCCGGTTCTTCCGGTACGGGGACGACGGGAAGAGGTCGGTCCCGCGCATCCGCCTGCACATCTTCCGCACCCGGGAGGAGTACCTCGCGCAGGGGAAGGGGCCCCCGATCTCCTGGTCCGGGGGGCACTTCACGGGGGACTCCGTGGAGACCTACGTCGGCCCCGGCGGGTTCGGGGAGACCGTGGGGACCCTGTTCCACGAGGCGGCGCACCAGTTCGTCTCCCTCGCGACGACGGCCACGGGCTGGCTCAACGAGGGCCTCGCGTCCTTCTTCGAGGGCTGCCGGATCCAGGCGAACGGGACGGTCCTCATGAACCTCCCGGCGAACCACCGGCTCTTCCCGCTGGCCGACCGGATGCGGAGGGGCTGGATGGAGAGCGCCGCCGAGGGGATCGACCCGAAGAAGCCCGAGGCGGGCGACCCCGCGAGGTCCCCGACCTTCCGGATCCTCCTCGAGAACGAGTACCCCTGGGGGCCCGCCTGGTACGCCCCGACCTGGGGGGTCGTCTACTTCCTCTACAACTACCAGGACCCCGCGGACGGGCGCTTCCTGTACCGGGCCGCCTTCCAGGAGTTCATCGACTCCTCGGGGGGACGCAGCGGGAAGGGCGCGGTCGAGAACTTCGAGAAGGTGGTCCTCGCGCACCCCTCGAAGCCGACCCCGGGCCCGGCGCAGGACCCGAAGGCCCCCCCGCTGCGCCTCGCGCGCACGGTGGAGGAGCTGGACGAGGTCTGGCGCGAGTGGATCCTCCGGCTGCGGGACGTCCAGGCCGGCAGCGCCGAGGAGCACCCGCCCTACGGGCCCTGGGCGCGCCACGCCGTCGCGCGGAAGGAGTTCGACGTCGCGACGGAGCACTTCGAGAAGGGGCTGCTGGCGACCCCCGACGACCCCGACCTCCTCGCGGAGTTCGCCGACCACCTCGCCGGGCGCGGACGCAACCCGGACCGGGCGGCGAAGCTCCTGCGCCAGGCCCTCCGGCTGCTGGAGTCCGCGGACCCGCCCGACGACGTCCGCGTGCGCGAGGTCGATCGGCGGCTCGCCGCGCTGGACCCCACGCACCGCACGATCCTCCGCCTCCACGAGGAGATCGCCGCCGCGGCCCGGGCGGTCGTCGGGCGGTACGAGGCCGAGGGGCTGTGGGAGATGGTGATGGACTCCGCGTGGCGGTTCGGGGGCGAGTTCCGGATCGCCGGGATGTTCGAGAGGTACGAGGCCGCGGTCCGCCGGACCGGGCGCTCCCCGGCCATCTGGTCCCTGGCCTACGACGAGAAGGACCTCTCCGGCTGGGCCTCCGGCGGCGGGGTCTTCGCCGCCGAGGGACCGGAGATCCAGGCCCGGCTCGGGGAGTGGAGGAAGGGGGCCTTCGACTACCAGTCCATGGCGCTCGACCGGGTGACCTCGGGGGACTTCTCGCTCGAGGCGGAGGTCTCCGTCGAGGGCGGGAAGGGGGCCTTCGCGGGGCTCGTCTTCGGGAAGAAGGGGGACCAGGCCTACCACGCGCTCGTCTTCTTCCCCTCCCCGCCGGCGGGGACCGCCGCCGAGGGGGAGGCGACGAGCGCCTTCGTGGACCTCACCTCGTTCTACGACGCGGGCTCCTACCGGGTCTGGCGCCACAACCCCGTGGGGTCGGCCTCCGGGGGGTGGCACGCGCTCCGGCTGGACGTCTCCGGGACGCTCGCGGACGTCTGGTACGACGGCGAGCTCGTGGTGACGCAGGAGTACCCGGGCCTGGACGTGCTGCGCGGGTCCTTCGGGCTCCTCACCGGGGCGGGGGAGTCGCGCTTCCGCAACGTGCGCTTCCTCGCGCGGGAGCCGCGCGACCCCGCCGGCCGGATCGAGCGGGAGGTCCGGATGGAGCGGATCCGCTCCTCGGGCAAGGCCGTGAACGGCTCCTGGATGGGGCAGGTCCCCCCCTGGCCCGCCAGGGCGTCGTGGATCCAGGACCCCCGTGCCTCCTGGGAGGAGCGGGGCCCGGTGCCGACGCTCCTCGTCTTCTGGAGCGTCAGGCAGAACGACCTCGTGCAGGTGCACCGCTGGCTCGCGCACCTCCTCAAGGCCTACGCGGAGGCGGGGCTCCAGGTGGTCGCCGTCTCCCAGCCCGAGGACGAGGCGAAGGTGAAGGGGCACCTCCACTACAACCCGTTCCCCGGGTCGGTCGCGATCGACCGGCACGCGCGCCGGGAGAGCCGCTTCGGGGAGACGCTCGAGGCCTACGGCGTGGGGACGCGCTTCAACCTCCCCCGCGTCCTCCTCCTCGACGTGGACCACCGGGTGGCCTGGGAGGGGGACCCCGGGTTCGAGGCGGGCAGGCCCTGGCAGGAGGGGACGGAGTCCTACCTCGACGCCCCGCTCGAGGCCCTGGTCGCGAAGCGGAAACTGCGCGAGATCGCGCGCTGGCGGCGGGAGTGGCAGGAGCGCGGCGCGGCGGCGGCGGCCGCCGGGGACCTGGAGGGCGCGTGGCCCCTCCTCGATCGGGCGGGCTCCCGGACCGGTTCCACGCGGACATCGCGGCGGTGCGGCGCGCGCGTCGCGCGCTCCTGGCGGCGCTGGAGGAACCGGCGCA
>CAZKTF010000049.1:0-18710 GCA_964555565.1 uncultured Planctomycetota bacterium | reverse complement strand
CCAGGTGGGCCGCCACCAGCGCGACGCGGGCGCCCGCGCCCTCGGCCGCCTCGCAAAGCGCCAGGAGGAGGGCCGTCGAGTCGGCCCCCCCGGAGAGCGCGACGACCACCCGGTCGCCGTCCCCGAGGAGCCGCTCCCGCCGGACGAAGGCCGCCACGGCCGCCACGAAGGGGTGGGGGCGGGGGGGGGGCGTGCGCGGGTGGGGTGCGCGGGCGCGGCGCGGCATCGCGGGTGAGTGTACGCGGCCGCCGCCCGCGGGGGCGTTCCCCCCGGGGCGAAAGTCTTGTCCCGCCCGAGGGGGGCGGCCAGAATGCGGGCTTCCCCTCGGGCAACGGGTTCCCGGGTAGGAGGTCCCCTTGGCCTTCCGTGTCGCCATCAACGGGTTCGGCCGCATCGGCCGCCTCGTCTACCGCGCGCTGCACGGGCGACCCGGGGTCGAGGTCGCCGCGGTGAACGACGTCTCGGACGTGAAGACCCTGGCCCTGCTGCTGCGCTACGACTCCGTCCACGGCCGGTTCCCGGGGAAGGTCGAGGCCGGGGACGGGGCGCTCCTCGTGGACGGGAAACCCCTCAAGGTCCTCTCCGTGAAGGACCCGGCCGCGCTCCCCTGGAAGGACCTGGAGGTCTCCTCTGTCGTCGAGTCCACCGGGGTCTTCACGTCCCGAGTCGATCTGGAGAAGCACATCGCCGCGGGGGCCCGCCGCGTGGTGCTCACGGTCCCCTCCAAGGACGAGATCGACGCCACGGTGGTGCTGGGGGTGAACGACGGGGTGCTGCGCCCCGAGCACCGGCTGGTCTCCAACGCCTCCTGCACCACGAACTGCCTCGCCCCCATGGCCCGGGTCCTCCACGACGCCTTCGGGATCGAACACGGGCTCATGACGACGGTCCACGCCTACACCAACGACCAGCGGATCCTCGACCTGGTCCACAAGGACCCGCGCCGGGCCCGCGCCGCGGCGCTCAACATCATCCCCACGACCACGGGGGCCGCGCGGGCCGTGGGGAAGGTGATCCCGGAACTCAAGGGGAGGCTCGACGGCCTGGCGCTCCGGGTCCCCGTCCCCGACGGGTCGTTGACCGACCTCACCGCGACGCTGCGGCGTGAGACGACGATCGCCGAGGTGAACGCCGCGTTCCGCGCGGCGGCCGAGGGCCCCATGAAGGGGATCCTCGAGTACACCGAGGACCCGGTGGTCTCCTCCGACGTCATCGGCAACCCGGTCTCGTGCCTGTTCGACGCGGGGGCCACCATGGTCATGGCCGGCCGGATGGCGAAGGTGGTGGGCTGGTACGACAACGAGTGGGGCTACTCCTGCCGGGTGGCGGACCTCCTCGAGCGGCTGGCGAAGCTCGGGTAGGGGACCCGGCTGATGCCCTTCGACCGGCGGACCCTGGACGACCTCCCGCTCGGGGGGAAACGGGTCCTCGTCCGCGTGGACTACAACGTCCCGCTGGGGGCCGACGGGTCCGTGGCCGACGACCGGCGGGTGCGCGCGAGCCTCCCGACGGTGCGGAAGGTCCTGGACGGGGGGGGGACCGCGATCCTCTGCTCCCACCTCGGGCGCCCGAAGGGGCGCGATCCCGGGCAGTCCCTCCGCCCGGTGGCCGCCCGGCTGTCGGGGCTCCTCGGGCGGAAGGTGGTCTTCGTGGAGGACTGCGTGGGGCCCGCCGCCGAGGCCGCCGCGCGGGCGGCCCGCCCCGGCGACTGCCTCCTCCTCGAGAACCTCCGGTTCCACGCCGGGGAGGAGGGGAACGACCCCGCCTTCGCAAAGGGCCTCGCCGCGCTTGCCGACCTCTTCGTGGACGACGCCTTCGGGGCGGCCCACCGGGCCCACGCCTCCGTGGTCGGGGTGGCCGCGCTCCTCCCGTCGGCGGCGGGGTACCTCCTGGCGCGGGAGGTGGAGGTCCTGGGGGGGCTGCTGGAGAACCCGCGCGAGCCCTTCGTCCTCCTGGCCGGGGGGGCGAAGGTGAGCGACAAGGTCCCCGTCCTGAAGAACCTCCTCCCGCGCCTGGACGCCCTGCTCGTGGGGGGGGCGATGGCCTACACCTTCCTGCGCGCCCAGGGGGTCCCGGTCGGGGCCTCGCGGGTGGAGGGGACGGCCGTGCAGGCGGCCCGGGAGATCCTCCGGGAGGCGGACGAGCAGGACGTGCCGGTCCACCTGCCCTCGGACCACGTCTGCGCGACGCGCCTGGAGCGCGGGGTCACGACCACCATCGAGAAGGGCCGCGTGGCCGACGGGCTCATGGGCCTCGACGTGGGCCCCGAGACCGTGGAGGAGTTCGCCGGGGTCCTCCGGCGGGCCGGGACGATCCTCTGGAACGGTCCCGTGGGGGCCTTCGAGGTCAAGCCCTTCGACGCGGGGTCCACGGCGCTCGCCTACGCCATCGTCGGCACGAAGGCGGTGACCGTGTGCGGAGGCGGCGACACGGCGGCGGCCGTGGAGGCCGCCGGGCTGGCCGGGCGCTTCACCCACGTCTCCACCGGGGGGGGCGCGGCCCTGGAGCTCCTCGAGGGCCGCGTCCTCCCCGGCGTGGCGGCGCTGGCGCGGAGGGGGGACCCGGTCCGGTGAGCGGGCCCGCCCGGGTCTCCATCGCCCCGAGCCTCCTCTCGGCGGACTTCTCCCGGCTGGCCGAGTCGCTCCGCGCCGCCGAGGACGCCGGCGCCGACCTCCACCACGTGGACGTGATGGACGGGCACTTCGTCCCGAACCTGACCATCGGGCCTGCCGTGGTCCGGGCCATCCGGAAGTCCGCGCGCGCCCCCCTCGACTGCCACCTGATGATCGAGCGCCCGCTCCGCTACGCGGCCGAGTTCGCGGAGGCCGGTGCGGACGGGATCACGTTCCACATCGAGGCGAAGGACCCGCCGCGGGAGACCGCCCGGGCGATCCGGGGCCTGGGGAAGCGGGTGGGCGTGGCGCTGAACCCCGACACGCCCGTGGAGCGCCTGGAGCCGGTCCTCGACCTGGTGGACATGGTCCTCGTCATGAGCGTCTTCCCCGGTTTCGGCGGGCAGAAGTTCATGCCGGAGGTCCTGGAGAAGACCCGCGCGCTCCGGGGGCGCTACGGATTCGCGCGGGACGTGGAGATGGACGGCGGGATCAACCTGGAGACCGTGGCATCCTGCGCCGCGGCGGGGGCGAACGTCCTCGTCGCGGGGACCGCGGTCTACGGCGCGCCGGACCTCCGCGCGGCGGTGGCCGCGCTCCGGGAGCGGGCGGCGGCGGCCTGGGGCGGAGGGAAGTAGCCATGGGACTCTCGAAGGCGCACGGCCGCGGGGAGGTGCCGAGCGGCCTCTGGCAGAAGTGCCCGGCCTGCTCGAAGCTGCTCTACCGGAAGAAGGTCGAGGAGAGGCTCGACTGCTGCCCGGAGTGCGGCGAGCACTTCCGGATCGGCAGCGCCCGCCGGATCGAGATCACCCTCGACCCCGGCTCCTTCGAGGAGATCGGCGCCGAGATCCAGCCGCGCGACGTGCTCGGCTTCGAGGTGGACGGGAAGCCCTACAGCGCGCGCCTCCGCGCGGAGCAGAAGAAGACCGGCCTCACGGAGGCCTGCCGCGCGGGCCTGGGGCGCATCCACGGGATCCGGACGATCCTCGCGGTCCTGGACTTTGGCTTCATGGGCGGCTCCATGGGGACCGTGGTGGGGGAGAAGGTGGCGCTCGCGCTGGAGACGGCGCGCGACCTGGACCTCCCCGCCGTGGTCTTCTCCGCCTCCGGCGGGGCCCGGATGCACGAGGGGGCCCTGTCCCTCATGCAGATGGCCAGGACCGCCGCCGCCGTGGCCCGGCACCGTACCGGGAAGGCCCCCTACGTCTCGGTCCTGACCGACCCCACGACGGGGGGGGTCACGGCCTCCTTCGCCGCGCTCGGGGACCTCATCCTGGCCGAGCCCAACGCCCTCATCGGCTTCGCCGGGCCCCGCGTCATCCAGAACACCATCCGCGCCGAGCTCCCGCCCGGCTTCCAGCGCAGCGAGTTCCTCGTGGCGAAGGGTTTCGTGGACCGGATCGTCCCGCGCTGGGAGATGCGGAACGAGATCGCGGCGATCATGGAGTACTGCCTGTAGGCGGCGCCTACCCGATCCACGTCCACTGACCCGTCTCGAGGGACTCCTTCAGGATCCCCTCGACCAGGGCCGCGCCGAACAGGGCCAGGTAGGCGACGCGGAGGCGGAGCGGCTCGCGGCACGGGGCCCTGGGACCGGGATCGGCCGCGGGGCCCGGGCCCGGCTCCGAGGAGTCGATCGCGAGGACGGCGAAGCCGGCCAGCCCCAGGATGCCCAGCCAGGGGACCTCGCATGCGACGCCTCCGAGGAGGCACGCGAAGCCGTCGAGCATCCTCGCGGTGGTTGCGCCGGGCCGGAGGGGATCGGCCAGCAGCGTCACGGCGGCCCCGGGGCCGAGGAGGAGCCACGCCGCGCGGAGGGTGAACCCCTCCGACTCCGTCTCCAGGGACCGGCACGAGAACGCGAGGGCCAGGAAGGCCGCGAGCGCGAGGGCCCGGACCCCGGGGTGGCGGAGGGCCGCCGGGAGGGACCGGAGGCCGCGCTTCCGCCGGCGCGCGAGTGCCACGGAGGTCGCGTAGAGGCCCAGGACGAGCGCGGCCGCCGAGGCGTTCAGGCAGTCCCGCATCTCGAGGAACCCCCCCGGGTCACGGCGGGTGTCGGCGGCGAGCCAGACGAGGAGGGGCGGGATCGCGAATCCCAGCAGGCGCGGGTACTCGACGCCGGCGGCGATGCTGGGATTGCGCCAGGAGAAGCCCCCCCCGACGGGGACCGGCGCGGGCCGGAGGCGGCGCGGGAAGAACCGCGGGACCCTCGCGCGGTACTCCCGGTAGGCCTCCCCGAACAGGCCCCCGAGCGCCCGCTCCTCCCGGAGGATCGTCCCGCGGTAGATCGCGAAGAACAGGACCGCGTGGACGGCCCAGAGCCACGGCCGCGCGGCGACGGCACAGACCCCGAGGTCGATGAGGAGGTTGGCCAGGTAGAAGGGGTTCCGGGTCCAGCGGTACGGGCCGGCGGTACAGAGGAGGCGGCTCGGGATCAGGCACCCCCTCGCCCAGAGGTGGAGGAGCGCCCCCGGGACGACCAGTCCCCAGCAGAGCGCGAGCGACCCCGGCGACGGGTCCCCGAAGACGCACGCCGCGAGGACGAGAAGGGACCGCAGGTTCCCCCGGTTCAAGGCGAGGCGGAGGTACTTCATGGGACGGGGGGAGGGTATACCGCCCGGTAGGGCCCTCCCCGGGAATCCGGCGGATGCCTCGACGCGGGTCCGCGGGCGGGGAGGGATCCGTCCCTACCGGAGGGCGGCCGCGAGCGCCTCCGGCGTGGTCACGGGCGCCCGGCAGCTCCCGCCCCGGCAGACGTAGGCCGCGGCCTTCCCGTCCACGGGGCGGTAGTCCTTCAGGTAGGGGACGAGCGCCTCGATCGCCGCCGCGGCGGCGGGGTCCGTCGGGTGCGCCGCGACGACGACGCGCGGCAGGTGCCGCCGCGCCAGCACGCGGTCGAGCGCGCGGAACCCCTCCGAGGCCGGGTCCCCGGCCAGCACCACCTCGCGTCCCGGCCCGAGGTCGAAGTCCAGGGCCAGGAGGAGGAACGGGTGGGCCATGGGGAACTTCTCCGCGGGACCGGAGAAGGCCCGGAGGAGCCCGCGCCCCGCCTCCTCGGTCTCCGGGTCCGCCGTGAGGCGTCCGAGCCTGAGGAGGAGCAGCGCCGCGGCCGAGTTCCCCGACGGGACCGCCCAGTCCTCCCCTTCCCGCGGCCGCGCCAGCAGCGGCTCCGCGTCCGAGGCCGTGGTCCAGAGCCCGCCCCCGGCCGGGTCCCCGAAGCGCCTGAGCATCTCGGCGGCGACCTCCCGGGCCTGGGCGAGGCGCGCCGGGTCGTAGGTCGCCCCGTAGAGGTCGAGGAGCCCGAGGGCCAGGAACGCGTGGTCCTCGAGGTAGGCCGGGATGCCGGCCTCCCCGTCCCGGAACCGCCGGAGGAGGCGCCCGTCCCGGCGCATCCGCGTGAGGACGAAGTCCGCCGCCCGGCCCGCGGCCTCCGCGTAGCGCGGCTCCTCGAGCGCGCGGGCCGCGCGCGCGAGCGCCGAGACCATGAGCCCGTTCCACCCGGCCAGGACCTTGTCGTCGAGGTGCGGCCGCACCCGCCGCGCCCGCACCGCCAGGAGCCGCGCCCGCGCCGCGCCCATGCGCTCCCGGAGCGCGGCCGCCGTGGTCTTCCCGTCCCGGGCCGCCTCCTCCCAGGTCCGCGGGAGGTGGAGGATGTTGGACCCCGCGGGGGCGGCCTCGGCCTCGCCGCGGAAGTTCCCCTCGGCCCGCACGCCGTGGACGCGCGCGAAGGCCTCGCCCTCCTCCTTCCCCAGGACCTCGAGGACCTCGGCCCGGGTCCAGAGGTAGAACTTCCCCTCCACGCCCTCCGAGTCGGCGTCCTCCGCGGCGAAGAAGCCGCCCTCCCGGTGGCGGAGGTCGCGCAGGCAGTAGTCGAGCGTCTCCCGGGCGATCCGCGCGTGCGCCGCGTCGCCGGTGACGAGGAACCCCTCGACGTAGGCTTCGGCGAGGAGCGCCTGGTCGTAGAGCATCTTCTCGAAGTGGGGGACGAGCCACTCCGCGTCGGTGGAGTAGCGGTGGAAGCCCCCGCCCACCTGGTCGTACATCCCGCCCCGCGCCATCCGGTCGAGCGTCGCGGTCGCCATGTCCCGGAGCGCCGGGGCCCCGGAGCGGCCGGCCGCCCTGAGGAGCAGCTCGAGGACGAAGGCTCGCGGGAACTTGGGCGCGTCCCCGAAGCCCGCGTGGACCGGGTCGAACCGCTCCGCGAGCTGCCGCGCGGCGAGTTCCAGCGTCGCGGGGCCGAGCTTCCCCGGCGCCTCCGCCTCGGTGCCCCGCGCCACCGCGCGGGCCAGCTCCGCGCCGGCCCCGAGGACGTCCTCACGCCGCGTCCGCCAGGCTTCGAGGACCTTGTGGAGTACGGTGCGGAACCCCGGCCTCCCGTAGCGGTCCTCCGGGGGGAAGTAGGTCCCGAGGAAGAAGGGCTTCCCGTCGGGGGAGAGGAAGGCGCTGAGGGGCCAGCCCCCGCCCTGCCCCGTGGCCTGGACCGCGGCCATGTAGACCGCGTCCACGTCCGGGCGCTCCTCGCGGTCCACCTTCACCGGGACGAAGTTCTCGTTGAGGAACTTCGCGAGCCCCTCGTCCTCGAAGGACTCCCGCTCCATGACGTGGCACCAGTGGCAGGTGGAGTAGCCGATGGAGAGGAAGATCGGCTTCTCCTCCTTCCGCGCCCGCTCGAAGGCCTCCGGGCCCCAGGGGTACCAGTCCACCGGGTTGTGGGCGTGCTGGAGGAGGTAGGGGCTCTTCTCCTTCGCGAGGCGGTTGGTGAAACGGGGCTTCTCGCTCTTCACGGGCTCCTCCGCGGCCGCGGGCCGCCCCGCCGCAAGGAGCGCCGCCGCGGCCGCGAGCAGGAGGGCCGGTCGGAGGGGCGCGCCCCGGGGCACGGCGCGGCATCCTACCAGCCCCGCGGGGCGACGCGCGGGCTACCGACCCGCCCCGGCCAGCCAGCGCCGGAACTCCGCCTCGAGGGCCTCCGGCGTCTCCCACCCGAGGCGCCTCCACCCCTCCTCGGGGACCCCGCCCCGGTACCAGTCCCGCACATAGGCCAGGAAGGCGCGCCTCCGCAACGGGCCGGCGCGGTTCGCGAGGAAGAACGCCAGGCTCGCGGACTCCTGGTAGGCCACGCCGAGGGTGGAGAGGCGGAGCCCCGCGAGCGTCCTGCGCAGGCTGACCTCGATCCGCGGCGTCGGGTCGAGGGACTGGAACTCCGCCTGCGAGCAGGCGAGGAGCCACCGCAACGGGAGGAGGCAGTTCTCCTCGAGCACGCGCGCCGAGGCGTCCACCGAGGGGACCGTCTCGTCGTCGAACCGCAGGCCGCGGCGGTCCATCTCGACCACCTGGTTCCCGACGAACTCCGCGATCCCCTCGACGCACCAGTACCCCGGGCCGCCCGGCCCCCGGACGCCCGTCCCGCCCGGTCGGAACCGGTCGAGGTAGTGGTGGGTCAGCTCGTGGGCGAGGACCTCGAAGAGCCCCCGGCCGAGGGGGTCGCCGTACCCCTCCTTCGGGACGAAGAAGCGGGTGACCCTCTCCGCGGGCGAGTAGTAGCCCGCCATGTGCTCGGAGCCCCCTTCCCCCGCCTCGAGGAGGAAGTCCCCGCGGTCCCGGTGGAGGCGGACCTCCATGCGCTCCCCGTCGTCCCGCGCGGGGCGGGGGGGCGGCTCCTCGAACAGGGCGGCGACGGAGCGGACGACCCACTCGCCGTTGGAGAGGCAGCGCCCGACGACGGCGGGGTCGCTGCAGCGCGTGAACACGAGGAGGTGCGGGCTGCGGAGCCCGAGGGAGCCGCTCCCCCAGGGCGGCCCCCCGAGGCGCGCCCAGGCCGGGTCCCGGGGCTTCAGGAACGCCGCCCCGGAGGGAAGGAGCGACTCGGCCCAGGACATCCAGAGCCCGCCGGCGTCGGGGGAGCCGCTCCAGGGGAACCCCTCCGGGGAGCAGGCGCGGGCCTCCTCCTTCACGGCCGCGTCGCCGGGGAGGAGGCGCTCGGCGTCCGCGAGGAGCGCCCCCGCCGCCGCCGGGAGCCCCTGCGCGCGGCACCACGAGGCGGCCGCCCGGAACGCCGCCTGGTGCTGGCGGCGCAGGTCCCGCTCCTTCGGCATCAGGGCGCGCATCCGGTCCGGCTCGCTCGGGTTCGGGGACCGTCCGGTGAGCATGGCGGACAGCGCCTCCAGGCGGGCCTCGGCGAGGCGCCACGCCCGGAGCTCCTCGAGCAGCCGGCGGGAGGAGCCGAGGAGGTTCTCCCGGAGGTAGTCCCGGAGCCTCTCGTCCAGCGCCCGCTGCCACGCCGCGTGGAGGGAGCCTCGCCATGCCCGGACGACCTCGCGCTCGGCCCCGACGTGGATCGTCTTCCCTCCCGCCACGGCCAGGGCGACCTCGTCCTCGAGGAAGTCCCGCGGGGCGCCCGCCGGGGGCAGGAGGCGCACCAGGCCGGACTCGGTCATCTCGGCGCGGCCCGCGAGGCGGGTCCCATCCGCCAGGATCACGCCGTCGGCGGCCGTCGGCAGCGGCGGGGGCTCCGGCGGGCCCGGGTCGGCGCGGGCCGGGGACGGCCGGTCCGCGGCGATGGCGGTCCGCGCGCGGGCGCGCTCGGCGGCCGCGGGCTCCGCGAGGCACACGAGGTCCCCGGACTCGGCGGCGAACACCACCATGCCGTCCGCCACGGGGACGCATGCGCCGGCGGGCCGGTCCTGGGGCCGGCACCACAGGACGCGGCCGCTCTTCATCTCCACGGACCAGTTCCCGAAGCAGATCACGTCCCGCGCGAGGGTGGCCGGCCCCGGGCGCGCCCCGACCGGGAGGGCGTCTCCCTCGAGGAGAGTGCGGAACTTCCCGTCCGCGTCCACGCCCTGGAGGCTCCCGGCGTCGTCGAACCCGAACAGGGTCCCCTCGTGCACCGCGGGGGCTGTGACGATCTCGGCGAGCCCCCGGCAGCGGTCCGCGCCGTCCGCGAGCACGGCGCTGGGGAAATCGCCGTCCACGCCGAGGAACCCGACGGGGGATCGGACCAGCCACCCCCCCGGCGCCCTGCCGAAGCCCGGGACATGGGCCACGAGGTCGCAGCCGGGCCGTACCGTCTTCTCCAGGAGCCGGACGACCGGGACCGGCACGACGACGGAGTCCTTCCACTTGCGGTGGTCGCAGGGCGCCACGAAGGCCGTCAGGTACTCGCCCTCGTAGCCGTCCTTGGAACCCGACCCGGTGCCCAGCACGCGGCCCCCGCCCACCGCCAGCGGACCCTGGACCTCGAAGCCGGGGAGCGAGGACAACAGCCGGCCCGTGCGCGCGTCCACGGCCCACAGGCGCTGGCCGTCCGCCGCGTACAGGACCCCCTCGTCGAGGCGTGCCGGGCCGAGGTTCGGGATCTCCCGGGTCCAGCCGACGCCGAACCCCGCCGCCGCGGGCGCGAACCCCCGGAGCCGGCCGCGCTCCGCGGCCACGACGGTCCCCTGCCACGTGAAGACGTCCACGCCGCCGCCCGGGCCGAGCCCCCGGGGCGCCCCCGCGGCGGCGCCCGTCGCCGCGTGCCACCCCTGGAGCTCGCGTCCCCGGGTGCCGCGATCCACCGCCACGTACACGGTCCCGCCCCACGTGACCGGCTCCGAGATCACCTTGCCGCCGGTCGGCTGCCGCCAGAGGACGACGGGGGCCGCGCGGACGGGCGCCATCGTCGAGGTGCACGAGCGGCCGGGGTCGCCCCCGGGCTGGTTCCACTCGCGGGCGGCCGCCGCGCTCTCCTCCTGTCCGGACGCGGGGCGCGGATGCGGGCAGACCGCCGCGACGGCCAGGCACGCGAGGACGAGCCTTCTCCCCGAGCCCATGTGCGGTTCCCCCGACGTGCCCAGAGTATCGCGCGGGCGCGAGGGAGGACAAGGGACCCCCGTGGGATAGTGTTCCGTCGTGGACTGGCCCCCGCCCCTCGACAGGATGACCGACCAGGAGCGTCTCCTCGCTCTCGGGGGGGCGGCGCTCGCCCTGGTCCTCGTCTCGTACCTGGCCGCCAGGGGGATCGGCGCGCTCGTCCGCCGGGCCCACGCGCGGGCGGCCGCCAGGGCCCGGGCCCGCGCCCGCGAGCGGCTGGCGGGGCTCCTCCGGGGGTTCCAGGAGAACTGCCGCGAGGTCCAGGCCGCGGCCCACCCGGTCTTTCAGCGCATCCGCACCCAGGAGGAGCACCACAGCACCATCATCGGCCACGGGCGCGGGACCCCGCCGCACACCATGGGATACCGGTGGCCCGACTTCCCCGCGCTCCGGGGGCTCGCCGCGCAGGCTGGGGTCGAGGCGGGCCCGATCTTCGAGATGGAGCACGCGGTGCGGAAGTTCGCCGCGACGGTCACCCGCTACAACGAGGGCGCCCTCGACGACGACCCCACCCCCGTGGCGACCGTGGTCGAGATGGACCAGTCCCTCAACCGGCTCGTGGTCCTCGCGACCATGTGCCTCGACCGCTGCAGGGCGTAGGCGCGGCGCGGCGCCGTCGTCACTTCTCGCGCAGCGCGATCGACGCCGAGTTGATGCAGTACCGCAACCCGGTCGGCGCGGGACCGTCGTCGAAGACGTGCCCCAGGTGGCCGCCGCAGCGCGCGCAGGTCACCTCGGTCCGGACCATCCCGTGGGTGGCGTCGCTCGCCTCGGCCACGCGCCCCGCCGTCGCGGGGGCCGTGAAGGACGGCCAGCCGCACCCGGAGTCGAACTTCCCGTCGGAGCCGAACAGCTCCGCGCCGCACCCCGCGCAGAGGTAGGTCCCGGGGGTCTTCGTCTCCCAGTACTGCCCCGTGAAGGCCCGCTCGGTGCCCTTCCCGCGGAGGACGCGGTACTGCTCGGGCGTGAGGCGCTTCCGCCACTCCTCGTCGGTGAGGACGACCTTCCCCGTCCCCGGATCGGCGCGCATGGCTCCCTCCTCCCGGCGCCCCGGCGGACCCGGGCCGGGACCCGACCGCGCGCAGCCCGCCGCCGCGAGCGCCGCTGCCGCCGCCCAGGCCATCCACCGGGGTCCCGTCATGCCGGGGAGGATAACCCGCGAGGCGGGCCACCGCATTCCCGGGCGGCGGCCGCGGTAGGATCCGTCAGTGCCCGGCCGCCGTCCTCCGCCCGAGCGGGACCCCGCCGCCGCGGGGGGGGTCGTCCCCGAACTCGACCCTCGCCGCTGCCGCGAGGTCCGGGAGTGGCTCGAGGGGAGCCGCGCCGACGCCCCGTCCCGCGAGGAGCTCGTGGAGTTCGTCGCCTGGGTCTCCGCGCGCATCGAGGAGGGGCTCGCCCGCCGCGCCGACGTACAGGCCCTCCTCGACCTCCTCAACGCGGCGCGGGAGGAGGTCCGGGAGGCGTAGCCCTACCTCAGGTCCAGGAGGAAGACGTCGGAGTTGTTGCCGTTCCCGTCGGGGGTCACCAGGTTCGTGGCCTCGGAGTAGAACACGAGGAACTTCCCGTTGGAGGAGAGCGAGGGGGCGTACAGGGAGGAGTTCCCGTTGCCCACCGTTCCCTGGGCGTCCGCCGAGAGGAACCGGATCGCGCCGGTCTGGAGATCGGACAGGAACACGTCGCCGACACCGTTCGTATCCCCCGGGACGAGGTCGGTCGCGAAGGAGTTGAAGGCCACCCGCCGGCCGCTGGAGGATAGCGCGGGCGAAGAGCTTCTGCCGCCGACCTCGGCGCCGTCCGAGGTGACGGAAACCCTCCGGGTCTCGCCCGTGCGGAGGTCGCGGACGAACACGTCCGCGACGCCGTTCGTGTCCCCGACGAGGAGGTTGCCCGCGTCGGACTGGAACGCGACGAGCCGCCCGTTCGGGGTCACGACCGGATCGACGGACTCGCCGATCCCCGGGTTCCCCGCGGTGTCCTCCGAGACGCGGATCGTCGTGCCGGTGCGCAGGTCGTGCAGGAAGACCTGCGACGAGCCGTTCCCGGGGTCGGCGCCGAGGTTCCCGGCCGCGGAGTAGAACACGGCGGACCGGCCGCTGGAGGAGAGGGACGGGGTCTCGCAGTCCGCGTCGGCCGGGCCCCCGGCGGGGGACCCCGACACGCGCCGCGTCTCCCCGGTCTTCCGGTCGTGGACGAACACCTGGTACGCGGTGTTCCCGCCGTCCCCCTGGAGCTCCGGGGAGATGGACGAGAAGGTGACCCAGCGGCCGTTCGCCGAGATCGACGCCCCGGATACGTAGGAGCTCCCCGAGCCCTGGGTGCCGTCGGTCGCATCGGAGACCCGCGTCGTTTCCCCGGTCTTCCGGTCGTGCATGAGGATGTCGCGGACGCTGCCGTTCGCGTCGGGAGAGACGAGGTTCGACGCGCTGGACTGGAACACCACGAAGCGCCCGTTGGCGGAGAGGGAGGGACTGGACGAGACGCCGTTCCCCTCGGTCCCGTCCGTCGCGACCGAGACGCGGCTCGTGGTCCCGGCCCGAAGGTCCCGCACGAAGACGTCGTGGGTGTCGTTCCCATCGCCGGGAACGAGGTCGTCCGCGTTACCGTGGAACGCGACGAACCTCCCGTTCGGCGTCACCGCGCCCAGGTAGGAGTTGCCGTTGCCGTCGTTGCCATCGACGTCCACGCTGACCAGGACGGGGCCCCTCGACCCCGCCGGCGCGGCGGCGGCGGCGAGGACGAGCAGGAAGGACGGGAACGCGACGGCGGCGAGGGGCGCGCCCCCGGGGCGAGCCCTCCCGGGTCTGCGGTCAGGCATCGAGTCCTCCGTTCCCGGTCCTCCGGCGCCCGCGGCCGAGGGAGGAGCATACATCGCGGAGCGGGGCGGATGCCCGCCCGACTTCCGGCGCCCCCCGCGGGGTCAGTCTCCCGTCGGCGTGACCGTGGCCGCCTCGACCATGAGGACGATCGTCCGGGCGGGGGCCCGCGTGCGGTGGAGGGCGCCCTTCGGGACGACGAAGCCCTGCCGCGGGCCGAGTACGGCGGTCGAGTCCTCGAGGTCCACGAAGAGCCGCCCCTCGACCACGTAGAAGAACTCGTCCTCCCGGTCGTGCCTGTGCCAGTGGAACTCCCCCTCGAAGACCCCCAGGCGCACCACGCTCTCGTTCACGCGGCAGAGGGTCTGGTTCCACCAGTTGTCGGGCCGGGAGCCCGCGAGGGCGCCCACGTCCACGACCTCCCGCGGCCCGTGCAGCACGTCGGTGCGGATCGAGTAGGGCGTCGCCATCGCGGCCTCCTTCGCTGGAGGAACAGAGCGTAGCGCCGAATCCCGGGGGACGGGAACCCGGCGTCCGCGGTACCCCCGGGGGCCGCGCGGGGAGGGGGGGGTACGCCCGGATCCACGCCGGGGATCCACGCGCTGTCGTAGGCTTCCTCCCGCCCCCCCGGCCCGCCGGACCGGGGTCCGCGAGTAGGGGCGAAGAAGGGGGGGATCGGCCCCCGAAGGGGTAGAGTGTATGTGTCTTGGGGTCAGGGGCGGCGGCTCCGGTCCTGGCCCATCGTCCCCGTTCGTATCTCGGCGGCCTCCTGCGTCCGGGGCGCATCTTCCGAGCCGCCGAAGTGACGAGGAGGGACGTACATGGCGAAGTTCACGGTCTATACCGACAAGCACGAGCAGTTCCGCTGGAGGTTCAAGGCGTCCAACGACCAGGTCGTCGCGAAGTCGAGCGAGGGCTACGGTCGCAAGGAGGACTGCCTCCAGGCCCTGAGCCTCCTGCAGAGGGACATCGCCGGAGCCGCGGTGACGCACAAGGTCAAGTCGAAGGCCGGGGGCAAGGCGCTCGGTGCGCCCGGCGTCGCCGCCACGGCCGCCGCGCCGCGCAAGGCCGCCCAGGGGACGGGGACTCCCGCCGCCCGGACGTTCCCCCCGAACAGGTAGTCCGGAGTCGCACCGTCGGCGGCGTCGCAACCGCCGATGGCCGGGTCACGACGGCGGGTCCCTTCGCGGGGCCCGCCGTTCTCGTCTCCGCCCCGCGGCACCTCGGTCCTACTGGAAGATGCGCTCGAGGGACTTGAGCGTCGCGTCGCCCTCCTGGAGCGCGGCGGCCGCCTGGCGGTACTTCTCCGCGATCCGGGCGTCCGTCTCCGCGTCGGCCAGCCGGCGCAGCGTCGCCACTCCCGTCTCGGGCGCGCGCAGGCACGCCACGGCGATGGCCAGGCCGGCCCGGGCCCGGGTGGCCGCGTCCAGGGTGCCGTCGAGGACGCGCGCCTCGATCGCCTGCACGAGGCGCGGGGCGACCGCCGCGGTCGCCGCGGCCTCGATGCGGTCGAGGCCCAGGGCGACCGCGAGGACCGCCGGATCCCGCTCTTCGCGGACGAGGCGGATCACGTACTCGCTGAAGGCGGGGCCGGGGTGCTCGTCGTCGAGGACCGCGAGGATGCCCTGGTGCAGCGAGGGCTCCGCGTTGGCGGCGAACTGCGCGAGGAACCCGCCGAGGCGCTCGTCCCGACCCCATCCGATCGCCACGGCCTTCGCGATCGCGGGACGCGCCGCGTGGCCGACCGGGAGCGCGGCCAGCATCGGGGCCAGTTCGGCGGCCTCCTGGGGCGTGATCCGCCCGCGGCGGGCCTCCCGATCGAGGAGCCCCGCAGCCCAGGCAAACTCCTTCTCGGACAGGGGCGGCCCGGCGCTCTTCACCAGGTGTTCGGCGAGGCGCCGGAGCGCCGCCCGGTGATCGCTCGAGGCCGGCTCGGTGGTCAGGCCGACGGCGACTTCCTGGCGGAGCTTCTCGTCGGCTCCCGCCGCGACGGCCTCGGGGCGGTCCGGGTCCGTCTTCCCCGCGCCCGCGGCTCCCGGGCCGGAGGGTACGCCGGGGGCCCCGGCGAGGCGCGCCTCGAGGGCCTCGATGCGGCCGAGGAGCGCGAGTTCGTCCCGGCCCCGCGCCGTGCCGAGCCCTTCCAGGGCCCGCTCCAGCCTCTCGACGCGGGCGACGAGCGCTTCCCCGGGCCCGCGGTCCCCGTCCCCCGTCCCGGGGGCCACGGCGCGCGCCGTGACGTAGGCGACGGCCGCGGCGACCGCCGCGGCGAGGGCGAGCGCGGGGGCGAGCCTCGAGGACTCTCTCATCGCGGAGGGCCTCCCTCTGCCCCGGACGACGGGCGCATGCGGGAGTGTACGGGCGGCCGGGTGAACGCCCCATGAACGGCGCCGCGCACGACCGGCCGTGGTCCGCGGGGACCCGGGGGATGACTTCGTTGCCCGTCGCCGCGTCCCCGTCCGTAGAATGGACCGATGCGGTCGGGACCGCGGTTCGGCCCGCCTCGACCGCGATCCCCCCGGGCCGTCCCCCGCCCGCCGGCGCGCCGCGGTCCGCCGCGCCCGGGGCGGACCTTGCGTCCCTGATCCCCGCCGCGGCCGTCGCCGCATCGCGCCGGAGTCCCCTCATGGCCCTGCTCGAAGTCCGCGATCTCAGGAAGTCGTTCCGCTCCCCGGACGGGGAGGAGCACGCCGTGCTGGACATCCCGGAGATGCTCCTCGAGGAGGGGGCGCAGGTCGCGCTCGAGGGCCGGAGCGGGTCGGGCAAGACGACCCTGCTCCACGTGATCGCCGGGATCCTCCGGCCGGACGCCGGGGCGGTGCGCATCGCCGGCCTGGACCTGGCGGCGCTCCCGGAGGCGGCGCGGGACGCGTTCCGCGCCCGCCACGTCGGCTACGTCTTCCAGACCTTCAACCTCCTCCAGGGCTACACGGCTCTGGAGAACGTGCTCCTGGGGATGATGTTCGGGCCCGGCCGCGACCTCGCGGTGGCCGAGGGGCTGCTCCGGGAACTCGGCCTGGGGGAGCGGCTCCGGTTCCGCCCGGGGCAGCTCTCCGTCGGGCAGCAGCAGCGGGTCGCCCTGGCCCGGGCGCTCGCCAACCGGCCCCGGCTCGTGCTCGCCGACGAGCCCACGGGGAACCTCGACGCGTCCTCGGCCGCCGACGCGCTCGCGCTCATCCGCGGGGCCTGCCGCGACCACGGGGCGGCGCTCCTCCTCGTGAGCCACGACCGCGAGGTCCTCGGGCAGTTCGAGACCGTGCTCCGCCTCGAGGACATCAACCGGGCGGCGCGGGGGCCGAAGAGGCCGGCGCCGGGCGGGGGGGGAGGCCGGCCGTGATCGCGCGCCTGGCGGACCTCCTCATGATCGTCCGGCGGAGCCTGCGCCAGCACGCGCTCTCGACCGCCGTCACGGTGGGCTCCGTGGCGCTCGGGATCGGCCTCGTGATGGCGGTGTTCGCCGTCAGCGCGCAGACCTACGACGCCTTCACGGGCGGGCCCGTGGGCTTCGACGCCGTCCTCGGGGCGCGCGGGAGCCAGCTCCAGCTCGTCATGAACACGGTCTTCCACCTGGAGACCTCCCCGGGAAACCTCCCCTGGGAGGCCTACGTGGAGATCCGTGCGGACCCGCGGGTCGAGCTCGCCATCCCCTACGCGGTGGGGGACAACTACCACGGCTACCGCATCGTGGGGACGACGGAGGAGATGTTCACGCGGTTCGAGTACCGGGCCGGGCGGAGGTTCCAGGCGCAGCCGGGGGGGCGGTTCTTCGACGCGGCGCGGCGCGAGGCGGTCATCGGGAACACGGTCTCCGAGCGCACGGGCCTGGTGGTGGGTTCCACCTTCAACGCGTACCACGGTCTCGAGTTCGACCTGAAGAAGCGCCATCCGGAGGAGTACGTCGTCGTCGGCGTCCTGGAGCCCGTGAACTCCCCCTCCGACCGCGTGATCTGGATCCCCATCGAAGGGGTCTTCCGGCTCACGGGCCACGTCCTGCGGGGGACCGGGGAGGAGTACCTCCCCCGGGAAGGGGAGGCGATCCCCGACGCGGCGAAGGAAGTGAGCGCGGTGATGCTCAAGTTCAAGAGCCCGACCGCGGGGCTGTCCCTGGCGCAGACCGTCAACCAGCAGGGGAGGGTGGCCACCCTCGCGTGGCCCATCGCGCGCGTCATGGCGGAGCTCTTCGAGAAGCTCGGGTGGGTGAACCGCATCCTCCAGATGGTGGCCTGCATCGTCGTCGTCGTGGCGGCCGGTTCGATCCTCGCCTCGATCTACAACACGATGAACGAGCGGCGCCGCGAGTTCGCCATCCTGCGCGCCCTCGGGGCCGGGCGCCGGGCGATCTTCGCCGTCATCGTGCTCGAGTCCACGACCATCGCCGCGCTGGGCAGCCTGCTGGGCTTCGCCTTCTACGCCGTCCTGCTCGGCGCGGCGTCCGTCGTCGTCCGGGCGCAGACCGGCGTCGTCCTGGAGGTCTTCCGGTTCCATCCCGCGCTCCTGCTCACGCCGATCGGGATGGTCGTCCTCGGGGCCTTCGCGGGTCTCCTCCCCGCCTTCAAGGCGTACGCGACCGACGTGGCGGAGAACCTGGTCCCCCTCTCCTGATCGGAGGCAGCCGTGGCCCTGTCCCGGCCGGTGATCGCGGCGAGCCTCCTCGCGGCCCTCGGGGCGTGGACGGCCGGCTGCGGGAAGGAGGAGCCCGCGGGGGCCCCCGGACCCGCGGTCGCCGGCGCCCCCTCCGGGCACGAGCACGCGGCCCCCCACGGGGGCACGCTCATCGAGCTCGGCGAGGAGTTCGCGCACGTGGAGCTCGTCCTCGACCGGGCCACCGGGGAGGTCACGGCCTACGTCCTCGACGGCGAGGCGGAGAAGCCCGTTCCCGTCGCGCAGCCCTCCCTCGCGTTCTCGGGGCGGGCGGGCGGGCAGGCGTTCACGTTCGAGCTGGCGGCGGTCGCCCGCAGGCTGACCGGGGAGACCGTCGGCAACACGTCAGAGTTCCGGGGCCGCAGCAAGGAGCTCCGGGGAGCGGACCGCTTCGAGGCCTCGCTCACGGCCATCACGGTGAAGGGCCGTGCCTTCTCCCCGGTCGCCTTCCGGTTCCCGGAGGGGAACGACCGGGCGCCGAAGGGGCCGGCGACGCCCGGGGGCCCCTCCCGGTAGGCGGCACGGGCCGCCCCGGGCCGCCCCGGCCGGCCGAATCCGGCGGTTATTCCGGCACGGCGCCTAACATCGGACCCCCGCATGCCCTTCCACGCGCTCGGCCTCGGACCACCCCTCACGGACACGCTGCGGCGACTCGGATTCGAATCCCCGACGCCGATCCAGGAGCGGGCCATCCCGCCCATCCTGGCCGGGCGGGACGTCGTGGGCTCCGCGGAGACCGGGAGCGGGAAGACGGCGGCCTTCCTCCTGCCCACGATGAGCCGGCTCATGGCGGGGA
>CAZKTF010000048.1:0-18712 GCA_964555565.1 uncultured Planctomycetota bacterium | reverse complement strand
CAGGGCCCGGAGGAGTCCCTCGCCAAGAGCCGCGGGTGCCTCGCCTGCCACCAGGGGATCGAGCGGGACCACGAGACGCGGACCGTCCACCTCGGCTGCACGGACTGCCACGGGGGGGACGCGACGGCGGCGGCGAAGGCGAAGGCGCACGTCCTCTCGGGCGACCCTGCCCGGGACGGGAGCGCCGTGGTCCCGGCCTCACAGAGCGCGGAGTGGCTGCGCCTCCGCGCGGAGTACGTGCGCTTCGTGAACCCGGGCGACCTCCGCGTCGCCGGGGAGACCTGCGGCACCTGCCACCGGACCGAGACCCACCACACCCGGCGGAGCATGATGGCCCACGGGGCGATGCTCTGGGGCGCGGCGCTGTACAACAACGGCTCCTTCCCGCTCAAGCGCCCGCACTTCGGGGAGGCCTACGATCGGGACGGCAACCCGCTCCGGCTCCAGACCGTCCCGCCCCCGACGGCGGAGGAGGTGGCGCGGAAGGGAGTGCTCGCCTACCTCGACCCGCTCCCCCGGTACAACGTGACCCAGATGGGGAACCTGCTGCGCACCTTCGAGCGCGGGGGGCGCCGCCCGCTCGAGATCGGGAACCCGGACCGGGAGGAGGAGTCGGGGCTCCCCGCCCGGCGGCTGTCGCAGCGCGGGCTCGGGACCTCGCTCAGGACCGACCCGGTGTGGCTCGGCCTCCAGAAGACGCGGCTCCTCGACCCCGTCCTCTGGATGCCCGGGACCAACGACCACCCCGGCGACTACCGCCACAGCGGCTGCACCGCCTGCCACATGGTCTACGCCAACGACCGCGACCCGGAGCACTCCGGCCCCTACGCGGCCTTCGGGAACCGCGGCCGCTACGCAGGGGGCGACCCGACCATCCCGAAGGGGGAGAGCGGGCACCCGGTGCGCCACCAGCTCACCCGCTCCATCCCGAGCAGCCAGTGCATGGTCTGCCACATGCACCCCGGGACGAACATGGTCGCCTCCTACTACGGGGACCTCTGGTGGGACAACGAGTCGGACGGGGACGTCCTCTACGCCGGGGCGGGGGAGCCCACGCAGGAGGACGCGCACGAGGTGCGGACGCGCAACCCGGAGGGGGCGGCGGTGCGGGGGACCTGGTCCGACCCGGAGGTCCTGGCCGAGGTCTCCGCGCGCAACCCGGAGCTGAAGCACGTCCAGCTCTCCGACTACCACGGGCACGGCTGGCTCTACCGCAAGGTGTTCAAGCGGGACCGGAGGGGGAACCTCCTCGACGCCGAGGGGCAGCAGGTGAAGCCGGAGGACCCGGAGAAGTGGAAGAAGGCGGTCCACCTCAAGGACATCCACCTCGAGCGGGGGATGCACTGCGTGGACTGCCACTTCACGCAGGACGTGCACGGGGACGGGAAGCTCTACGGGGAGCCGCGCGCCGCCACCGAGATCACCTGCGTGGACTGCCACGGGAGCCTGAAGGGGCGCGCGAGCCTGGTCACCTCGGGCCCCGCCGGCGGGACCGACCTCCGGAAGTCCCGCACGCCGTTCGGCCCGCGGTTCTTCGCGCGGGGCGGGATGCTCTACCAGCGTTCCCAGGTGACGGCGGACACGGCGTGGCCCGTGCCCCAGGTGGCCGACGCCGTGGATCCGGCCATGGCGGAGCGCCGCTACGAGGCCGCGGGCCGCGAGCCGCGGCCGGTCTACAACCCGCGCGCGCGGTGGGCGAAGACGGTCCAGCGGGACGGGACGACCTGGGGGACGCTGCCGGCGGACCACGCCGCGCTGGCGCACAGGGACGAGAAGATGGCCTGCGTCTCCTGCCACACCTCCTGGACCACCTCCTGCTTCGGCTGCCACCTCCCGATGGAGGCCAACAACCGCATGGAGATCCGGCACTTCGAGGGGGGGACCTCGCGCAACTGGACCTCCTACAACTTCCAGGTCCTCAGGGACGACGCCTACATGCTCGCGGTGGACGGGGACGTGACCGGGAACAAGGTGAGCCCCGCGCGCAGCGCCTGCGCCGTCGTCGTGGGGTCCCAGAACCAGAACCGGGAGTGGCTCTACTCCCAGCAGCAGACGGTGAGCGCCGAGGGGTTCAGCGGGCAGGCCTTCTCGACCTACGTCCCGCACACCGTCCGCTCGCGCGAGACCAAGGGGTGCACCGACTGCCACCTCTCCGGGAAGAACGACAACAACGCGCTCATGGCCACGCTGGTCCTCCAGGGGACGAACGCGGCCAACTTCATGGGGCGCTGGTGCTGGGTGGCCTGCGGGACGGAGGGCCTGTTCGCGGTGGCCGTAACCGAGCGGGACGAGCCCCAGGCGGTGCTCGGGAGCACGCTCCACCGCGACGCCTTCCCGGGGCGGTACCGGGAGTTCGTCGAGAGGGACGGGCGCGTCCTCCGCGAGGCCCACCACCACGACGGCGCCGACACCCGCTCGGTCCAGCTCCGGGGGGAGTACCTCTACGCCGCCGAGGGGCGCGGCGGGCTGGTCGTCTACGACGTGGCCAACGTGGACAACAAGGGCTTCAGCGAGCCGATCGTGACGGCGCCGGTCTCCCCGCTCGGGCAGCGCCTCTACGTGAAGACCCGGGAGGCGGCGGCGGTGGCGAGCCCCGCGACCCTGGCCGTGGACCCCACGCGCCCGCGCCGGCCCGAGAACCGCGAGCAGGGGATCCACCCGCTCTACGCCTTCCTCTACGTGGCGGACCGGAGGGAGGGGCTCGTGATGACGGTGGCCGCGACCCTCCTCGACGGGGACCCCGCGAACAACTTCATGAAGAAGGACTTCGTGTTCAACCCGGACGGGGTCCTGGCCGGGGCCTCCACCGTCACGGTGGCGGGGAACACGGCCTACGTGGGGTGCGACGCGGGCCTGGCCGTGCTCGACCTCACCGGCGTCACGCTCGCCAGCCCCTCGCCGCGGCTGGCGAAGGTGATCGGCAGGGACCTCCTCAAGGGCGTGACCTCGGTGCAGGTCCAGTTCCGCTACGCCTTCGTCACCGACTCCGAGGGCCTGAAGGTCCTCGACGTCACCTTCCCGGAGAGGGCCGCGCTGGTGCCCGGGGCGACGTTGGCGCTCGGCCCCTGCCACGACGTCTACGTCGTCCGCACCTTCGCCTACGTGGCGGCGGGGAAGAAGGGGCTCGCCCTCGTGGACGTCGAGGACCCCGAGCGGCCGCGCCTCGACATGCTGTTCGACGCGGGCGGGAAGATGGACGACGTCCGCATGGCGCGCGTGGCCATGACGAACGCCTCCTCCTTCGCCTACGTCGCCGACGGGAGGAACGGCCTCCGCGTGGTCCAGCTCACCTCGCCGGAGGCGGTCCCCGGCTACGCCGGGTTCAGCCCCCGGCCGGCCCCCGTGCTCGTCGCCACCTTCCCGACCCCCGGCCCCGCCCTCGCCGTGAGCGAGGCCCTCGACCGCGACCGCGCCGCGGACGAGTCCGGCAACCAGCTCGCGGTGTTCGGCCGGATCGGCGCCCGTCCGCTCACGCTCCCGGAGCAGCGCGCGCTGTACGTCCGCGACGGGCAGCTCTTCCGCGTCTCCGACGTCCCGCGCGCGCAGCCGCTCGACCACCGGAGGGCGGAGGAGAAGTGAGGGCCCCGGGGCCGGCCGGGTGGGGAGGGCGGCTTGCGCCGGCGCTCCTGCTCGCGGCGCTGGCAACCCCGGGATGCGTGGCCGGCTCCTACGGCGAAGGGAAGTCCTTCCCGGAGGACGTGCTCTTCGATTTCTCCCACCCGTGGCACTCGGTTCCCGCGCAGATCGTCTTCCAGCCGGTCCTGATCGGGGGGCTCGTGGCATGCTCCCCGCTCATCCTGATCGAGTGGGCCGTGACGGGGGACTTCCCGCTGCAGGAGACCCGGCAGGGGATCGTCCCCACGGGGATCGGTTACCTGAGCCTCGGCCTCGGTTTCCTCGCGGGGCTCCCGTTCTACGCGCTCCTCCTGCCCCTGGAGCGCTCGGAGCCGGCCCCCGAGGAGACCGGCGGGGATAGGGTCGGAGGTGTCCACTGACCCCCGGCAGGTCTACCTGTGGAACCGCGTCCGCCCGTGGCACTCGAGGCAGGCGGGGGCGTCCGCGGGCGGGAGGGGGACGGCCTTCACGCTCGCGGCCGCGTCCACCTTCGCGGGGTCGTGGCAGGCGGCGCATTCCTGGCCCGCGTGGCCGCGGCTCCGGTGGTCGAACCGCTTGAGGGGGACCTCGCGCTTCGTGCCGGCCTTGGCCCGGTCGAAGATCCCCTCCTCGTTGAACCGGTAGGCCGCGACCGCCCCGTCCCGGCCGAGGTTCCCGGGGTGGGCCCGGTCGAGGTGGCAGAGCGCGCACTTCCCCTGGCCGAGGTTCTCGTGGCGGGTGTGGCAGGCCTTGCAGTCCTCCGCCTCGGGCGCGAGCCCCATCCGCCCGTCGCCGGCGGCGGGGACGTGGCAGGAGAGGCAGCCCTTGCGCAGCTGCTCGCGGCGCACGAAGGCCCCCGCGGGCCCGGGCGCGCCGGGGCCCCCGGAGAAGTCCACGGTGTGGACCCGGTGGAACACGTCGTTGACCGCCCGCGTGCGGCCCGCCGGGGCGGGGACCGGTTCGGGGACCCCTCCGCCGTGGCAGGCAGAGCAGCCGGAGGTATCGACGAGGGGAGTCCCCGCGAGGGTGTCGGAGCCGGCGAGGGTCCGGTGGCACTCCAGGCACTGTCCCGAGAAGTCGAGCTCGGTCCCGGGGAGCGGGGCCACGGTCCGGAGGTGGTGGTCGTGGCGGAAGACGCGCTCGATCCTCGGGGCCCCGCCCCAGACGCGCGCGGCCCGGTCCCCCTCGACGGCGTGGCAGCCGGCGCAGTCCTTCCCCCCGAAGCTGTGCGGGTGCTGCGGGAGGAGCCAGGTCGATCCGGTGTCGGGGAGGACCGCCTTCCGGATCGCCGCGGGGATCGCCCCGTCGGCGGCGGCGGGCTTCTCGTGGCAGAGGAGACAGCCCTTCCCGCCCTCGTCCCGGCCGTGGACCGGGACCCTCCAGTCCGGGTGGCAGTCGAGGCAGCGCGCGTAGGTGACCGTCGCGAAGTCGGCCCGGGCGCGGGGGGCGGTGGCGCCCCCGTCCGGCCGGTGGCACTCCGCGCAGGCCACGGGCACGCGGGCCCCCTCCTTCGCCGCGAAGGGGAGGGCCCCCCCGTGCCGCGGGCGGGCCGGGTCCCTGTGGTCGCGGTGGGAGAAGCCGTCCACGAGGAGCGGCCGCTCCACGGGCGCGCCCGCGCGGTCGCGGGAGGGGCGACCCGGGGGCTGCGGGAGGGGCTCGTGGCAGCGCGCGCAGAGGCCGGGCCAGGGCGCGTCCTTCGCGAGCGGGACCTCGGGGAGGAGGCCTCCCGGCTCCGCGCCGCGGTGCTCCGCGTGGCACGCCTCGCAGCCGGTGTCGGCCACGCGCCGGTAGGGGTGGAACGCGGGGCTGTCGAAGCCGGGGTGGCAGGCCGCGCACCGCGGCGCGTAGTCGCTGCTCCCCGGCGAGTGGCAGGCGGCGCAGCCCTTCGGCGCGTCCTTCCCCGCCCCGGGCCGGTGGGGAGCCGCGAGCGCTCCGCGGGAGAGGGCGTCCGTGTCGTAGAGGGCGAGGAAGGACCCGAGGAGGAGGACGCCCGCCGCCGCCGCCCCGAGGTTCGCGCGGCGCAGCACCGGCGAGGCGCCCCAGCGGTGCTCCTGGGGACCCGAGGCCTCCAGCGCGAAGGCCGGCTCCACCTTCTCCTGCCGGACGAACCACTCGACCGTGTTCGGCAGGTACTCCTCGTGCACGAGCAGGGTGCAGGTCCCCTTCGCCGCGTCCGTCGTCGCCTCCACGAGGGCGTGCCCGACCTGGACCGCGGCCCCCTCGGGGAGCGGACCCAGGCCGTCCACCGGCCGCCCGTCCAGGAAGACGCCGGCGAACCCGTCGAGGACCTCGAGCGTGAGCCGCGCCCCGTCATAGGAGAAGGCCACGGCCTCGGGCGCCACGAGGCGGTCGTTCACGTAGGCGTTGGCCAGGGGGCGGGAGCCGAGGACGACGCGGGGCTTCTCCGCCGTCCGGTCGGGGCGGTTGCGGTTGGGGCGCCCCCGCAGGTGGAACTTCAGGACGAACCGCGCCACGGGTCTACGCCCCGAGGAGCCGCGCGGGGTCCACGCGCTCGATGGCCCCGCAGGGGCAGCTCGCGATGCACGCCATGTCGGACCTCCCGGCGCAGAGGTCGCACTTGACGGCCAGCCGTAGCTTCTTCCGCTCTCCCGCCTTCGCGCCCGCCTCCGCAGGCGCCTTCGCGCCCGCCTCCGCAGGCGCCCTCGCGCCTGCTACGGCGGACTTCGCCCCGGGAGGAGGAGGAGCCACGGCGGTGCCGCCCCCGGCGGCGGAGGCGGCTCCCGGGGCGCGGACGAGGGAGCCCAGGAGGGGGAGGTGCGAGAGGAGCCGGCGCACCGGCCCCACGGCCGCGAGCGTCCGGATCCCGGTCTCTTCCACCAGGGACTGCATGTGGATGGTCCCGTAGGGGCAGGCGGGTTCGCAGAGGGAGCAGCCCGTGCAGGCGTCGTCGTCGATGGTGACCTGGCCGCTGCGGTCCCGCCGGATCGCCCCGAACTTGCAGGCCAGCATGCAGTCGGGGACCTTGCAGTTGTAGCAGGAGGAAGTGAGGAGCAGGTCCCCGTAGCGGATCCCGCGCTTGCCGATCCGGGGGATCCGGTCCTCGTGGGCCTCGATGCAGCCCTCCACGCACATGTTGCACCGGGTGCACTTGCTCATGTCGATGACGAGCGCGTCCCCGGCCTTGATCACCTCGTGTCCGGCGCCGATCTCCCGCGCCCGCCGGACGGACTCGGCCTCCGCCCCCGAGGCGAACCCCTCCCCCCGGAGCTGCTGGGTGCGCTCCTGGATCGCCTCCCGGAGCTGGGGGGACTCCTCCGCCATCTTCCGGAAGGCGACCGCGGGGAGCCGCACCAGGTCCATCCGGTCCACGGCGATCACGCTGGCCTCGCGGGGGGCGTCCCCCAGGAGGGTCTCCTTGCCGAAGGAGGAGTTCTCGCAGTACCAGGCGAGGATCTCCTCCTGCCCCCCCGAGCGGCGCACCAGCTTCGCGTGCCCGGTGCGCACGAGGTAGAGCCCGTCTCCCGGCTTGCCCTCCTCGAGGATCACCTGGCCCTTGGCCGCGACCACGAGCTCCGCCGCCTTGCCCACGCGCGCGAGCACGTCGCGGTCGAGGCCGCGGAGCAGCGGGGTCGCGGCGAGGTGGTTCTGGAGGGCGCGCTCGCGGTAGACCCGGTCGATCATCTCCTTGAACTTCGCGGCCTTCGCGTCGCCGTAGACCTTCATGAAGGCGTGCCGCGGGACCGCGAGCACGACCACGTCGCTCTCGGCGACGCAGGTGGCGCTGCGGGCGGCGTGGGACATGCAACCCATCTCGCCGAGCCAGCCCCCCGCGCCGATCGTGGCGAGGTAGGTGACCGACCGGGGGCCCGCGTCCGGGTCCTCCCGGAACACCCCCACGAGGCCCGACAGGAGCACGAAGAACTCCGCCGTGTACTCCCCCTGCCTGCAGAGGATGGCCTTCGGCGCGTACACGCGGAACTCGCTCTCCTCCGCGAGGTACTTGTGGAGCGCGGGGGGGACCTCCTTCAACAGGGCGTGGCGGCCGAGGATCGCCTCGGGGGACCCGGGGAGCGTGGAGTCGGACGGGCCCGCCTTCGCCGCGGCGGGCTTCGCCGCAGCGGCTTCGGCGGGCTTCGCCGGGGCAGCCCCGGCGTCCGCGGGGGTCATCTTGCGGGTGCCGGTGGGACCCACGGGCGGCTTCGCGATCTCGTTCCCGGGTACGAGGCGGCGTGTCCCCGAGGAGCCGGCGGCGGCGGCCCGGGCGGCGGCGACGGCCTCCGGGGAGACGTCGCGGGTCCCCGAGGGGCCGGCCTCGCCGAGCGCGCTCCTCCGCGCGTCCGCCCCGGAGGTGGAGGCCCTCCGAACGCGCAGGGCCGCCGCCGCCGCGATCTCGGCGGGGTCGATGCGGCGCGTGGTCGAGCGGCCCGAGGACAGGAGGGCGGCCATGACCCCCGCGACTTCGCCCGGCGTGAGGGCGCGCGTGCCGCTCGGTCCCGCCTCCGCTTCGGCGGGCCGAGGAGTCGCCCCGGGCGGGAGCGCGATCGAGGGCGGGGCGGAGGGGATGTGCTCCCCGCTGTCCCGGGCCGGCACGAGACCCGGGGGATCCGCCTTCGCGCCTGACGGCGCTTCGGCGGACGCCCCGACGGGAAGGTCCTCGAAGAGGAACTCGGTTTCGTGGAACCGGACCCGGTCCCCGTGCCGGAGCGGGGCCCGCTCCACGCGCTCCCCGTTGACGAAGCTCCCGTTGGTGCTCCCCTGGTCGAGGACCTCCCAGCCTCCCTCGGTGCGGCGGACGAGGGCGTGGTAGCGGGAGATCCCGGCCACCTCGAGCCGGAGGTCGTTGTCGTCGCCGCGGCCGACCGAGCACGAACGGGCCGCCAGGTCCAGGGGGGGGCCTTCGCCGGCGCGGGAGGGAAGGAGCCTGGCCATGTCAGTACCAGATGACCAGGAAGACGTGGAGGAGGAGCGCGGCCACGAGGGCGATGGAGACGGGGACGTGGACCCACCGCCAGAGGCGCATCCAGAGGTCCAGGCGGCGGGAGCGGGCGGTGCTCCAGAGGAGGTGGTCGCGGGTCCCCGCCATGACGACGATGTCGCGCACCAGGGTCGCCTTCTCCGGGGGGAGCCCCTGCCGCGCGGCCAGGGCCTCCTCGGCCCGGGCGCGGAGTTCCGCGGGGGAGGCGCGCGGGCCCTCCTCCGCCGCCCAGGCGAGCCTCGCGCGCAGCGGCTCCTCCAGCCGGGCGAGGATCCCGCGGATGCACTCGAGGTAGCCCTCGCGGGCCACCCCCGCCTCCTCGAACGGGATCCCGGGGTCCGCGGCGGCGAGGCGGGGAGGGAGGACGCGGAACAGGACGGCGCCCGCGACCCCCGTCAGGAGGACCAGGGCGGAGAGGGTCAGCAGAGTCCAGCCGACCGGGTGCCGGAGGGCGAAGTCGGCGTGGGCGAGGACCGCAAAGCAGGCTGCGAGCCCGACCCCCAGGTGCACCTCGAGCCATGGCTCGAGGCGTCCGAAGGGCTCGCGCTTGCGGAGGTGGACCAGGCCGCGCGGGGGGGTCCCCGCGCCGGGCCGCAGCTCCGGACGCACGGCCCCGCCGACGCCGAAGCGCCGGAGGACCTCCCCGGCGGCCCGGAGCACCGAGGCGTCGTCGGGGAAGGCGCCCCTCCGGACCTGGTCGTTGAGCCGCTGGATCTCGGCGAAGCAGGCGTCCACGCGGGCCGGAGCCACCCGCCCGTAGTCGCGGAAGAAGGGGAGCTTGATGGACCACTTCCGGGCGCTGAAGAGGAGGGTGACGGCGAAAAGCCCCACGAGGACGTTCCCGGACCAGAGGAACCAGGACCGCTCGGCCGCGGGGAGGCCGCGGGCCGGGAGCGCCACCAGGGCCCAGGCCGCCGCCGCGGGGAGGGCGGTGGCCGCGAGCGCCACCCAGGCCCACGGGCGGCCGAGGAAACGCACCGGGAAGCGGCCGCGGCGAAGCGGGGCGGGGGCGCTCACCGGAGGATCCCCCCGGGGTCCTTCGGCGGCACGTCGGCGTGGCACGCGGTGCAGGTGCGCTCCTTCTCGGCGGGGTTCCCCGCGGCCTTCCGCGAGATCCTCTCCAGGTCGGCGTGCCGCTCGTCGCGGTGGACGCTCCTGGCCACGCGCGCCTCCTCCACGCGCGGGGCGTACCTCCAGCCGCCGGGAGGCGTCTCGAGCGCGTCCCGCTCGTGGCAGGCCGCGCACCCGCCGCCGCGGTCGTGGAACTGCTTCCCCCGCCCGAGCTGGAGGTGGGGGCGGACCACGGGGTCCGCGGGAGGGTCGGGGATCCAGCCGAGCCTGCGATCGACCCCCTCGCGGTGGCAGGCGGCGCACCGGGCCGCGTCCCCTTCGGGACGGCTCTCCCCGGTCCGGGCGAGCTTCTCGGGGGCGTCCACCGCGTGGGAGTGGCACCGCCGGCAGTCCTTCACGTCCGCGGGGGTCTCGTACCCCGCGTCGCCTCCCTTCGCGTGGCACTGGAGGCACTCGAGCCGGGGCGCCTTCGCGGCGGCCCCCGCGTCCCGCCGGGCCCCCGCGACGTGGGCGGCGTGGTCGAACTCGGGGACCCGGATCCCCTCGCGCGGGACGATCCCCAGGTCCGCGGCCGTCGCGCCCACGTGGCAATCGAGGCAGCCCCGGGCCCCCGCGGCACCCCCCGGGGGGCCGGCGTCCAGGAGGGGGTCGAAGCGGCGGAGCGTGGCGCTGCGCGAGGAGGTGGAGGCCGAGGGGTGGCAGACGAGGCAGTCCCCGGAACCGGGCGCCGCCCCGAGGTGGGGCTCATGGCGGAAGGGCCGGGCCGCGAGGCGGGAGGCCATGGCCTCGGGCTTTCCCCGGTGGCAGTCCGCGCAGGACTTCCCGCCCGGCTGGCCCGGGTCCGCGAGGGCCCTCCCCGAGGTGGTGACCCCGGGGTGGCGGTGCGCGGCGAAGCCGATCGTCCCGATCCCCTCCCGGGTCACCGTCGCCGTCCGCATGGGGAGGGGCGCGCGGAGTCCCGCGGCCGTCGCGTCCTTCTCCCCGGGCGGCGCGTGGCACCGGAAGCAGGCCCAGGCCCCGACCCCGTGGCGCTCCACGGCCTGCTTCTCGTGCTCGTGGCACTGCACGCACCGCGCGTAGGCGAGCAGCGCGCCGCGGCCAAGGGGCTCGGGGGCCCCCTCCCGGCCGGGGTCGAGGTAGCGGGAGGAGTCCTGGCGTTCGGGGTAATGGCAGTGGACGCAGTCCATCCCGCCTTTCGCCGCGAGGTGGACCCGGTGGGAGAACGCCTGGAACCACTTCGGGTCCAGCCGGTCCGGCCTCCCCGGGCGGACGAGGGGGGTCCCGGCCGCGTCGGCGACGTGGCACGCCTGGCACCGGGCGGAGGCGACGGCGGGGTCGTAGTCCCAGGCCGTGTTGCTGTCGAGGACCTTCTCGTGGCACCGGCGGCAGTCGGCCGAGGGCCCGCCGTGGTCCCGGTGGAGGAACGGCCGCGCCCCGGGGTCCGCGGGGACGGGCGCCGCGCGGTGCGCGAGAGGCTGCACCCGGTCCGTGCCCTGGTGGCACTCCTGGCAGCGCTTCTGGCCCCCCGCGGCCTCGACCTGGCGGACCCTCCCTCCCGAGAACCGGTGCTCCGCGTGGCACCGGGCGCAGCCCGGGTCCTCCGCCGCGGCGGCGCCGGGGGCGGCGCCGGCGGGGCGGCCCAGGGTGGGCGGCGGCACCGTGAACTCGAGCGAGAGGCCGGTCCAGTCGCCCCCCCGCACGGGCAGGTGGCAGGAGAAGCAGGTGAGTTCCCGGTCCCGGAGGTGCTCGCGGTGGGGGAAGGGGCGGCGGCCGGGAGCGGCCGGCGGGAGGCCGGCGCGCACCACGAGGTTCCCCGGGTCGAGGTGGCACTTGAGGCAGCCGCGCTCCCGGTCCCCGGTCGCCAGGTGCGGTTCCGGCCCGGCTCCGGTCTCGTAGTCGTGGCAGGAGCGGCAGTCCCGGTCCGCGACGCCGCCCGGCCCCGGCGGGAGCGGGCCGCCCTTCGCGCGGGCCTCCAGGGCCAGGACCAGGGCCGCGCGCAGGTGCGGCCGGTGGGGGAACACCGAGTACGCCTCGCCCCGTCCGCGGGAGGCCGTGAGGAGGGCGGCGGCGGGGACGAGGAGCGCCGCGAGGATCCAGGCGCGTCGCCGGGCCGTCCCCACGCGTCCCTCCTCCCCGGGCCCCGGCCGCGGGGCCGCGCCTGTTAGCCCGCCCTATTCATGAGGGCACGCGGTTCCGCGGCGTCCTCGCGCCGATCCCTGCGTCGGGTCGCGCGGGGAGCGGCCTTCGGCCGCTTCCCGCGCTCCGCCTCGCCTACCCTCATCGGGTATGTCTTCGGCGGCCCTCCTTGGTCTCGGCGCGATGTCGCTCGCGGAACAGCCTGTCCATCCTGCCTATCGTTCCACGCCTGCCGAACCTCTTTCCGCGACCTGCCTTCCATCTTCGTCGCGCGCACCCTCATGAATAGGTCGGGCTAGCGCAGGGCCAGGTACGCCGCCGCCGCGACCGCGGCCACGCCCACCCCGATCGCCACCCACACGATCGGGTGCATGCCCCGGCGCCCCGTCCCGCGTCCGAGGGTCCCGATGATCGCGCGCTGGCGGTAGATCTCCGACCACTCCCGGGGCGAGAGGATGCCCCTCTCGACGAAGATCTCCCCCAGCGACTTCCCCCCCTCGGCGTGTCCCTCGAGAACCATCTTCCCCTGGTGCTCCGTGGCCTTGCCAAGCCGCACCACGTGGTGCACGAGCGTCTCCGCCCGGAACTCATCGGCCCCCGCCTGCTCGGGCGGGGTGGAGACGAAGAGGCACTCCACCGTGCCGAAGGTGATCGCGCACTCCGCCGGGATCGGGGTCGGGACCGTCAGCGGGTTCCCGTCGAGGAAGGTCCCGTTGCGCGACCCCAGGTCCTGCAGCACGAACTGCCCGTTGTCGAAGAGGAGGCGGGCCTGCTTCCCGGAGACCGACTGGTGGGGGATCCGGACCTGGCCCTCCTCGCGGCCCACGAGGATCTCCATCTCCTTGAGGGGGACGGTCAGGCGCTCCTGCCCGGCCGCGATCAGGAGGCGCGGGCGGGCCGCCTCGAAGCGGGCCAGGGCCACGAGCTCCTTCCCCACGTCGCCCGCCCCGATGACCATCGTCCCGGACCCGATCGACCCGTGGGCGGGGTCGGTCGAGCGCGCCCTCGCCCCCCCGGCCACCTCGAGGACGGCGGGCCCGATGACGACGCGCGTGCCGGGGGGGAGGGAGACCTCCTCCTCGGGCTCGAGGCGGCGGGTGCCGTCGAGGAACGTCCCGTTGGTGGACCCCAGGTCGCGGATCGCCACGCCGACCCCCGAGGGGCGCAGGACCGCGTGGCGCGAGGAGACGTCGTCGTGGGGGATCCGGACGTCGGAGCCGGGAGAACGCCCGACCACGAGGTCCCGATCGACGTCCAGCTCCTGCGCGAACTTGCCGTTGATGGTGACGACCACCCGGCTCAAGGATCCCACCCGCCCCCCCCCGTGGTTCATCCCGGCCGCAGCCCGGAGCGACCCGACCGCGTCTCGAATCCGGCGACTCCCGTAATCATTGCACACCGGGGAGGGGGGCGCTGGAGGAGTTGCACCCTCCCGGGCCGTGGAGGGGGCGGGGAGAGGGGGGGGGTGGGGGGGATCCCCCCTCTCCCTGTCGTAGGATCCCACCGGATGCCCGCGCTCTGCCCCCGCTGCGCCGCCCCCTCCTCCTCGGGCTCCCGCCGCTGCGGGGCCTGCGGCGCACCGCTCGGGGACTCCCCCCTCAGGGCCCACGTCGGCCTCCCCGCGCGCTACGAGGTCGTGCGCCTCCTCGGCCGGGGCGGGATGGGGCGCGTGTACCACTGCCGGGACACGGAGCTCGACGTGGAGGTCGCCGTCAAGGTCCTCGAGCCCGAACTGGCCGCGGACGAGGCGGCGCTGCGGCGGGTGCGGCGGGAGGCCCGGCTGGCGGCGCGCCTGCGCGACGGGCCGGGGATCCTCTCCCTCTACTCCTTCGAGCGCCACGGGGACTCCTTCTACCTGGTGATGGAGTACGCGCCCGGGGGCTCCCTCGAGACGCGGCTCGCCCGGGAGAAGCGCCTGGCCGAGAAGGAGTGCCGGCGGATCGGGGCCGAGGTGGCGGAGGCCCTCGGCTACGCCCACGCGCGGGGGGTGCTCCACCGGGACATCAAGCCTCCCAACATCCTGTTCGGCGCCGACGGCCGGGCGCGGATCGCCGACTTCGGGCTGGCCCGGATCCTCTTCCCCTCCGCGGGCCCCCAGGCCATCACCGTGGCGGGCACCCCGGCCTACATGGCGCCCGAGATCGCCGGCCGCGCCGAGGCGGACTCGCGGGCGGACCTGTTCTCCCTGGGCTGCGTGCTCTTCGAGATGGCCACCGGGGAGCGGCCCTACGGCGGGCCCTTCCCCCTCCCCTGGAACGAGAGCGACCCCCTGGGGACCCCGAGCCCCGACCCCCGCTCGCGGCGGCCGGGGCTCACGGAGTCCTTCGCGCGGGTCGTGCGGCGCCTCCTGGCCACCGACCCCGCCCGCCGGTTCCCCGACGGGCGGTCGGTGGCGGCGGCCCTGCGGGAGGACGGGGACGAGAGGTGACCGCCTCGCTTCCCCGGTCTTCGCGGTGCCCCCGCTCTCCTGCCGCGGGGGGCGCCCAGGGGCGCGTGCAGCCGTTCAGGTGGGGTGAACGGTTTCCCTAGGGCCGGTGACCTGGAGACCGGGGTCTGTAGAATGCGCGCCTCGCCAACGGGGGCGAGACGGAGGGCACCATGCACATCCAGGGTCGGTGGATCGTCGCGGCAGCCGCGGCGGGGCTGTTCCTGTTCGGAGGGGTGGAGGGAATCCTGGCTGCGACGGCGCCCGCGATCTACTCGGCGACCGTGGGGAAGGACGCCGCCACGGACCGGACCATCCTGACCCTCGTGGGCAGGTCCCTGACGAAGTTGAGCGGGTTCACCCTCACGGACTTCAACGCCGCGCCGGTCCCGGGGACCATCGACACCCTCCTCAAGAGCAAGGCCACCCTCGTGCTGGGCCTCCCCTCCGGGATCCCGGGCGGGGAGTACGACCTGACGACCGCCGTCGGGGCCGCGGAGGGGCCGAGCCTTCACCTGAAGATCGACAGCGGGGCCCTCTTCCAGGGCACCTTCGGCTCGGGGACGATCCCCGCCGAGGGGGCGGGCACCCGGATGATGTGGTACCCCGGGAAGGCGGCGTTCCGGGCGGGAGTGGCGAACGGAACGTCGTGGGACAATGCGAACGTGGGGGACTACTCCGCCGCCATGGGGTTCGGCACGATCGCCAGCGGCGGCGGCTCCACCGCCATGGGGTTCGTCACGACTGCCAGCGGCAACTACTCCACCGCCATGGGGTTCGGCACGACCGCCAGCGGCGCCCAATCCACCGCCATGGGGCAGACCACGATCGCCAGCGGCATGTTTTCCACCGCCATGGGGCGGACCGCGGACGCCAGCGGCGACTACTCCACCGCCATGGGTTTCTTCACGACTGCCCAGTCCTACGGGTCGCTCGTGCTCGGCCAGCACAACCTCGTGGCGGGGAGCACCACTACCGTGGTCAGCACGGACCCTGTGCTCGTCGTCGGGAACGGCGACAATCCCAACGTTCGCTCGAACGCCTTCACTCTGCTCAAGAACGGCGACCTCACCATCATGGGCACCCTCACGCAGGCCTCCGACGGGCGGCTGAAGAAGGACGTGGCCCCGCTCGCGGGGGTCCTGCGGAAGATCGCCGCGATCCGGGGGGTGACCTACCGGATGAAGGACGAGGACCGGGGCCCCGCGGGGACCCGGATCGGCCTCCTCGCGCAGGAGGTCCGCGAGGTCTTCCCGGAGCTGGTGCAGGAGGACTCGCAGGGGACCCTCTCGGTGGCCTACGGCAACTTCTCGGCCGTCCTGCTGGAGGCGGTCAAGGAGCAGCAGGCCGCGCTGGACGCCCGCGACCGCGAGGTGGCGGCCCTCAGGAAGGAGCTGGCGGACGCCCGCGCGGCGACGGAGGCCCGCCTCTCCCGCCTGGAGGCGCTCCTGACCGGACGCCCGGCCCCGGCGCGGGACAAGTAGGAGACGGAGGCTGCGGCGCCTGCGGCCCCCTCCCGGGGGCCCGAGACGAACCCCCACCGCCCGAGGGCGGGTCGGGGGTGACCGTCCGCCCCTCGCTGCTCCCGGTGGGGGGGGGAACGGTCGTGGGCGCGCTACCGGTAGATGAGCTCGAACAGCCGCCCGGCGCGGGCCGCGTCGATGCCCTTCAGCGTCTCGTACTCGCGCAGCGCCGCCGCCTTGTCCCCGGCCTGGCAGTGGGCCACGCCGAGGTAGTGGTGGGCCCGGGGATTGGAAGGGTCGATCCGGAGGGCCTCCCCGAAGGCGTCGATGGCCTCGCGCACCCGGCCGAGCTTCTCGTAGACGACCCCGAGGTTCGCGTAGGCGTCCGTGTCCCCGGGGGCGATCCCGATGGCGCGACGGTCGGCCTCCACGGCCTCCTGGTAGCGGCCGGCCTTGGCCAGGGCCGCGCCCCGGTTGGCGTGGGCCGCGGCGAAGCCCGACCGCAGGCGGATGGCCTGGTCGTAGGCCTCCAGGGCCTCGCGGATCCGGCCCGAGCGGTAGTAGGCGACGCCGAGGTTGTTGTGGGCCCGGGCGAAGTCCGGCCGGATCCGGATCGCCTGCTTGCAGGCCTCGATGGCCTCGGGCAGCCGCCGGAGGGAGAACAGGGCCAGCCCGAGGTCGTTGTGCGCCCGCGCGAAGTCGGGCCGGAGGCGGACCGCCTCGCGCAGGGCGGCCACCGACTCCTCCCCCCGCCCCATCTGGTAGCAGGCGACCCCGAGGTTCTTGTGGGTCTGGGCGTCCCCGGGACGGAGACGGAGCGCCTGGCGGTAGGCGTCGGCCGCCTCCTCCCGCCGGCCGAGGGCGTGGAGCGTGACCCCCAGGCGCAGGAGCAGGGCGGGGTCCTCCGGGCGCACCCGGAGCGCCGAGCGGTAGGCCTCCAGCGCCTCGGGGAGCCGCTCCAGGCCCTGGAGCGCCTCGCCGACGGCGGCGTGGGCTCGGGCCTCGTCCGCGTCCAGGGCGAGCGCGCGGCGGGCGGCCTCGATGGCCTCGTCCCACCGCCCGTCCTCGACGAGGCACTCCGCCAGGACGGTCCAGGCCAGGGGGTCGCCGGGGACCTCCGCGGCGAGGGCCTTCCACTGCTCGGCCGCCGCCGCGGGGTCCTCCTCGAACTGGACGCGGAGGGCGGCCAGGGCCCTGCCCGCGACGGCCGGGGCCACCGCACGCCCGAGGGGGGTGGTCTCGGCGTTCTGGAGCCCGCGGACGCGGCCCACCGGGACGGCGTAGGAGACCTTCAGCCCGCCGGTGGTGCGGGTGAGCGCGACGGCGACGACCTCGCCGTCCTGCCTGAGGACCGGGGCCCCGCTGGAACCGGGAGGGACGGTGGCCGAGAGGCGGAGGACCGTCCCCAGGGCCGGGACCTCGCGGACGGAGAGGATCTCCCCCTCCGCCACGGACTTCTCGGGGACCAGCGCGGAGCCGAGGATCGTGACCCTCTCGCCCTCCCGCGGGCCGAGCGTGGCCAGGGGGAGCCCCTGGGGGGACCCCTGGGCGGGCCCCTCGATCCCGAGCAGGGCGAGGCCGGCTGCGGCGTCCTCGGCCAGCGTCCCGGCGACGGCGTGGACCCCGCCGTTCCAGAGGAGCACCCGCACGGCCCGGGCGCCCTCGAGGACCTCGCGGGCGGCGACGACCTTCCCCGGGGCGATGAAGAAGCCGGCCCCCTGGGTCATGGGCCGGCCGGCCGCGTCCTCCGGGACGACCGTCACCACGGCGCGCCGGGATCGGGCCACGAGGCCCGCCACGTCCTGGGTCGCCGTGCCCGGCGAATTGGGGTCCCCCATGGGTGTCAGTCTACGACACGGGCCCCACCGGCGCGGCCGGGAGGCGCGCGGTGAAGGCGACGCCCTCCTCCCCGAGGTTCGCGGCGGCGACGGACCCCCCGCAGAGCCGGAGGATGCGGGCGGCCAGCGGCGGCCCGAGACCCAGGTCCCCGCCCGGCGTGATCGGGTCGCGGATGGCGAGGACCTCGAAGAACCGGGGGAGGGCCTCGCCGGGGATGGTCCCCCCCTCGGCGCTCACGCGAACCTCCACGTGGTCCCCCGCCGCGCCGCAGGCGATCCCGACCTCGGTCCCCGGCCGGGAGAACTTCACGGCGCACTCCAGGAGGGAGGCCAGGGCCCTGGTGAGGAGCTCCTCCTCGCAGGGCACGCGGGCCTCCGTGGCCGGCACCGGGGCGAGCCGCACCCCGCGCGCCTCGGCGAAGGGCCGGGCCGCCTCGACGGCGGCTTCCAGGACCCGGCGGATCGGGTGGATCGCGAGCGCGGCGCTCTCCGGGGACGTCCGCACCCGGGTGAGCAGGAGGGCGTCCTCCACGATGCGCATGAGCCGGCGGAGCGACAGGCGGAACACCTCCTCGAACTCCCGGCGCTCCGCCTCCCCGGGCGCCATCCCGAGGAGGATCTCGCTCGCCCCGAGCAGGCCCGTCATGGGGGTCCGCAGCTCGTGGGAGATGAGCGTCAGGAAGTCGTTCTTCGCCTCGTCGAGGATCGACAGCCGCCGGTGCGCCTCCCGGAGGTCGCGGGTCTTCTCCCGCACCCTGTCCTCGAGCTCCAGGCTGTATTCCTCGATCCGGCGCTGGAACTCCTGCTCCTGGAGGCGCATCCGCCGCCGATCGAGACTGGAGCCGATGCGGGCCCGGAGCAGCCTGGGGTCGAAGGGCTTGGGGATGAAGTCCTCGGCGCCCGCGGCGATGCACTCGACGGCCACCCCGGACTCGCCGATCCCCGAGATGACGATCACCGGCGTCTCCCGGAGGCGCGGGTCGTTCCTCATCCGGGCGAGCACCTCCTTCCCGTCGAGGCCCGGCATGTTCATGTCGAGGAGCACCAGGTCCGGCGGGTCGCGGCGGACGTGGGCCAGCCCCGACAGGCCGTTCTCCGCCTGGAGCGGGACGTGGCCCAGCGCGAGGACGTGCTCGTGGAGCAGCCCCCGGATCGCCTCGTCGTCGTCCACGATGAGGATGCGCGCCGGCGGGGTCGCGGCCCCGGCCGGGGGCGCGGCGGGGTTCGCACGCGGCGCGGGCGCGGGCGG
>CAZKTF010000047.1:0-18753 GCA_964555565.1 uncultured Planctomycetota bacterium | reverse complement strand
GTCCGCGCGCGGCCGATTCGCGTTGCCCCGCCGGGCCCTGCGGGGGCTCGGGGAGGAGGCGCTCCGGCGGGTCCTCGAGGCGGGGCTCGAGGCGCTGGGGGCGGACCGCACCGCGCCGCCGCGTCCCGCGGTGGAGCGGCTCGCGGCGGCGCTGGCGGCCGGACCGGGGAGGTCGCGGGAGGTGCCCCTCGGCGACGGGTGGGTCGCGGTCCTGTCGGACGCCACCCTCACCCTGCGGGCCGCGGGGGGGGAGTCGAAGAGGCGGCTCTGAGCCTAGTTCTTCCCCGCGGTCGAGGGCGGGGACTGCTCGTTCTTGGCGTCGAGCGGCGGCTCGTCCTTGAGGCCGCGCTTGAACTCGTTGACCGACTGCCCGAGAGAGCGGGCCACGCCGGGGAGGCGGCTCGCGCCGAAGAAGAGGAGGGCCAGGACGAGGATGATCCACATCTCGGACCCCCCCGGGAGGAACGCCAGCGGCAGGGCAGGCAGGACCATGGTCACCTCCGGAAGACCGCGCCGTCCCCGCGTCCGGCGGGGAGCCTCGGTTCCTCGAAGCGGATTATCCCCCCCCCGGAGAGCCCCGGGGGGAAGATTCCGCGCCGACAAGAGGAAGGGGGCCGTGGAGAGGAAGGGGCGGCTGCCTTCTCCCCCCCTACTCCCCCCCCACCTCCAGCGCCGTGATGTAGCCGTCGTTGGCCACCGCGTAGAGGGTGCCGTCCCGGCTGTTGGCCGGGTAGGTGAAGCGGCCGGGGTTCGCGCGCGCGGCCACCGACCCGTCCGGCCGGACGAGCCAGAGGGCCCCGTCGCTCCCCTGGACCACGACCTTGCCCTCCCGCTCCACGACGAAGTGGGCCTGGTCGGACAGGCGCCACCGGGTGGTCCCGGTCCTGCGGTCCAGGCAGTGGAGGCCGAGCGCGTTGCGCTGGTACACGGCTCCCGCGGTGACCACCGGGGCCTCGGTGAGCGGGGCGTTGAGGAAGGTGCACCAGGCCACCCGGCCGGTGATCCGGTCGAGGCAGTAGAGGCCGTTGTCCTGGCTCGCGACGAAGAGGCTGTCGCCGTCGAGGACCAGGTCCGCCGTGTTGGCCCCGTGGGTCCGCGTGGTCCAGAGGGGCTCGGGGGCCTGGAAGTCGGAGCCCGTCGCGGGCAGCGCGTAGACCTCCCCCGCGTCGGTGGCGAAGTAGACCGTCTGCCGGGGCACGGCGCCCCCGAGCGCCATGGCGCCGCGGATGTCGCCGGGGGTCCGGTAGCCCCAGCCCTCCAGGCCGGTCACGAGGTTCAGCGTCCGGAGCGTCTTCTGCCCGGTCCCCCCACCCCAGGAGGGGACGAAGGCGGTCCCCTCCGTGGCGACGAAGGGGGCCGAGGGGGCCATGTCGAAGTAGATCGCCCCGCCCCGCATGTGGCCGTAGCGCCGGTCGATCTGGAAGAGGCGGTTGCCGCTCATGAGGAGCAGGGAGGACGCGTTGAAGGTGGCCGGGAAGCGGATCTCCCCGTCGAAGCCCTGGAATTCCCAGGTCGATAGCACGCTCCCGCGGTCGAGGCTGTGGACGCGGTGGTGGACGTCCTCCAGCAGGAGGAACTCCTCGGCGAGGCGCGCCGCACCGGGGCGCAGGCGCGTGGCCGTGACCTGCCCGAGGTCGTTCACCAGGAACCGGCCGCGCAGGCCCAGGTCGGCGGCGACGGCGCCGCGGACCGACTCGGCGCGGGTCTGCTTCGTGCCCGCCGTCGTCTGGCACCCGGCGAGGACGAGGCCCGCGGCGAGGATGGCGCAGATCGCTTCCGTCTTCATCTCCTCCCTCCTGGGTCCGGAACGCACGACCTTGCCCGAGCCAACGCCCCCTGATCGAAGGGCCGTATCGTAGGAGTCCCCCGGAGCCCAGTCAACGCTTTTCGAGAGCGGGCCGCGGCCGCCGCAGGGGAGGTTCCTTTTCCTCCGTGACGGCCGCAACCCGGTGCTACGATGAGGCTTTCGTCTGCGAGGGGGCGACCTCCGTGAGCAGCCAAGGAGCCTCCGCGGAGTCCCTCCTCCCCGTCCTCGCGCGCAACCTCGAGTCCGTGCGCGGGGCGGTGCGGGAAGCGGCGGCGCGGTGCGGCCGCGACCCGGCGGGCGTGCGGATCGTGGCGGTCACGAAGACCGTCGCGCCCGAGGCAATCGCCCTCCTCCCCGGGCTGGGGGTGGAGGACGTCGGGGAGAACCGGGTGCAGGAGGCGGCGACCAAGCAGGCGGCGCTGGCCGGACTCCCCCTCCGCTGGCACATGGTGGGGCGCATCCAGACCAACAAGGCGCGGAGGGTCGCGGAGATGTTCCACCGGGTACACTCCGTGGACCGGCACGAGGTGATGGAGGCTCTCGACGCGGCGGCGCGAGGCCGCGGGCGGGCGCTGGACTGCCTTCTCCAGGTGAACGTGAGCGGCGAGGCGACGAAGGGCGGCTTCCTCCCGGCCGAGGCGTCGGAGGCGCTGGACCGTGCCCGCGCGATGCCCGGGCTGCGGATGACCGGCCTCATGGCCGTCCCCGCGCCCTTCCTCCGCGCGGAGGACGCGCGGCCCGCGTTCCGCCTCCTGCGGGAACTCCGGGACGGGCTGCGCCGCGGCCCCGCGGACCTCCCGGACCTCGGCATGGGGATGAGCGCGGACTACCCGGTGGCGGTGGAGGAGGGCGCCACGCTGCTGCGCATCGGGTCGGCGATCTTCGAAGGGCTCCCCGCCCGGGTCTTCGGCCGGGCCGGGGCCCACGCGGCCGGGGGGACGGCCTAGCCCATGCCGCTCATCGTGGTCGAGCGGGGCTCGGACAAGGGCAAGACCCTCGTCGTGGAGCCCGGCAAGACCTACACCTTCGGCCGGGAGAACCCCAACGCGTCGATGCGGATCCGCGACGCCCTCTCCTCCCGCCACCACTTCGAGATCCGCTCCGAGAACGGGACCTTCGTCGTGCGGGACCTCAACTCCCTCAACGGGACGGTCCTCAACGACGAGAAGCTGGCCGCGCCCGCCCCGCTGAACATCGGGGACAAGATCCAGGTGGGCGAGACCATCCTCTCGTTCCTCTCGGACGCGAAGGAGGAGACCCCCGCGGGCCTCGTCGGGAAGACCCTCGGCGGGTACCGGATCCTCGAGCGCATCGGGCGCGGCGGGATGGGGACCGTCTACAAGGCGGAGCAGCTCTCCCTCAGCCGCGTCGTGGCGCTGAAGGTCCTCTCCTCGAAGCTCGTGAGCGACCCGCTCTTCGTCGAGCGGTTCGTGCGCGAGGCGAAGGCCGCGGGCCAGCTCAACCACCCGAACCTCGTCCAGGTCTTCGACGTCGGCAGGGACCGCAACATCTACTACTTCTCCATGGAGCTGATGGAGAACGGGAGCGTCGGGGACGTGGTGAGCAAGGAGGGGAAGGTCCCCTGGAAGCGCGCCCTCGAGATGATGTCCGACGCCGCGCGGGGCCTCATCTTCGCCGAGCAGAAGGGGATCGTCCACCGCGACATCAAGCCCGACAACCTGATGCTCACCTCCCAGGGGACGGTGAAGATCGGGGACCTCGGCCTCGCCAAGAGGGCCGAGGAGACCTCCGAGGAGGGCGGGGCGATCTTCGGGACCCCGCACTTCATCGCCCCGGAGCAGGCCCAGGGGAAGGACGTCGATCACCGGGCGGACCTCTACTCCCTCGGGGCCACCTTCTACCTCGTCCTCGGGGGCCGCACCCCCTTCAGCGGCGAGAACGTCAAGGAGATCGTCCTCAAGCAGGTCCAGGAGGAGCCGGTCCCGCTCCCGAAGATCGTCCCGGACCTCCCCGAGGAGATCGCCGCGATCCTCGCGAAGCTGATGAAGAAGAAGCCCGCCGAGCGCTACCGCTCGGCGCAGGGGCTCCTGGACGACCTCGAGCGCGTGCGGGTCATGTACCACCTCGAGGCCCACGGCGCGGTCAGGAGCGCGAGGCGGAACCGCGCCATCGCGGCGGTCCTGTTCGTCGCCGTCGTGGCGCTGGGCGGCGTCGTGTACTACTACGCGACGAAGCCGAAGGAGACGGTGGACCGGTGGAGGGAGCATCCCGACCCGCCGAAGGACCCCGAGGTCGTGAAGCCCGTCGGCCCGAAGCCGGAGCAGCTCGCCTGGGATGCGTTCAACCCGATCCGGGAGGACGAGCTGAAGCTCAGGGACAGGCTGGGCGGGCCGCCGGAGAAGACCTGGCGGAAGCCCGGGGCGGAGGCGGCCTGGCTCGAGGTCGCGAGGCGGTACGAGAGGGTCGGCGCCGAGTACCCCGGGACCCCCAAGGGGGACGAGGCGAAGGCCGTGGCGAAGCGGACGCGCGACGCCGTCGATGCCGCGAAGAAGGAGTTCAAGGCGGCGCAGGAGGCGGCCGCCGCGGAGTGGGCGAAGCTCCTCGAGCGGGTGGACGGCTTCGCCGAGGAGGGCCGCTTCTCGAAGGCCCTGGTCGAGCTCAAGTCCGGGGTCGATGCGCTCCAGAAGCAGCCCGAGTCCCTCCCCGCCGGGTTCGCGACGGCGGTGAAGGACCGGAGCGAGAACCTCGTGATGGAGGCGTCCCGGAAGGCGGAAACCTCCGTCAAGGCGGCGAAGGACGCGGCGGAGGCGTTCCCCGGGGACCCGGGCTACGTCCGGGCGCGCCAGGAGCTCCAGGACTTCGTGGACCGCATCCTCGAGGTCGATACGGCGGCCGGGAACTTCAAGGACCCCCACGACGTCGCGAAGGCGGCGCTCGACTCCACGCTGCAGAGGGCCCTCCAGGTGACGCGGGAGGCCTTCGCGAAGGACCAGCAGTCCTGGTTCCGCGCCTACCTCGCGATCCGCCGCCTGGCGCCCGCGGACGGGCCCGACCCCGCCACGCCCTTCTTCGAGTACCGCTGGGAGGAGGCGACCCAGAAGTGGAAGGACGCCCGGGCGGGCCTCAGGACCTGGATCTTCCAGGACCGGGCGGACGCGAAGCTCGGCGAGTACGCCCGCTGCCGCCACCTCTTCGAGACGATCGCGTCCCGCCTCAACGCCCGGGGCAAGGACCTCAAGGACCCCGGCTTCCCCAGGTCCGTGAAGCAGGGCGCGAGCATGCTGCTCGACACCTCGCCCGGCGCCCGCCCGGCGACCCCCGAGGGGGTCCCGGTCGTCCAGAGCACGGGCGCGGGGATCGTGAAGAAGGTCCTGGAGTTCCGCGAGATGACGCCGCGGGAGCTCTACGAGGACTTCCTGCTGAAGGGGACGCTCTGGCCCATGAGCGGCGAGGAGCACCTCGACCTCGCCGTCTTCCTCTCCGAGGCGGGCGAGGGGAGCCTGGCCGTCCAGGAGTTGTCCGCCGCCGACATGGCGAAGCCGTCGGCCGTCGTCTCCCCGGAGCTGAGGGCCTGGATCGGGGCCGAGGTCTTCGCCCACGACTTCTTCCACAACACGCAGTCCTCCGTCGAGACGGCGATGAAGGAGTACGAGCGCGTCAAGGCGGGGGACAACGAGCGCCTGACGGAGGACGCGCGCAGGAAGGTCGAGACGCTCCTCGACCGCTTCGAGTCCACGGAGAAGTTCTACGTCACCGACTTCTTCATCCTCAACCACTCCGAGCGCGGGCCGGAGGGTCCCGTCCCGCTCTTCCTCGTGCCGCAGGAGACGTCGAACCGGTTCGTCAGGGAGTTCGGGGCCCGGCCCAAGTAGTCCCCGCCGACACGCGGCGGGAGCCACCGCAGGAGACCGCGACATGAGCGTCCTTCCTCCCTCGGCCATCCGGCCTGCCCCTTCCGGGGGCACCGTCATCCGCATCAAGGCGGTCGCCGGCGCGAGCCGCACGCGGATCCTCGGCCCCTCCGGGGACCGGCTCCGCGTCGCCCTGGCCGAGCCCGCCGAGAAGGGGGGCGCGAACCGGGCCCTCGAGCTGCTCCTGGCGGAGACCCTCGGCCTCCCCCGCCGCGCGGTGACCATCGCCTCCGGGGCGGCGTCGCCCGAGAAGGAGGTCCTCGTCTCCGGGATGGAGCCCGAGGAGCTGCGGGCGCGGATCGAGGCGGCTGCCGCGGGAGGCCGCGGCCGCAAGTCGCGGTGAGTCCCCGCGCGCGGGGGTCCGCCGGGACCCCGGGGTCGGGCGACGGCCCGCCGGGGCCCACCGTCGCGGAGCAGCGGGCCCGGGTCGAGGCCGCGGCCCGCCACCTCCGCCCCCTCCTCGGGGACCTTCGGCCCGAGGCCGGGATCATCCTCGGCACGGGGCTCGGCGGGGTGGCCGAGGAGGTGCAGGGGACCGTCTCCGTCCCCTACGCCCGGATCCCGGGCTTCCCGCTCTCCACCGTGGAGGGGCACAGGGGGGCCCTGCTGGCCGGGAGGCTCCGGGGGCGTCCCGTCGTCGCCATGGAGGGGAGGTTCCACTTCTACGAGGGGTACTCGCTGCGCGAGGTCACCTTCCCGGTCCGGGTGATGCGGGCGCTGGGCTGCGGGACGCTCGTGGCCACGAACGCCTGCGGCGGCCTCGACCCGCTGTTCCGGGCCGGGGAGGTCATGGTCATCGACGACCACCTGAACCTCATGGGAGACAGCCCGCTCCGCGGCCCCAACGACGACGCCGCGGGCCCGCGGTTCCCCGACCTGTCGCGGGTCTACGACCCGGCGCTGGTGGCGCTCGCGGAGGCGGTCGCCCGGGAGGAGCGGATCCCGCTCCGGCGCGGGGTGTACGCGGCGCTCCCGGGCCCCCAGCTCGAGACCCGGGCCGAGTACCGGATGCTGCGCGCCCTCGGGGCCCACGCGGTCGGGATGTCCACGGTCCCCGAGGCCATCGTCGCGGTGCACTGCGGGATGCGCGTGCTCGGGTTCTCCGTCGTGACCGACATGTGCCTCCCGGACGCGCTCGAGCCGGTGGACCTCCCGCGCATCCTCGCCACCGCGGCCGAGGCGGGCCCGCGGCTCGCCCGGATCCTCCTCGGGTGCGTCGAGCGGCTGCCCCGCGCGCCTGCCCGCAAGCACTAGGCCCCTCCGCCCGCCCCGCCTAGGATCCGCCCCCGCGATGGACTACAAGCCCACGCTCCGCCTGCCGAAGACCGCGTTCCCCATGAAGGCGGACCTGCCGAAGCGGGAGCCCGAGATCCAGTCGCGCTGGGAGGCGATGGACCTCTACGGGACAGTCCGCGCGGCGCGGAAGGGGGCACCGAAGTTCGTCTTCCACGACGGGCCGCCCTACGCCAACGGGGACGTCCACATCGGGACGGCGATGACGAAGGTCCTGAAGGACTTCATCGTCCGATACCACACGATGAAGGGCGAGGACGTCCCCTTCGTACCGGGATGGGATTGCCACGGGCTCCCCATCGAGCACCGCGTGATGAAGGAGGCGGGCGCGGAAGCGCGCACGCTTCCCCCCGCCGAGGTTCGGAAGCGCTGCCGGAAGTACGCCGAGCACTTCCTCGACGTCCAGCGGCGCCAGTTCCGGCGGATGGGGTGCCTGGGGGACTGGGACCGCCCCTACCTCACGATGGACCCCTCCTACGAGGCCGGCGTCCTCTCGGTCTTCCACGACCTCCTCGAGAAGGGCTTCGTCACCCGAGACAAGCGCTCCACCGCCTGGTGCCCGGAGTGCGCCACGGCGCTCGCCGAGGCGGAGCTGGAGTACCACGACCGAGAGGCCCCGTCAGTCTTCGTCCGCTGCGTGGTGACGGATCCGGCGCTAGCCGCGAAATTCGGTCTTGCGCAGGGGACCGACCTCGCCTTCCTCGTGTGGACGACGACGCCATGGACGCTCCCCTCGAACCTCGCCGTGGCGGTGCACCCGGGCATCGAGTACGCGGCCGCGCACTGCCGGACGAGAGAGGGGAGGGTGAGCCGCAACATCGTCGCGGTGAAGCGGCTCGGCGCAGTGGCAGAGGCCTGCGGCCTGGTGGAAGCCACCACGGCGGGCCGCACGGTGAAGGGCGCGGAGCTCAAGGGGACGACCTACGAGCATCCCCTTGCGACCATCATGCGCCCCGGCTTCCAGCCCTCCTGGGCAAAGGGAGAGCAGGACCTTGGTACCCGCCCGGTCGTCCCCGCTTCCTACGTTTCCGATGAGGACGGCACGGGCTGCGTCCACACGGCCCCCGGCCACGGGATGGACGACTTCCGCACGGGACTCGCCGAGGGACTCCCCATCTTCTCCCCGGTGGACGAGCGGGGACGGTACACCGACGAAGTCGGTCCCGCACTTGCCGGGAAGAAGATCGCCGAGGAGGCGAACGAGGCGGTTCTCGGAATGCTCCGCGGGACCGGTTTGCTTCTCGGCGAGGGGAAGATCCGGCACTCCTACGCCCACTGCTGGCGCTGCAAGGGGCCGATCATCTTTCGCGCCACGGACCAGTGGTTCGTGCGGGTGGACCGCGACCAGCTGCGCGAGCGCGCGCTGGAGGCGGTGGCGAAGGTCCGCTGGGTCCCGGCCTGGGGCCAGACGCGAATCGCATCCATGCTCCGGGACCGCCCCGACTGGTGCATCTCGCGTCAGCGCGCGTGGGGCATCCCGATCCCGGCATTCCGCTGCGAGGCGTGCGGGAAGACCGACACCAGCCCGGAGTTCGTCGCGAGGGTGGGGGAAGTGGTCGCCCGGGAGGGGGCGGACGCCTGGTACCTGGGGCCCGCCCACCTCTTCACGGAGGGGATGAAGTGCCCCGACTGCGGGGGCGCCGACCTCGTCCTCCCGAAGGACATCTTCGACGTCTGGTTCGAGTCGGGCTCCTCCTGGCGGGCCGTCGTCCAGGCCAACCCCGACCTCCGCTATCCCTCGGACGCCGTCCTCGAGGGGACCGACCAGCACCGCGGCTGGTTCCAGCTGAGCCTCCTTCCCGCCGTCGCGTTGACGGGACAGGCGCCGTGGAAGACGGTCGTGACGAGCGGGTTCGTCGTGGACGAGGGCGGGGAGAAGGTCTCCAAGAGCAGGGGTGGCCTCCTCAACGCCGACGAGATCGCGAAGGACTTCGGCGCGGACCTGCTCCGGCTCTGGGTCGCCTCCATCGAGTACCGGGAGGACATCCCGGTCTCCGCGGAGACCCTCCGTCGGGTGGGAGACCCCTACCGACGCATCCGGAACACCTTCCGGTGGATCCTCGGGAACCTCCACGACTTCAACCCGGAACGCGACACGGTCCCGCCTGCGCAGATGCTGGATGCGGACCTCTGGATCCTCGCCACGCTCCAGGAGGTCGTGGCGCTGGCCACGCGCGGGTTCGAGGAGTTCGAGTTCGCGCGCGCGATGGGCCACGTCTACAAGTTCTGCGACCAGGATCTCTCCGCCTTCTACTTCGACTTCTCCAAGGACCGCTTCTACTGCGAGGCGGCCGCGGGGCGGGAGCGCAGGTCGGGGCAGACCGCCATCTTCCTCGTGGCCGAGACGCTCTGCCGCCTCCTGGCCCCGGTCCTCGTCCACCTGGCGGAGGAGGTCTGGGGCCTCCTCCCGGGCCGGAGGACGGAGAGCGTGCACCTTGCGGACTGGCCCCGGCGCGTCCCCGATCTCACGGACGGCGAGCGGCGCAGGCTGGGCCGCTGGTATTCCCTGCGCGTGACGCGCGCCCTCGTGGCCCAGCAGTGTGAGGCCCTTCGGGCCGGGAAAGAGATCGGGAGCAACCTGGAGGCCTCGGTGACCCTGGCCGGTGGCGGCATGGACGACGTCTCGCGGGCGCTGTCTGAGTTCTCGCTGGAGACGCTGGCGGCGGTGTTGATGGTCTCCGAGGTGATGGTCGGCCCGGGCGTCCCGGTTCTGCCCGGCACGGTCCTCGGCGGCGTCCGGGAGGTCGTGCGGTCCCCCCACCCGAAGTGTGCGCGGTGCTGGAACCTGCGCCCCACCGTGGGGAAGGACGCGCGGTTCCCCGACCTCTGCGACCGTTGCGCGGCAGTCGTGGCCTCGGGGTCCCGCGTGGAGTAGCCTTGTATCGGTCGCGCCGAAGGCGCGACCGGGAGGGAGGACATGGCGGCACTCAGGCTCGGCGTGCTCGTCTCCGGCAGCGGCACCACGCTCCAGAACCTCCTCGACCGCCAGGCGAAGGGCGTGCTCGACGCGGAGGTCGTCGTCGTGGTGTCCTCGGAGCCCGGGGCGAAGGCCCTGGATCGGGCCCGGAAGGCGAAGGTCACCCAGCGCACGGTCCCCTGGGGAGCCTCGGGCGGGACCGAGTCCTTCTCGCGGAAGATCACGCAGATCCTCGACCGCGAGGCGGTGGACCTGGTCCTCCTGGCCGGGTTCCTGCGCCTGTACCGCTTCCCTAAGAACTACCAGTGGCGGGTGATGAACATCCACCCGGCCCTGCTCCCCTCCTTCGGCGGGCAGGGGATGTACGGGATGCGCGTCCACCAGGCCGTGATCACCTCGGGGGCCAAGGTGACCGGCTGCACCGTCCACTTCGCCGACTACGCCTACGACCGCGGGCCGATCATCCTCCAGAGGACCTGCCCGGTCCGCTTCGAGGACTCGGCGGAGGAGGTCGCGCGGCGCGTCTTCGCGCTCGAGCTGGAGGCCTACCCCGAGGCGGTCTCCCTCTTCGCCCGGAACAAGCTGCGGGCGGTGGAGGGGAGGGTGCACGTGCTGGAGTAGGCGGGCGGGCCGGGGCGCGACCGCCGTTGTACGGGCGGCCTTCAGGCCGCCCGCCGTTCCGCGGTCCCGACGGTTTGAACGGCGGGCCGGGCAAGCCCCGCCCCTACACCATGTCGGTCGCGCGGCGGGCCGCGGCTACCTCCGGCTGGAAGGCCCGGGAGGAGTTCCCGAGGACGTCGGCCACGTTCGCGAGCTCGGTCGTGAGAAGGACCATGGCGTCGTCGATGGACACGAGGCCCAGCATCCGCTTCTTCGAGTCCACGATCGGGATCCGGCGGACCCGCTTGCTCGACATCAGGCGGAGGATGTCGAAGATGAGCGTGTCCCGCCCCGCCGTGATGACCGGCTTCGACATCACGCGGTCCACGGGGATCTGCCCGGGGTCGGACGGCAACCCGCCTGAGCCCGCGGCCACGACCCGGGTGGCGAGGTCGCGGTCCGTGAGGATCCCGATCGGCCGCCGCTCCTCGTCCACCACGACGACGGCCCCCACGTTCCGGTCCTTCATCACGCGGGCGGCGTGGAGCACGGTGTGGTCCGCGACGACCGTCTCGGGGCTGCGGCTCATGATCGCTTCGGCGAGCATCCGGCGCCTCCTTCCTGGGCGCGCATCCTAGCAGCCGCCCGCGGGTTTCGCGCGGCCGCGCCGCCCCCGGCGGCGCTCTCGAGCAGCACGACCATCGACGGGGCGAGCCGCGCGAGGACGGCCCGGAAGCGCTCGGCGTCCGTCCAGCCGCCCTGGAGGTCCCCCCAGTGGAGGGGGAGCGCGACGCGCGCGCCCGAGGCGGCGGCGGCCGCGGCGGCGCCGTCGGCATCGAACACGGTCCCGCCGCACACGGGGAGCGCGATCACCTCCGGGGGCGGGTCGAGGGGCGGGGGCGGCACGGCGGTGTCCCCGGCGTGGAGGAGGCGCGGCCCGGCGCCCTCCACCAGGAACCCGAGCCCCTCCCCGGGCGGGTGGAACCCGCCGGGCCGGTCCCGGGCCGGGACGGCCAGGACCTCCACGCCGGCCAGGCGCACGCGCCGCCCCTCCTCCAGGGGGACCAGGCGGCCGGGGAGGCCGGCGATCGCCGCCGCGAGGCCCGCCACCACGGTCCCGGGCCTCGAGACCCGGGCCGCGTCCTCGGGCGACGCGTGGTCGAAGTGGGCGTGGGTGACGAGGACGAGGTCGGCGGGCGGGAGCCCCCGGCGCCCCGCGAGCCTCCAGGGGTCCACGTAGACGACCGGCGGCCCCGGGAGGAGGACCGTCGCGTGGCCCAGCCAGCGCAGGGCGAGGTCAGGCCCCGACGCTGGAACCCCCGTCGCAGAACACGACCTGCCCCGTGATGTAGGCCGCCTCGTCGCTCGCGAGGAAGGCGTGGAGCGCGGCGATCTCCTCGGGCTTCGCCATCCGCCGGAGCGGGATGCCGCCGACGACCTTCTGCTTCACCTCCTCAGGGACCCCGGCGAACATCGGCGTGTCGGTGGCGCCCGGCGCCACGCAGTTCACGGTGACCTGGTAGCGCGCCAGCTCCAGGGCGAGCGTGCGGGTGAGCCCGATGACCCCCGCCTTGGACGCGGCGTAGTTGGCCTGGCCGAAGTTCCCGAGGACCGCGATGGACGCGGTGTTCACGATCCGGCCGTAGTTGCGCTCCATCATCGGGATCATCGCCGCCTGGCAGCAGAGGAAGGTCCCCTTGAGGTTCACCGCCAGGACCGTGTCCCACTGCTCCTCGGTCAACTTCTTCACCGTGGCGTCCCGGGTGATCCCGGCGTTGTTCACGAGGACGTCGAGCCGCCCCCAGGTCTTGAGCGCGCGCTCCACGGCCGCCTGGGCGTCGGCCTTGCGGCTCACGTCGCAGGCCAGTGCCTGGGCGCGACCGCCCGCGGCCTCGATGGCGCCGGCGACCTTCGCCGCCCCGGCCTCGTTGGCGTCGGCCACGATCACGGCCGCGCCCTCCGCGGACAGGCGGCGCGCCGTGGCGGCCCCGATCCCGCTCCCCCCGCCGGTAACGATCGCGACCCTGTCCTTGAACCTCATGCGGGCGCGCTCCTCTTCATCATGCAGGTCCAGCGGCTCTCGAGGACGGTCTCGCCCCGCTGGTTGACCACGTTCACGTCGCAGGCCACGACCCCGCGGTCGGGCTTGCCGGTCGTCTTCTTCTCCGCCACCTTCAGGACCACGTGGACCGTGTCCCCGAACTTCACGGGGCCGCGGTACCGGAAGGTCTGCTCCATCAGCGCGATCGTGGTCCCCTCGAACCACCCCTGGGCGTTCACGAGCCCCGTGGCGACGATGGCCGTGAGCATCCCGTGGGCGATCCGCGCCCCGAAGGGGGTCGTCTTCGCGAACTCGTCGTCGGTGTGGAGGGGGTTCCAGTCCCCCGAGAGGGCGGCGAAGGAGGCGACGTCCGCCTCGGTGATCGTTCGCCCCGCGGTTACGAACTCCGCGCCGGGTTCCCACTGCTCGAAGGGGAGGCCGCGAAGCCGGTAGCCCATCCGTGGGTCCCTCGCCCGGGGAAGGGCCGCACCCTATCCCGCCCCCGCGGCAGGATCAACGATTTGGGGCCCGCGACGAGGACCAGGGACGCGCCGGGGGGTCCGGGCGACGGCCGGGCCGGGCTTCGCCCGGCCCCTACCGCGGCCCGTCGTCCTTCGGCGGCGGCGGGGGCTCCTTCGGCGCGTCCGGCCTGTTCCCGCCCGGGGCCTTCGCCAGGGGCCCGAGGAGGGGCGCGAGGAACTCCTGCACCTCGGAGCCCCTCACGCCGCGGCTCGCGAGGCGGAAGACGAACTCCCCGTCCGCGAGCCGGGCGTACCGGTCCCCCGGGGAGCCCGGGACCTCGGCCCCGATGACGAGGGTGGCGGTGCGGTCCTTCGCCTCCCCCTCCTTCCGGAGCACGAGGGTGATCGCCCCGCCCGCGGGGGCCTCCCCCAGGCCGTACCGGTCGAGGTCGCCCTTGGTCTTCTCGACGAAGCCGTCCGCCCGGACGGTGAGGACCCGGCTGAGGGCCATGGTGAGCCTCTCGCCGTCCGGCTCGGGCCCGCCCGGGGCCTGCCGCCAGGTCCCCTCCGCCCGGAGGAACGACTCCTCGCCCGCCCCGGTCCTCCGGGAGAGGCCGCGGACCTCCGCCAGCTCGACCTTGAGCACCTCGCGGGACTTGAACTCGAGCCAGCCCTTCCGGAGGCGGTCGAGGATCCCGGACTTGAGGAGCATGACCGGCTTGTTCCCGTCGAGGCAGGCCGCGAGGAGGCCGTCCTCCCGGGGGCGCCCCAGCACGAGGTTGCGGTTCCCGTTCGCGCCGGTCCCGGTGAGCACGAGCCTCCCCGGTGCGTCGGGGACGTTCGGGATCCCGTGGGCCGACGGCTCCTCCGCGTCGAGGAAGGACTCCACCTGGAGGTTCCGGAGCACCTCGAGGAGGGCCTCCACGCTGTCCGGCTCCGCGGGACCGCGCTCGGGCTTCTCGATCTCCCACTTGTCCACGTTGCGGCGGAGGGTCCAGGAGACCCCGGCGTGGGAGAACTCCATGGAGTCCAGGCGCGCGTAGCCGAGCCGGAGGCAGTTGGAGTCGCGGAGGGAGGCGGGGTCGAAGGCCCGCAGGGCGTCCGCCGTCGGCCGCGAGCAGGAGTAGACCGAGGGCTCCCCCTCCTCCGAGAACCAGGTGCGCGGCCGGTCCGGCACGTCGTTCCCGATGCGGAGGACGAGGGGGCCCTCGCGGCCCTGGCGCCGGACGGAGATCGTGAGCGAGGGCTCGCGGAGGCCGTAGCGGTCCAGGTCCGGCGCCCCGTCCTCCTCGAAGTCCTGGACCTCGATCCCCAGGACCCGCCCGAGGAACTCCTCCATCCTCACCGGGTCCGCGTGCCCCTTGTAGGGCGCGGTCACCTCCCAGGCGTAGGCGGTCCCCTTCTCGGCGACGAACCGGGAGCCGTCCTTGCGCGCGAGCTCGATCCCCTGGGCCTCGTAGGAGCCGAAGCCCGCGGGCTTCCTCTCCCGCAGCGCCCCCTCGACCGTGGCCCGGTCGATGGCCTGCATGGCGGTCGTCGGGACGATGAAGACGTCTCCCCCGGCCTCGCGCTCGGCGTAGGAGTTGACGCCGTCGAGCGTCTGCGCCCCGAAGGCGGCGCGGAGCGTCCGCCCCGGGAGGGCCAGCTTCGCCTCGTGCGACGGTTTGGCGAGCGTCCACCGCTCCCGCTCCCCGGTCTTGACGTCCCGGGCCTTGAACACCTGCCGCGGCTTCAGGCGCGAGAGTTCGTTGAGGAGCTCCTCGACCGTCGTGGAGTTCGCGCGGACCATGGCCCCCTTGACCCTGACCCGCCAGCGCTCGCGGTCCTTCGCGTCGCGGGCGAGGGTGGCCGAGCCCGCGGCCCCCTTCAGCTCCGCGCCCTCCACCTCCGCGGGCCGGAAGTCCAGCAGGGCCGCCGGGACGTCCGAGGGGGTCGGCGGGACGTCCTGGAGGAGGACGAGGGCGAAGAGCGCCCCCCCGAGCAGGACGGCCAGGACGATCGTGGTCCACTTCGACAAGGCCCGCTACCTCCGCCGCGCCCACCAGACCCCGACGGCCACCCCCAGCGTGATGAGGGGGATCCCGGCGACGGCGGTCCAGAAGGCCAGTTCGCGGTCCACGGCCCGGAGCGCCACCTTCTCCGTCTCCACGGTCTTGGGGTCGATGGCGACCACCTCGCGCCGGATCGCCCAGGTGACGGCGTTCCCGAGGAGCGTCAGGTTCAGGGGGTACGCCCGGGCGACGCGGTCGGTGGCGAAGTCGGCGTCGCCGAGGACGACGAGCCTCCCTCCCCCCTCGGTGCCCGCCACCTTCCGCTCGGCGGCCACGCCGACGGGGATGCGCCGGTCCACGATGTCCCCGGGGGCGGGGCGGTTCATGTCCCGGCCCGGGGAGAGGCGCGCGGCGAAGGGCTTGTAGCCGTAGACCTCGCGCACGGCGTAGAGCAGCTCCTTCGCCTCCACCCCCTCGGGCGGGGTCTCGGCGCGGAACACCGGGGCGACCTCGTTGAGGTTCACCTCGGAGTTCCTGCGCTCCAGCGCCGCCGTGATCGGGTGCCGGCCGAACTCCGCCCGGCCGGACCGGACGAAGGGGACGGGCGCCACCTGGTCCCCGAGGGCGGTCCTCTGGCCGAAGTAGGAGACGACCTGGTGGTCCAGCCGCGGGGAAACCCCGTAGGAGGCCAGCAGGTCCTCGAGGCCCGTGGCCCTCGCGTCGGGGCCGGCGACGTCGAGGAGGAGCACGACGGACCGCCCCCGCAGGAGGTGCCTGCGCAGGGCCTCGGCCTCGGCGGGCTGGAACGGGGCCCGCGGGCCCGGGACCAGGAGGACGTCCGCGTCCTCGGGGACCCCCAGCGCCCGCGGGAGGTCGAGCGTCTCGACGAGCAGGTTGTCCCGCCGGAGCGCCTCCACCGCGTCCCCGAGCGAGCCGCCCCCGCCCCCCGCCGGCGCCAGCTCCCCGTGTCCCTGGACCACGTAGACGCGACGCTGGACGTGGACGACCTCGCGGATGGCGCTCGTGAGGATCGTCTCGCCCTTGAAGCGCCGGGTCCCCAGGGACGAGCTGCCCATGAACTCCTCGTCCAGCCGGAGCCACTTCGTGCGGGCCGGGCCGCGGTCCCCCCGCTGGGGCCGGTAGGCGAGGAGAAGCACGTCGCAGGGGTCGTCCGGGGTGACCATGTCGCGCAGCGTCGCCCGGTCCGCCCCGATCTCCCGGAGCGCCTGGTCCGCCTCCTCCTGCCGCCGGAACGGGTCGAGCTCCCGGTAGCGCATGGCGGGACAGTTGGCCTCGTACTCCCGGAGCAGGTCCCGGACCCTGCCCGCGATCTCCCGGTCCGTCCCGCCCCCCGCGCCGAGGTTGAGGAGGAGGACGCGGAGCTCCCCCTCCACCCGCCCGAGCTCCTCGCGCGTCGGGTCGGAGAGCGAGAACTCGCGGGTCTCCGTGAGGTCCAGCCCGCTGCCCAGGTAGCGCGCACTGAACTTCACGTTGAGCGCGCTCACGACGCCGAGCAGCAGCACCACCAGGTGGAGCATGGCGAAGACGTTGAGCGCCACTCCCGCCCGGAAGTGGGGCCACGCGATCCGCGCCGACCAGAGGAAGGCCACGACGAAGAGCGCGACGAGGACCACCAGCGCCCCGGCGGCGACGGCGGTCTGGCCCCGCGCCCCGAGTCCCTGGAGGGCCTCGACCTTCCTGATGAAGAACAGGTCGCCGGCCGCCCCCGTGACGCAGGAGAACAGCACGTACCAGCCGAGCCCGTAGCTGACGAGCCCGATGAGGCTCAGGAAGAACGACTCGAAGGCCGACGCGAGGTCCACCTTCGAGCAGAGGTGGGCGAAGAAGCCGGCGAGGAGCCCCAGGAGGCCGAAGACGATGGAGAGCTGGGAGATCGTGGACACGATCGTCCCCGCCCCCCCCGGGCCCGGCAGGAGCGACCCGTCCGGCTCCATCCCCATGGCGTCCGGCGAGGGGGCGATCTTCCCGACGATGAAGCCCTCGAGGAGGAGGACCACCCCGGCGACCACGGCGGCCGGGACCCATCCCTGGGAACGGCCCAGGGCGGGGGACCGCCGCGGTCCCGCCTCCCCGGGGGCCTCCTCCGCCCCGGGAACGGGGAGCCCCTCCCCCGGCGCGCCCGGGGCGGGGTCGGGGACGGTCCCCTCGTTCACGCGGCTACCTCCACTTCCGGTACTCGATCGTCCGGACGCTGAGGAACAGGAAGAACAGGATGAAGGAGAGGAAGTAGATGACGTCCATCGGGGGCAGGAGGCCCTTCAGGAACGGGAACAGGTGGTCGATCGGGGATAGGTACTGTCCCGCCTCCGCCCACAGCGGCGAGGACACGAGGGTCTTGGTCTCCATGATCGACCCCACGATCCAGAAGAACAGGATCATCACGAAGGCGAGGAACGCCCCGAGGATGGTGTTCTGCGTGAGCGTCGAGGCGAAGATCCCGATGCCGATGTGGAAGGCCCCGAACAGCAGCATCCCGACGTAGCCGGCCACCACGGGCCCCGCGTCGGGCTTCCCGATCTCCCTCCCGATGAACCGGAGGATGACGAAGTAGCTGAGCGTCGGCAGCAGCATCACGACGTAATACAGCATGGCCCCCGTGAACTTCCCGGCCACCACCTGGGCCTCCGTCACCGGGGCCGTGAGGAGGGGCTCGACGGTCCCGCTCGCCTTCTCCTCCGCGAAGGTCCGGATCGTGAGGATGGGCACGAGGAAGACGAGGAACCAGGCCGTGCTGAAGAACGCGCCCCGGTAGGAGATGGCCCCATCGGCGAACAGGGACATGCAGAAGAGGTACCCCGAGGCCAGGGTGAGCAGGACCAGGACCAGGTAGGGGACCGGCGTGTGGAAGTAGGCCTGGTACTCGCGCTGCAGGACGGCCCCGAACCGGCTCGTCTCGCAGACGAGGTCCAGAAGCGCCCCCACGGAGACGTGGAGGAGGGCCGCCCCCGCCACGGTGGCCAGCGTCGCCAGCGCCGCCTGCCCGCCGTAGGCCAGGTCCTTGCCCCGCTCCGTCGTCTCCACGGCCCAGTAGAGGCCGGAGAGCGCCGCCACGGGGAGGAGGAGGACGATCGCGAAGGTCTTCAGGCGGGCCAGCGCGCGCGCCACCGCGTAGCGGAGCCAGAACCCGTCCGGGGCCTCGGCCCCCTCCAGGAGGAGGTCGTAGTTCACGCCGCGTCCTCCGCCTCCGAGGGCTCCTGTCCGCCGAGCCCCCGGGTGGCCTCGTAGAAGTAGTCCTCCAGGCGCGGCGCGCGGACCTCGAACTCGCGGAGCCCGTCCCCCAGCCGCTGCGTCAGCGCCGCGCGCAGCTCCTCGACCTTCTCCCGGTCGAGCAGGCACCGCACGTGCGCATGGCTCCCGGAGTCGAGGGAGATGTTCTCGATGGCCCGGGCCCCGGGCACCGCGCGGAGGGCCTCCAGGACCTCCGGCGACCCGCGGTCGGCGCGCACGGTGACCTTCGCGCTCCCCGCGAGCCGCCCGGCCAGCTCGGCGATCCCGCCCTCGGCCACGACGCGGCCCCGCGCGATCACGATCGCCCGCCCGCAGACCTCCTCCACCCAGGGGATGATGTGCGTGGAGAAGAGGATCGTCCGGTCGCGGCCCAGCTCCTTGATGAGGTCGCGGACCTCGCGGACCTGGTTCGGGTCCAGGCCCACCGTCGGCTCGTCCAGGATGAGGATCTCGGGGTCGTGGGTGAGGACGTCGGCCAGGCCCACGCGCTGGCGGTAGCCCTTGGAGAGGTGGCCGATGACC
>CAZKTF010000046.1:0-18966 GCA_964555565.1 uncultured Planctomycetota bacterium | reverse complement strand
GGGGGCGACCCGCGGCCCCGCACCGCGGCCCGCGCGGCGGGCGCTGCCGGCGTCGCGGCGGCCCTCCTCGGAGGCGGGGCCGCGTGGCTCGCCCTGGTGAAGGCGGTCGTCCTCAACTCCCAGGTGGACCTGTTCCCCTCGGACCGGGTCCTCGCGTCCCCCGCCGCGGCGGCGCTTCTCCTCACCGCGGGGCTCGCGGCCGCGGCGGTCCTCGCGCTCTTCGGCGGCGCGCTCCACCTGGCGCTGGGGAGGGGGCGCTGGATCCGCTCGCTCCCGATGCGCGCGGTCGTGTTCGCCCTGGTCACGAGCGTCGTGACCTGGGCGGCGGTGGAGGGCGCCTCCTCGGACGCCGCGCGGGCCGACGCCCTCGCGGAGGCGGAGCGGATCGAGGGGGCCGGGGACCGCGAGGACCGGGCCGAGGTGACCCACTTCCTCGAGGGGGCCGTCGAGCCGGACGGGGGCGCGTCCCGGGCGCTGCGCGGGCAGGGGCCCGCGCCCCGCGACGCGGCCTTCTCCCTCTGGGCGGAGACCCCCGCGCTCAACGCCCGCCCGGACGGGTGCCTGCTCGAGATCCTCGGCCCCGGCGGGAAGGTCCTCTCCCGCTTCGAGGTGGACATGCCGCCGGACTCCTGGCTCCCGGAACCCCCCGCGCTCCCCGCCCCCGGGGAGGTCGCGCTCGAGCCGCGCCCGGGGCGCAAGGGGATGGGCCGCCGCGTCTTCCTCCTCGGCGCGGCGACCGTGGCGGGCAAGGACGGGGCCGCGGCCGGGGGGGTGCGGATCGTCCTCCCGTCGGAGGGCGGCCCGCCCCCGGGGCCGGGGCGGCCCGAGATCCTCCGCAATTACGGGGTGTCGCGCGTCCCCCCCGAGGAGCGCCCGATCCACCGCGCCGTCTTCGACGGGGACCGCCTCCGGGAGTGCACGAACCCCGACTACCCGCGCGGGCTCAGGGCCCCGCCGGAGGCGGTGGAGGGGGCGCTCCGGCGCGGCGAGACCGTGTGGGTCCGCGAGCGCGTCGGCGGGACCGTCTACGAGAACGCCTACCTCCCGCGCGTGGAGGACGGGAGGACCGCGGGGCTGGTGTCCGTGGGCTTCCCCGCGGTCCGGGTCCGCCGCCTCCTCCTCGACGGGGCGCGCGTGCTGTTCCTCACCCTGCTGGCGCTCGCGGCGGGCTTCGCCGTCGCCGCACTCGCGATCCTCGCGCGCGGGGCGTGGCCGCTCCCCCCCCTCGGCTTCCGGGCGAAGGTCCTCGCCGGGTTCGTGCTCGTGGGCGGCGTCCCGGTGGCGGGGCTCGCGCTCCTGGAAGGCTCGCTCGCCGAGGAGCGCGCGGGCGCGGCCATGCGCCGCGAGGTGGCGGAGAGCCTCCGGATCGTGGAGGCGTCGCTCAGGGACGAGGGGGTCCTCGACCGGCTCGCCGCGGCGCACGGCGGGGACGGCGCCGCGCCGCCGGTCCGCGACCAGGAACTGAAGGAGATCGCCTACAGGGCCGGCGTCCCGGTGAACCTCTACCTCGGGGACGCGCTCCTGGCCTCGAGCGAGCCCGGGATCTTCACGACCGAGCTGTTCTCGCCGCAGCTCCCCGGCACCGCCTTCCAGCAGGTGGTCCTCCTCGGCCGGGGGGCCTTCGCGGCCCAGGAGCGCTTCGGGGCCTTCCCCTTCCTCGTCGGCTACGCGCCGGTGCGGGGCCCCTCGGGCGAGGTGACGGCGGTGATCTCGGTGCCGCTCCTGTACCGCCAGGACCAGGCGGACCGGGACCTCGCGCGCACGACCACGGTGGCCATCGCGCTCTACCTCCTCGTCCTCCTGGCGGCGGCCGGGGCGGGGGCCCTCCTCGCCCGGCGGATGGCGCGGCCCGTGGAGTCCCTGGCCGAGGGGACGCGGCGGGTGGCCGCGGGGGACCTGGCCTACCGCCTCCCCCCGGGCGGGCGGGACGAGCTCGGGGCGCTCGTGGACTCCTTCAACCGGATGACCGAGGGGCTCGAGGCGGGCCGGGAGGCGGCGGCCCGGGCCGAGCGGGAGGCCGCCTGGCGCGAGATGGCCAAGCAGGTGGCCCACGAGATCAAGAACCCGCTCACGCCGGTGCGCCTCCACGTCCAGCACCTCCAGCGGGCCTGGAAGGACGGCGCGGAGGACTTCGGAAAGGTCCTCGACCGCTCCTCGGAGGTCATCCTCCGCCAGGCGGAGGTCCTCCGGCGGATCGCGTCGGACTTCTCGGCCTTCGCGCGGCTCCCGCTCCGGCGGCCGGAGCCCCTCGACCTCGCGGCCATGGCGCGGGAGGCGGCGGACCTCTACCGCGGGGCCCCCGGCGTCGAGGTCGCCCTGGATGCCCCGGAGGGGATCCCCCGGGTCCTCGCCGACCGGGAGGAGATGCGGACCGTGTTCGTGAACCTCTGCGGCAACGCGCTCGAGGCGATGCCGGAGGGCGGGCGGCTCTCCGTCGCGGTGCGCGCCGTCCCCGGCGACCCCGCGCGCGTGGAGGTCCTCGTCGAGGACACCGGCGTCGGCATCCCCCCGGAGAACCTGCCGCGCCTCTTCGAGCCCTCCTTCTCCACGAAGACCGGCGGCACCGGCCTCGGCCTCGCCATCGTCCGCCGCGCCGTCGAGGACGCGGGCGGCACCGTCGATGTCCGCACCGAGGTCGGGAAGGGGAGCGCCTTCACGGTCTCGCTGCGGGCCCACCTCGCCGAGGCACCCACGCCCCCGGCCTGACGCGCCCCGGCTACCTCGGGGGCTCCTTCGCCGGCCCGGGGACCGCGTCCTTCGGGTCGGCGACGACCTTCGTCGCGCGGAGGGCCTCGAGGAGCTTCTCGACGAGGGGGCCCGGGACGCGCTCGAGGACGGTCACGCGGTCCCCCTCCTCCAGGATCGCGCTCTCGCCGCCGCGGGTGCGGGGCCAGCGGTACCCGCCCGGGATCGGCTCGGCGTAGAGGGCCTTGTACCGGGCGCGGATCACCTTGCCGTAGGCCATCGCGAACTCCCCGGCGTCCTTCGGCGTGTCGAACACGAGCACCCAGGCGGCGCAGGTCTCCTCCCCCCGGGCGAAGACGGCGAAGCGGTCCCCGTCCCACCCCGAGGCCGCCACGCCCGCCTCGTACCGGAACTCGACCCCCGTCTTGAAGAAGTCCGTCGGGCTGCGGAACCCGTCGGGCGGGAATCGGAGCACGCTCCGGATCGGGTCCTGCTCCTTCCCCAGGAGGCCCGCGTTCAGGATCATCCCCAGCGAGAGCTCCCCCCAGGTCCCGGTGCCGAGCGGCTTCCACTCCTTCCCGAGGACCGGGGCGAGGTCGGGGAGCAGCACCTCCCGCGGGAGGTCGCGCGGGGCGCGGTACTTCTCCGGGTGGAGGATCTGCTCGGTCGAAACCGGGGGGTCGGCGTAGACCTGCCCGACGGGGTCCCCCTTCGAGGCGTCGAGGGCGTAGATCACCCGGCGGAGGAACGTGGCGCCGTTGTGGTAGGGGAACATCATGCAGGAGATCGTGAGGTAGGCGGGCGGGCCCGGGGGCGGCCCCGCGGCGGCCGTCCCGGCGCCGGGCTTCGCGGGGGGAGGCGCCCCCTCGCTCCCGCCCATCCAGCGCCGGACGTACTCCTCGAGGTACGCCTGCGCCAGCCCGGGTTCGCTCTCGAGGTAGCGCTCCGTGTGGAACTGGGCCGACCCCTCCACGACGGCGCGCAGGGCCAGCTCCTCGTCGTCCCGGTCCTCGCGGAACAGCCGCATCCGGCGCGCGTGGTAGTCGTAGTACTGGTCCTCGACGGCGTGGATCAACTCGTGGAAGACCGTGGCGCGCGCGGAGACCCCGGGCGCCCCCTCGACGAGCGTGAAGGTCTTCGTGTCCGGCCGGTAGAACCCCTCCACCCCGCCCGCCATCATCGACCCGACGGCGGCCCGCGCGTCCAGGTGCTCGGGGAGGAGCCCGAAGAAGACGAGGGTGCGCGACCAGGAGTCCTCGCCACCGCGCGCCGGGAGCTTCGCCGCCTCGGCGGCGGCGCCCGCCTCGAGCTCCTGGCGCGTGGCGGTGGTCTTCGCCACCTCCGTCTTGAACTTGAGGCCGCGGATCTCCTCGACCTTGCGGGTCATCGCGGCCGTGAGCGCGGCGAGGTCCTCGTCCCCGGCGGCGGCCGGGCGGCCGCAGGAGAGGAGCGCGGCGAGGGACGCGACGACCGGGACGCGCATGGGCTCCCTCCGCGGGGGGACCGCCGGGCGCGCCCTATCGTATCCCCGCCGCCTCCAGGACGCGCCGGCCCTCGAGCAGCATCTCCGCGGGCCAGCGGCGGTTCACCTCGAGGGTGCGGACGCAGCGGGAGGGAAGGGCCGCGGCGACCTCGCGCCAGGGGATGGTGCCGGCGCCCGGGGGCAGGTGGTCCGCCAGGCCCGCGACGTCGTGCAGGTGGACGCCCGCGCACCGGGGGCCGTGGCGCGCGAGCCAGGCCCCGGCGGGCGGGCCGCCCAGCGCCTCCTGGACCGCCGCGTGGCCGGTGTCGTGCCAGTAGGCGAGCCGCTTCGAGCCCACCTCCGAGAACAGGATCTCGACCTCGTCCAGCGCGGGGATCTCGTGGAGGTGGAGGCGGGTCTCGAGCGCGAAGGTCACCTCGGGCTCGGCGCGGCAGGCGGCGTGGAGGGCGCGCACGAGCGCCGCGAGGGCCGCGTCCCTGAGCGGCGCCCGCTCCGCGCGCAGCGCCGCGGCCTCCTCCCGCACCCCGGCGGGGACGACCCCGTCCAGACCCACCATCCCCCGCCAGCGCCGGAGGCGATCCCGGGCCCCGGGGACGGGGACCTCGCCCGCGTGGACGACGACCAGCGCGGTGCCGGCGTCCTTCGCCGCGCCTGCCGAGGCGAGGAGGGCCGCCACGGCCCACTCCCGGGCGCGGACGTCGGCGGAAGCGAGCGCGTCGAGCGCCTCGCCCGTCTCCGGCCCGGGCGCGAGCGGCGCGTGGGCCGAGACGACGCGGACCCCGAGCGCGCGGAGGCCCTCGCCGCAGGTCGCGGCGTCCGGCGCGCCGTCCTTCGCGCGCAGTTCCACCGCGCCGAACCCGAGGTCGCGGAGCTCCGCCGCCGCGGCGACGAGACCGCCGCACCGGACCACGTTCCAGGTCGTGCTCGCCGCGATCATGGGCTCCCCAGCGTAACCCCCCCGAGTCCCGGGAAGGGGGTAGAGTGCGCGCGATGCCCGACCTGTACGCCGAGGTGGCCGTCGCGGTCCCCGTGGACCGCCTGTTCACCTACGCGGTCCCCGCCGCCATGCGGGACGGCGCCGTCCCCGGCCGCCGGGTCCGCATCCCCTTCGGCCACCGCGCCGCCACGGGTTACCTCGTCGGGACCTCGGCGCTCCCGCCCGCGGGCCTCGACCCCGCAAAGGTCCTCCCGGTGGCGGCCTTCCTCGACGACGGGCCGCTCCTCGACCCGCCGCTCCTGGAGCTGGCGCGGTTCGTCTCGCGCTGGTACGGCTCCTCGCTCGGGGAGGCGCTGGACGCGGCGCTGCCGGCCGCCGTCAAGGCGGGAGGGCGGCGGCGCCGCGTCCCGACCGCGGTCCTCGCGGGGGACCCCGCGGCGGCCCGCGAGGCCGCGGCGGCGCTGGCGCCCCGCCACGCCAAGCGCGCCCGCGTCCTCCTCGCGCTCGTCGAGAACGACGGCCGGATGCCCGTGCGGGAACTCCGCCGCGTGACCCACGCGAGCGAGGCGCCGCTGCGCACCCTCGTGCGGGACGGGCTCGTCCGCCTGGAGCACCCGGAGGCCGTCGCGGACCCCTTCGCCCTCCGCGGCCCCCCGCCCCCCTCCCCGCCGCCCCCCGTGCCCACGCCGGAGCAGGCCGCCGCCGTGGCCGAGGTTTCCGCCGCGGTGGCAGCGGGGCGCTTCGGGGTGTTCCTCCTCCTCGGCGTCACCGGGAGCGGGAAGACCGAGGTCTACCTCCGGGCGCTCGAGGAGGTGGTGCGGCGCGGGAGGCAGGCCGTCGTCCTCGTCCCCGAGATCGCGCTCACCCCGCAGACCGTGCAGCGGTTCCGGGCGCGGTTCGCGCGGGTGGCGGTCCTCCACAGCGCGCTCTCCGACGCCGAGCGCCACGGGCAGTGGCGGCGGATCCGGGCCGGGGAGGCGGACGTGGTGATCGGCCCGCGCTCGGCGGTCTTCGCCCCGGTCCCGCGCCTGGGGCTCCTCGTCATCGACGAGGAGCACGAGACCTCCTTCAAGCAGCAGAACTCCCCCCGCTACCACGCGCGGGACGTGGGCATCGTCCGCGCGCGGGAGGCGGGCGCGGCGGTCCTCCTCGGGTCGGCCACGCCGTCGCTCGAGTCCTGGGCGAACGCCCGGGAGGGGAAGTACCGCCTGCTCCGGCTCCCGCGGCGCGTGGGCGGGGGGGAACTCCCCCCCGTGGACGTGGTGGACATGCGGCGGGAGCGCGCGGAGGCGAAGCGCCCGCAGTTCCTCTCCCGGCGCCTGGAGACGCTGCTCGCCGCGGCGCTCAAGCGGGGCGAGCAGGGGATGATCTTCCTCAACCGCCGGGGGTTCGCGCGGGCGGTGGCCTGCGGGCGGTGCGGCCACGTGGTCTCCTGCCGCGGGTGCGCGCTGCCCTACACCTTCCACCGGAGGCTCGGCCTGGGGCTCTGCCACTACTGCGGCGGGGAGACCGCCGTTCCGGAGGCCTGCCCGGAGTGCGGGGCGCCGGGGCTCCGGCACCGCGGCTTCGGGACCGAGCGCGTGGAGGAGGCGATGCGCGCGCATTTCCCGGGGGTGCGCATCGCGCGGATGGACTCCGACACGATGAAGGGGCGCGAGGCCTACGAGCGGGTGCTCGGGGCCTTCCGGAGGCGGGAGATCGACCTCCTCGTGGGCACCCAGATGATCGCCAAGGGGCTCGACTTCCCCTTCGTGACGGTCGTGGGCGTGCTCGACGCCGACGTGGCGCTCACGATCCCGGACTTCCGCTCCGCCGAACGCACCTTCCAATTGCTGGCGCAGGTGGCCGGCCGCGCGGGCCGCGCCGAGACGCCGGGGCGGGTCGTCGTCCAGACCACGCTCCCGGGCCACCCCGCCGTGGTCGCCGCCGCGCGGCACGACTTCGAGGGGTTCGCCGAGGGGGAGATGGCGGAGCGCCGGGCGATGGGCTACCCGCCCTTCGGCCGCATCGCGCGCCTCCTCGCCGCCGCGACGAAGGCGGCCGTCGCGGAGTCCCTCGCGCGCGAGGCCGCGGCCGCCGTCGCCGCGGCCGGGGCCGGCCTCGCCCTCCTCGGCCCCTCCCCCGCGTTCCTCGAGCAGGTGAAGGGCCGCGCCCGCTGGCACCTCCTCGTCAAGGCCCCGGACGCCAAGGCCCTCGCCCGCGCCGTCGCCGCGCTCCGCCCCCTCTGCCGCCGCTCCCGCGACCGCGAGGTCACCCTCGACGTGGACCCGCTGGGGACGGCGTGAGGGCTTGGGGTACGTCCGCAAGTTGTCAAGTTGCGTGGCGTCCCGCGCCAACCGGTCGGTGTCGCCAGGTCCGAGACGCCGGGGAGGGTGCGCTGCCGCGCCGTCGCGGGCGGAGCTAATTGACACCTTGCGGACGTCCCCAGCCTCTCTACGATCCGCGACACCCTCGCGAGCGTGCGAGTCCGTACGGCACCTCCTCGATCCGTACGATCTCCCGCGTCCAGGACCGCTCGTCGTTGGTAGCCACGCAAGTTGACAACTTGCGGACGTCCCTGATCTCCTCGCGGACGGCTCCGAGCCCGGTTTGGTCCTCGTCACCGCCGGGGGGGTCCTCCAGGCCGTGGGAACGGGCCCTCTACCGACGCGGACCGGGCGACGCGAGACGGCATCACCCGAGGACCACGCGATGGCCGTCGGCCTCCTCCGCACCGCCAGCGGACTCACCCTCGAGGAGGTCGCCGCGACCATGAGGCGGTCGATCACCTGGGTGCGGGGCCGGGTGCGGGAGCATCAACGCCGTGTGGCGTCCGAAGGGGACTACTCCCGGCGCGCCGCCGGCGCCCTCGCCGCAGCGCTCCGCCAGGAGGCCGGCCGTCTCGGCGACCCGCGGGTCATCCCGATCGCCTCACCCCCAGAGGCCGGCAGCTCCGGCCCGTTCGCCTACCCCTGGCCCTCACCGCGCGGTCCGTAGACCACCTCGGCCGCCGTGGAGACCCCCCTGATTGCGAGCTCGGCGCCGCCGAAAAACAAAAACGTGCCTGACTCGGTACCTTCTGGTCTCCGCCGCGTGACGGCCCCGGAAAGTGCAAGAGTCCACTGACTACGTACCTTGTGAACGGTTACGGAGGGAGATAGGGGACCTCCGCAAGTTGGCCCAACTTGCGGAGGTCCTCTATCTCCCCTCCCCGAGCGCCTGGCATGTCTTTGGCAGCCACGCCGGTCCTGCTGCTCTGCACAGGCGGCGCGCTACGGACTCGATCGACGCGTTGCCGCGTTTCAGCGCCGTCCGGAGATCCTCGTCGGCGACCCCGAGCGTGAAGAAATCCCGATCGTGGCGTGCCACCGCCTGGCGGACATCATCCTCCAGGGCGGCGGCGTCGTCATCGTCGCAGGTATCCGCGGGTCCGATTGTGTCGAACAGGGACAGCGTGCGCCTTGAATTCCGCAAGTCCTCCATCGCCGACCACGTTGTTCCCCGCTCCGGATGCGTCCCCATCATCGCCCAATGTTGTTTGATCGCGGGGACGACGAGCAGCCACCCGTTGCCCCCGTGCACCAGGAGAAAGTCCGAATCACCCACCTGCTCAACTTCCCGCTCCAGCAACGGACCGGGAGAGGCTGGCTTCCGTCCTGCCGTCCGTGTGGCTCGAATGAGCGGCATCGTCCTCCCATCGCCCGCGACCAAGACGGAGTACTTGACCCACAGGGCGCCGGCGCCGGTCTCTCGGCACAGCAACAGCGCCCCGTTCTTCTGGCCCGGGTTGAGCAACGCCAGCGTGCCCTGACCGTCCGCCGCTCGCAGCAGCACCCACCAATGTCGTCCTGCGCCGATGAGGACCGCCGGCACCAGAGCGAGCAGCCACGTCAGGATGACCACTCCAATCCGGCCCAAGAACCGGGCGATACGCCCCTTCGTCAGCCGCCCCGAAGCAACGACGCCAACGATGCAACAACCGATGATCCCCGTCACACACACCCCGGTCGCCAACCCACGGAAGACGAGCACCTCACGAGTGGCTTCGGGGCTATCGCACGCCGGCCAACCGCTCTCGGTCACGCCCCAACCGCAGCCCAACACGAAGGCAACAGCGGGCATCCCCAGGCAGATCGCCGTAGTAGTACGCATCAAGAGGGAGATCCTACCTGACCATTCCCGCTGCCCTGTCCTCCTAGCAAGGCTGCACGGCCGGACTCTGCGTGACCTACCATGTGCGCCGTCGCAGCTGGTCCAAGTCATACTGCGTTGTAATCGGAGAACCGATGCCGTACATCTCGAAGCTCTTCGCGAGGCCGGCAGCTTCCAGGCGGCCAAGCTCCCTATCTTCCACGGTGAAATCTTTGGGGACGTCCGCAATTAAGCAATTAACTTCTCTCCGGGCTTGGAGGGACGGAGCCGGTCACCTTCTTGTTTCCGGCGACGGGTCCCCCGGGCGGCGACCCCCCGCGGGGCCCGGAAGACGACGATGTACTGGTGGGCGATATTGGGGACGTAGGCCGCGGGGTAGCCGTAGGGGCGGAGGCGCGTCCCGGCCTGGTACCAGACGATCTCGCCCTTGGGGACGAGGCCGGCGGACTTGGCGCGCCGCGCGAGGTCGGCGTGGGTGAAGAGGTACTCGCCGTCCTGGTAGGCGTTCCGCACGATGAGGGCGAGGTAGCCGCCCGGGCGGAGGACGCGGCGCAGGAGCGCGAACACCTCCCCCATGGCGTCGAGGTAGCGCTCGTAGGAGCCGAGGTTCGCGAGGTCGGCCGGGTCCTCGCTCCGCATGTCGTAGTCGCTGCGGCGGTTGACGTGGGTGGCGTCGTACTTCCCGTCGCACATGGTCCGCTCGAGGTGGACGTTGTAGGGCGGGTCGGCGGCGGCGAAGTCGAAGCAGCCGTCGGGGAAGCGCTCCCGGTCTGCGAGCAGCGCCCGGCAGTCCCCGACGAGCATCTCCTGCCCCGGGAGCCGCGGGTGGGCCGCGGCCACGCGCCCGTAGACCTCCGCCCACCGCGGGTTCACCTCGATGCCGACGGCGCGGCGCGGCGGGTCGCAGAGGCTCGCCCCCAGAAGCGTCCCCCCCACCCCGGCGAAGGGGTCGAGGACCCGCTGCCCCCCCTTGGTGAAGTACTCGACGAGGGCCTTCATGAGCCGCGGGGGCTTGTTCGCCCCGTGGGCGCGCCGGAGGTCGTGGCCGAGTTCGCGCGGGTAGGAGGTCGTGAGGACCGACTTCGTGAAGTAGAGCCAGTGCTCCCCGTCCAGATCGTTGAGGGTGTTCCGCGGGTGGACCCCGCGCGACGGCCGCGGCGGCTTCCCCCGGGCCTTCGACGCCTTGCCGCGCCCGGGGCTCACCGCCCGAACCAGGCCCGCCACTTCCCGGCGTCCGTCCCGAGGTCCCCGAGCGGCGGCGCGAGCCCGGCGCGCTCGGCGATGGCGCCCAGCGCCAGGGCCGCCTGCCCGCGGAAGTTCTCGTCCGTGGCCGACGCGAGCGCGGCCAGCAGCGGGGGGATCGACTTCTCCGTCCCGCACAGGGCGAGGCCGTGCGCGGCGGAGAGCCGCGGGAACGGCTTCTCGTCGCGGAGCGCGTTCGCGAGCGCGTCCTCGGCGCCCGACGAGCCGAGCGCCCCGAGCGCCTGGGCGGCGTGCCCGCGCACGAAGGGGTCCTCGGGGTCGAAGATCGAGGCGAACAGCGCCGCCTCGACCTCGGGGACCCGCTCCTCGGGACGGATGGGCGCCAGGCGCACGTTCCGGCGCGCCCGGAAGACCCGCGCCAAGGCGAGCGCGACGTCGCTCCGGACGTCCCCGTCGAAGTGGCCCAGGTAGGGGAGGAGCCGCGCGTCGTCCGTGGAGGGGTCGGCGATCCTCCCGAGGGAGACGAGGAGGTCCACCACGAGGCGGACGTCGTCTCCCGTGTCCCCCAGGGCCCTCTCCAGCGCCGGCAGGACCCGCGGGCTGTTCACGAACCCGAGCCCCTTGGCCGCCCCGCGCCTGAAGCGGGGGTTGTCCCCCCGGAGGTCCGCGAGGACGCCGTCCAGGTCGGCGTTGACCTCGCGCGCGATGGCGGTCTCGATGGAGCGGCGCTCCAGGGCCACCTTGTCGCTGGACTCGCCGCCGAGCGCGGCCCAGCGCGTGGCGAGGTTCTCCACCCGGGCGTAGCGGAGTCCCTTTCCCGAGCCCGTGAGGATGGACGGGTCGCCGGGGGTCCCGCCCCCGGGGGCCGCTCCGCCCTGCCCCCCGCCCGGGCCCGTGGACGGGCGGCCGGTCCCCCCCGTCGAGGAGCACGCGGCGGCCAGCGCGCCGAGGAGGCCGAGCAGGATCCCGGGGTTCCCTCGCATCATGCCTCTTGGACGCCGGCGGCCGCCGCGTTCCGTCCCGGTTCCCCGGGCTCCCGCACCCCCCGCAGCGTCTCCGCCAGGTCGGCCGGGAGCCGGCGGGGCTTCCCCTCCCCGTCGATGGAGGCGAGCGTCGTGTGGCCCTCCGCCACGAGGCGGCCGCCGGCGACGTCGGTGATGCGGTAGTCGAACCGCACCCGCACGCCGGTGACCTCGGTCACCCGGGCCTCGCAGAGGAACTCCTCCTCGTACCGGAGAGGGGCCCGGAAGGAGATGGCCATCTCCACGACGGGGAGGATCGTCCCCGCGCGCTCGAGCGCCGCGTAGGAGCGGCCCAGGTCCCGCAGCAGGCCGGTGCGGGCCTCCTCGAAGTAGAGCGGGTAGACGGAGTGGTGCACGACGCCCATCTGGTCGGTCTCCCCGTAGCGGACGCGGATGCGGGCCCGGTGGACGGCCATGGGGCGGATCCTACGCGGCCGGGCGGGCGGCGCGAAGGCGTAAGAGCCCCTATCACAATGCCGCGTGAGCCGCGCCGGGACGAGGAGCAAGCATGGCGGCCGATCGCCGACGACGGTGACTCCATGGAACGAGTCTCCGAGGAGGCGATCGGCCGCCAGGCGCCGCTCATCGCGCCCGGCCCTCCGGGTTGCCGCCCGGGCGGGCCATCTGCGGTGTTGGGACGCGGGGGGTCGCCTCCGGCTCCCCCGCTCGGCCTCGGCGACCGGCTCCGCAGGTCGCCTTCGGCCGCCCGCCTACCATCTGGCCCGCCGGGGCGGCAACGCGGCCACGGGGCATTGTGATAGGGACTCTGAGGTCGGAGGCCGCAGTCCTTGGGCGACCGCGCCCTCCCACCTACAGTCTCCCCCGTGACCGCCCGGCATCCCGCGACGGCCTGGCTGCTCGGCTGGCTCGTCCCGGGGGGCGGCCACCTGTACCTCGGCCGAAGGGCCCAGGGCACGGTGCTGCTCGTCACCCTGACGGCGTGCTTCGCGGCGGGCGTCCTCTTCGGGCGCGGGCGTGCCGTGACCTCCGCGCGGCCGGAGTTCCTGGTCCTCCAGGCGGGGGCGGGGCTCCCCGCGGCGGCGGCCTTCCTCGCGTCGGGCGGGGCCGCCCCGGACGCGACGGTCGCGGAGATGGAGAGCGCCACGCTCTACACGGTGGTCCCGGCCCTCCTCAACCTCGTGGTCGCCCTGGACGCGGCGGCGCGCGCCGCGCGCACGCGGGCGGGGAGGGACATCGGGGGCGCTCCGCCGGCGCCCGGCGACGGGGCGGCCCCCGCCCCCGCCCCCGTCCCCGCCCCCGTGGGGGACCCGGCGTGATGCTGCTCAGGCGCGTGCTGGAGCTCGTCCCCCTGTCCCTGGTCCTCGGGATCACGCTCGCGGCGCTGCGCCACGAGGACCTCCCGGCGATCCGGCAGGCGGCGCTGCGGACGGCCGGGAAGGTCGTCGTCGGCCTCGTCCTCGGGTGCGCCGCCCTGCAGGCCCTGCTGCTCCTGTACCAGGGGTAGCCGCGGCCGCGGGGACGGTGCCCGCTTCTCACGCCAGCGCGTACCTCCCTCCCGGGAAGGCCCGGACCCGGCCCTCGATCTCGAGGTCCACGAGCGCGGCGCGCACCGCCGCAGCGGGGAGTCCCGTCGCGCGGGTGAGCCCGTCCGCGTCGAGCACCTCCCCGCGACGGAGCGCCGTGAGGACGCGGACGGCGTCCTCCTCCCCCCCGCCCCCCTCCGGCCCTCCTCCGGGACGCGTGGGGGCCGGGGGGACGGCCGCGGGCGTTGCGGGGAGCCCCAGGGCGGCGAGCACGTCCGCGGGGGTCTCCACGAGCGCCGCCCCCTCGCGGAGCAGCCGGTGGCAGCCCCGGGAGGCCTCGGAGTCCACGCGGCCGGGGACGGCCATGACCTCGCGGCCGCACTCCAGCGCCAGCCAGGCCGTGATGAGGGCGCCGGAGCGCTCCCCCGCCTCCACGACCACGGTCCCGAGGGCCAGCGCGGCGAGGACGCGGTTGCGGCGCGGGAAATGGTGCGGGAGCGGCGGGGCGTCGAGGGGGAACTCGGAGAAGACCACGCCGCGGGCGGCGACGGCCTCCAGCAGGGGGACGTTCTCCGCAGGGTAGGGGCGGGAGAACCCGCTCCCAAGCACGGCGACGGTGCGCCCCCCCCCAACGGAGAGGGCCCCCTCGTGGGCGGCGGTGTCCACCCCGCGCGCGAGGCCGCTCACCACGGTCACGCCGGCCGCGGCGATCCCCCGGGCGAACCGCCCCGCCTGGACGACCCCGTAGGGGGTGGCCCGCCGCGCGCCGACGACGGCCGCGGCCAGGACGTCGCCGGGGAGCCATCGGCCCCGGGCGTAGAGGACGGGAGGGGGGTCGTAGGACTGCAGCAGCGGGCCCGGGTAGCCCGCGTCGCCGGGGCCCACGAGGTCGATGCCCAGGTCCCGCGCCCGGGCCGCCTCCCGCGCCGCCTCCTCCCGCGGGGGTGCGGCGGCGGCCACCGCGTCGGCGAGCGCCGGTCCCACGCCCGGGATGCAGGCCAGCGACTCCCGGCGGGCGGCGAGCACCCGCGCCGGGTCGTCCCCGTGGCGGCGAAGGAGACGCGCCGCCGCCGCCGAGCCCATCCCGGGCACGAGCAGGAGACGCAGCAGGGGGAGGAGACGCGTCGGGTCCACATCCCGAGGACGCTCCGTGGGTTACGCGGGGCGACGGGTCGGGCGCCCCGGGAGGCGCCGCAGGGACGGCGAGGGGCGGGGAGTCCCGTTTCTGCTGGAGACGCCCATCGGGGGCGTGGTAGGAATGGCGGGACTGGAGCGGGCGCGCGTCGGTGTGTTCGCGGAAGGAGGCGACGGGAGATGAAGGTCGAACGGAAGCGCTGGGACGACGTCACGATCCTGCAGTTCATCGGGGAGTTCGACGCCTTCAACCTCCCCACCTTCTCGTCCAAGATCGACGCCATCCTCGAGGGCGGGGACACCAGGCTCGTCTTCAACCTCCGCCTCCTCACCTTCATCAACTCGAGCGCGCTGGGGTACCTCCTCAAGACGAAGAAGAGGGCCATGGAGCTCGGCGGGGACCTCGCGCTCGTCGCCCCTTCCAAGTTCATCAAGAAGACGCTGGTGACGCTGGGGCTCCAGGAGGTCTTCCGGATCTACGAGAACGACGAGGACGGGGTCCTCTCCTTCAAGCGGCCGGGCGAGATCGCCTCCGTGAAGATCTCGTCCGCCGACGCGGAGAGGGACGAGAAGCTCTCGGGGGCGAACGCGGCCCTCTTCAAGGTCATCGACGAGGCGGGCAAGGACCTCTTCGGGCAGACCCAGCAGGTGGGCCGGATCGACCAACTCCAGGAGAACGGCCTCCTGTTCACGTGGGAGATCCCGGCGCCGGGGCCGAAGCACCTGGTCCCGATCTCGTCGGAGAACTTCGACGCGGCCATCCACCCGGGGACGCGCCTGCGGCTGAAGTTCCGCCAGCCCTTCGCGCTGAAGTCCTACTACTTCGAGATGGCCTCCCTCGTCACGCGCGTCACCAAGGCCCCCAACGAGGACGGCAAGACCGCCGCCACCGTCCACGTGGACTACGCGGGCGTGAAGCCCGAGGACCGCTCGGCGCTCTCGGGCCTGGTGGCCGACCTCAAGCGCTTCCGCGCCGAACTCGGCAAGGCCGGGGAGCAGGTCTAGGCGATCCCCGAGGCACGGTCCCGCACCCCGGGTACGGGCGGGGCCGCCCGGGCAGAATTCCTGCGACGTCGAATCCCACGCCAGTTGCAAACGCCCTCGTCACAACCCTCTCATCGAGAACGACTTGCGCTGTGAGCGAGGGGTCTGACCCCTAGCGCGTTCGCCATTTCTTCTTGAGTGACGGCCACGACCAGCGCCCTGGCGCGCGAGCGCGGCAGCACCACGCAGAGCCTCCCACCGATCCGCTTCTTGTCCACGCCGAGGAAGCCGAGCGCACGCCGAACGGGAAAGCCGCGCGGGGGGCGCACCGGGAGGTGGAGCCGGCGGAGCGCCGCGGCCAGCGCCTCCGCCTCGCCCCCGGCCAGCAGCCCCCTCCGCTCGGCCAACCGGGCGGCCACGACCAGGCCCACGGCGACCGCCTCCCCGTGGAGGAGCCGCCGGGAGAACCCCGCGGCGGCCTCCAGCGCGTGGCCCGCGGTGTGGCCCAGGTTGAGGAGCGCCCTCTCCCCGGAGAGGTCGAGCGGGTCCCGGGCGACGATCGACGCCTTGCGCCTCGCCGCCGAGGCCGCCGCGGCCGCCAGGCCCCGGGGGTCGCCCTCGAGCCCCTCCAGGCGGCCGAGGCGCGCCAGGCCCGGGACGAGCCCGTCCAGGAGCGCCGCCTTGGCGACCTCGGCGAGACCGTTGCGCAGGTGGCGGCGCGGGAGCGTCCGCAGGACCTCCGCGTCGGCGAGGACCAGGCGCGGCGCGTGGAAGGCGCCGGCCAGGTTCTTCCCCTCGGGGAGATCGATCCCCGTCTTCCCCCCCACCGCCGCATCGACCATCCCGAGGAGCGTGGTCGGGACGGCGACCCAGGGGACCCCGCGGGCGTAGACCGCCGCGCCGAAGCCCGCGAGGTCGGTGACGACCCCTCCCCCGAGCGCGACGACCGGGGTGCCCCGGTCGGCCCCCATCCGGGCGAGCGCGCCGAGGACCCGGGCCAGGCCGGCCAGGTCCTTCGAGCCCTCGCCGGGGGGGAGGACGAGGCGGCGGGGCCGGAACCCCGCCGCGCGGAGCGCCCGCTCCGCGGCGCCCCCGTAAAGGCGCGCCACGGTCCGATCGGTGACGAGGAGGCAGGGGCCGGGCCGGAAGAACCGGGCCGCCTCGGTGCCCAGCCGCCCGAGGACCCCCGCGCCGAAGACGAGGCGGCTCCGCCCCGGAGGCGTCATGCCCTCGGGGCGCCGCTCACGGCGCGTCCCCCGGGCCGCCCTCCGCCGGCCTGGCCCCCGGCGCGGCCCCGCGCAGGAGCGGCTCCCTCCGCTTGAGGAGGGGCCGCCGGTCCTCCCACCGGCCCTGCGCCAGGACGATGGTCAGCATGACGAGGAGCAGGAGCGCGAGCCCCCCCACGATGAAGATCAGGTCGCGCGACGGTCCCCCGGGAGGGAACTCGGCCCGCACGACGCGCGCCGCGACGACCACCGGGGCGATGTCCGGCTTCCCGGTCGCCGAGCGGGTCTGGTACCGCATCCGGCGGAGATAGATCCCCTCCACCCGCACCCGTTCGTCCTCGCGGAACCCGAGGTCCACGAAGGAGCGCGTCGAGTAGAACCAGACCGGCCGGAGGTCGTCCGCGATGAGGAACGCCTGGTAGAGGTCCTCCACGTTGCCCGGGTTGGGCTGGAGCTCCAGGACCCGGGCCGGCTTCTTGAGGATGCCCGTGAAGGAGACGGGCCGGAAACGCCAAACCTGGCTACCCTTGACGAGTTCCGGCCCCTTGTTCGTGAACGACGGGGGCGGCCAGTAGCGCTCGCCGGGGAACCGGGCCTGCTGCTCCTTCCCCCAGCGCTCGAAGCCCTCCTCGCCGAGGTTGTGGACGAAGTTGAGCAGGTGGTAGAGCGCCGGGTAGGTCCGGTCCCACATCTCCTCCTCGGTCCCGTCCGCCACCATCTCGAGCCAGGCCGGGTCGATCTCCCGGTGCGCCACGGGCGGGAAGTCCCTCTCGACCGGGTGCTGGAGGACGAGGTGGAGCGTGCGGCGCGGGGCCATCGCTTCCGCGGGGTCCGGCTCGTCCCAGGCCTTGTAGAAGACCCCCCGCACGCGGACCCAGCCCTCCCCGGGCTGCACGGGGTTCGGGTCGCGGCGGTTGGGGACGGGCTGGGTGAAGGACCAGAGGACCCCCCCCGCGGTGCGCACGACCCCCAAGCGCACCTCGTCCACCAGGCGGTTCGCCCCCTCGTAGGGCGCGGAGCGCAGCGAGAGGAGCTCCCCGGAGACGAGGACCAGCCTCCCGCGCTGGGCCCCCGGGTCGTCCTGGAACCGCTTCGGGTCCGGGTCGCGCGCGAAGCCCGCGGGCAGGAGGTTGATGACGCGGTAGTTCTTGGTGACCTCGTCGAGGAGGTACTCGTAGGGCTCCGGGTCCGGGATGGGCTGCCCGTCCACGATCCCCTTGAACTTCGCCATGTCCTCCCGGATCCGGGTCTCGACCTCCTCCGCCTCCTCGGAGGGGAACAGCGGCGTGACCGTGATCTCCACCGGCTTCGCCGGCAGCGCCCTCTCCCCGGGGGCGCCTTCCCCGCCGGGTGCGGGCGCGCGGGCCCCCCCCTTGAGGTTCATGACGGTGAGGGCGCCGAAGCCGAGGACGAGGAGGAGGGCCACGGACATCATGACCAGGCGGCCCTTCTCCGCGTTGGACACGCCCGGCCGGGGGCGCCCGCCCGGGCCCTTCCCGCCGGGGGGACCCGGCAGGCCGGGAGGCTCGGGGAAGAAGGAGGGGAAGGACATGGGAGGACTCCGCGGGGCGGCGCCCACGGGATCGGGAACGGATCCTAGCACGGCGGGTTTGCGGGGCAGGTAGCCTCCCGCCGTGTCCATAAGCGCCTTCGACCGCGCCTTTCGCCGCCTGGCGGGACTGACCGACTACGAGACCATGGCCACGGTCCGCTACGACGCGCGGACCTACGGGCTCTCGCGCGTCCACGCCCTGCTCGACGCCCTCGGCCGCCCGGCGCGCCGGCTCCCCACGCTCCAGGTGGTGGGCAGCAAGGGGAAGGGGACCTGCGCCGCGGCGGCGGCCGCGATCCTCGGGGCCGCCGGGGTCCGGGCCGGGCTCTACACCTCCCCCCACCTGGAGCACCCCTCGGAGCGGATCCTCCTCGGGGGCCGGCCGGTCCCGGGGCGCGCCTTCGCCCGGGCGGTGGACCGGGTCCTCCCGCTCGCCCTGGCGCGCGCGGGGGCGGAGCGGCCCACCTTCTTCGAAGTGATGACGGCGGCGGCGCTCCTCCTGTTCGAGGAGGGGGGGGCCGGTGCCGTGGTCCTCGAGGCGGGGATGGGGGGGCGCCTGGACGCCACGACCGCCGCGCGCCGGGACGCGGTACTCCTCACGGGGATCTCCCTCGACCACACCCTCCAGCTCGGGCGCACCACCGCCCGGATCGCCGCGGAGAAGGCGGCCGCGGCCGCGCGCGGGGTCCCCTTCCTCTCGGCGGTGCCCCCGTCCTCCCCCGCGGGCCGCGTCGTGGCCGCCGCCTGCCGGCGCGCCGGGGCCCCGCTCCTCGTGGAGGGGAGGGAGTTCCGCGTGGAGGGGGCGCGCACGGCGCTCGGCGACGCGGGCCCGGAAACGACCTTCGACCTCGTGGCGCCGGGGGGGGCGCTCCTCGCGGGCCTTGGCCTGCCGATGCTCGGCGCCCACCAGGCCCGCAACGCGGGGCTCGCCGCGGCGGCGCTGCTCGACCTCGCCCGGCGCGGTCTCGTCCCCGTGGACGCGGGGGCGGTGCGCCGCGGGCTCGCGCGGCTCCGGGTCCCGGCGCGGCTCGAGGTCGTCCGGAGGCGGCCGCTGGTCGTCCTCGACGGGGCGCACAACGGGGCCTCGGTGCGGGCCGCCGTGCGCGCGCTCCGCGCCCCGGGGAT
>CAZKTF010000045.1:0-18974 GCA_964555565.1 uncultured Planctomycetota bacterium | reverse complement strand
CCGTAGACCGCGGGGGCGACGACGCCGGGGATGCCCTGGAGGCGGTTGCGGAGCTGGAAGTAGGCGATGTCGTAGAGGGTCGTCTCGTCGTGGGTGGCGCTCGAGACCGGGAGGAGGGCGAGCGGGATGGTCGCCGTCGGGTCGAAGGGCATGACCATCGGGGGCACGGTGCCCGGCGGGAGGTAGAACAGGTCGGACATCGCGTAGGACGTGACCTGCGCGATGGCACCGCTCGGGTCCACGTCCTCGTGGAAGTAGTCCTTCACGATGCTCACCCCGAGCATCGACTTCGCCTCCTGGTGCTCGATGCCGACCGACTGGCCGGTCCAACGCTCCAGGCGGCTCGTGATGTCCTGCTCGACGACCTCGGCGGGCATCCCCGGGTAGAAGGTGACGATCTGCACCGCGGGCGTCTTGAACTGCGGGAGGATGTCCACCGGCATCCGCCGCAGCACCGTCCACCCCAGCACCAGGGTGGCGAGCACGAGGACGACGACCGCGTAGGGCTGGCGAAGCGCTGTTCGGACCATGGGGTCTCCCTAGCGGTCCCGCAGGCGTTCGGCCTCGGCAGGGTCGAGGTCGGAGACCACCGCGAACCGCCCCCGGTCCTCCCTCCATCCCGTGACCGTGAAGTGGCCCTCGCGCACGCCGTCAGGCATGGGGCCCCGGAAGTCGTCCGGGCCGAACGCGAAGAGCGAGAGCCTGCGCCCTTCCCTCTCGTAGAAGACGAGCGCGCAGCGGCGATCGAGGACCCGGCAGACCCGGGCCCCGGAGGGGAGGGCGGCGAGCTCCGGGAGCCTGAGGTCGAAGGGCAGCTTCCCCCGGAACCAGGTCTCGATGGCCCGGGGGTCGTTCGACCGCACCTGCGCGGCGTCCGTCCTGGCGAGGTAGGAGGCGTGGTCCCTGGCGAGGGCCTCCGCGAGGCCGGGCTCGGGGCCTCCCGGCCCGAGGACCACCCACGCCAGGACGCCGACGACGGCCAGGACCCCGGCCGCCAGGGCTGGAACCGCGAAGCGTCGGTGCAGGGGACGCGGGCCTCGGGCGTGCTCCACGGCACGGCGGACCTTCTCGGCAAGGTAGGCCGGCGGCTCCGGCAGCCGCGCCCGGCGGGCGACCAGCTCCTTCAGCCTCCGGTCGAACTCCAGGCGCCGGGCGCACTCCGGGCAGGCGGCCGCGTGGTCGGCCACCTCCCGCCACAGGGGGTCCGCGAGCTCCCCGTCCACCGCGTCGGGGAGCAGGTGGCGGAGGTCCCGGCAGGTCACGGCCGGCGCTCCTTCAGGTACCCCATGGACCGGGCGTACTCGCCGAGCCGCTCCCGGAGAGCCCCCCGGGCCCGGGCGATCCGCGACCGGACGGTCCCGACGGGGCAGCCGAGGATCCCCGCGATGTCCGCGTAGGCGAGGCCCTCCACGTCGCAGAGGAGGAGGGCCAGGCGCGCCTCGCGCGGCAGGGCGCGCAACATCCGGGTGACCTCGTCGCCGAACAGGTCGAAGAACGCCGTCTCGTCCCCGATAACGGGCGGCGGGGCGTCCCCGGGGCCCCCGGCATCCTCGACCGCGTCCTCCAGCACCTCCTCCGGCACGGGCCGCGGGTTCCTCCGGGAGGCGCGGTACCGGTCCACCGCGAGGTGCCGGAGGATCGTGAGGAGCCACGCGCGGCAGTTGGTCCCCTGCCGGAAGCTCCCGAACCGCTCGTAGGCGCGGAGGAAGGTGTCCTGCACGAGGTCCTCCGCCTCCGACCCCTCGCCCGCGAGGACGGACGCCGCGCGGTAGACGGAGGGGAGGTGCACGAGGGCCACGGCCTCGAACAGGAGGTCCCGCTCCGCCCGGTTCACGGGCGGGGCCCTGCCGGCATGCCCTGCGCCTCCTTCACACCTCCATAACGCTCGAGGGGGGCCCCGAAGTTCCCGCGGCCCGAGGAGGGTCGGGCGGGGCCCCAGCGGCGCGGTCGGACCGCGGCACAGGGCATCGGCTCGCGGACGCTCCCGCGGGAGGGACCCGGGGCCCCGCCTCTCCCCCGATGCCTAGAACGACACGGCGAACTGCAGGACGAGCGAGGAGTTGGCGACCTGCTGGTCCCTCTCGTGGGTCCGCACGTAGTTGACGCTCACCTTCGCGTTGTATCCCTTGAGGAAGTAGTTGACCCCCAGGGTCTGGGTCCGGTTCACCAGGTTCGCCGCGGTCTCCTGTTCGAACTCGTCGTGCCGCGCGGCGACCTGCCACTGCGGACTCAGGCTGTAGCCCCCGGCGAAGTAGTGCGAGCGGGCCCCCGCCGGGCGGTCGTTCTCCGTCGCGCCGGCCTCCTCCCCGTGGAACCACTCGGTCCTGAGGAACGCCCCGTCCTTCTCGCCGAAGAGCTTCTCCTTGCGCCACTCCGCCTCGAAGGCGTAGCGGCGGACGGCGATCCCGTCGGCCGTGGCGAAACCGCGGAACCACGCGGCCCCCACCGCGAGGTCGCCCCACCTCTTCGCCGCCTCGCCCTCCCCGAGCCTGAAGGGGTTCAGGACGCCGCGGGCGACGAGGTTCTTCTGGTCGTTGAAGTCCGCGGTCGTGTTCTGGCCGCGGGTCTGGTGCGCGTTGAGCCACCACTCGAAGGCGCCGTTCGAGGCGGTGCCGCGGAGGGTGGCGCCGGGCCGGCGCTGGTCCCCGAAGAACTTCGAACCGTCTGCCCGATCGATGAAGTCGAGCTTCGAGGACGGCTGGAGCCCCTCGCGTCCGAGGGGGAACTTGAACTGGCCCACGTCGAACGCCACGTCCCTCGAGACCCCGAAGGGGTTGCGGAAGGTGAGGATCGAATCCTGGAGGACCCGGCTCGTCTGCGCCGCCGTCTCCCCCGTCGCGGCCGTCGCCCGGGCCGGGTCGAACATCACCGTCCAATCGACCTCGTCCTTGACCACGGAGCCCGAGAGCCGGATCTCCGTGCGCCGGAGGCGGAGCGAGTCCGCGCCGGCCGTGCCCCCGCCCGCCCCCCCGGGGTCGTTCCCGTCGTTCGGGTCGCGCTGGAAGGTGTACCAGGTCTGGAGGAACCCGTTGACCCTGAGGCTCCCGAACCCGGCCTTCGCGAAGCCGAGGTCCTCGTTGCTCTTCCCGAGGACCTTCCGCCCCTCCTCGGACTCGAGGTACTGCTTCACCGCGTCCCCGATCCCGCCCTCCTCGGGGGGCCGGGCCGAGAGCCTGGCCTTGAGTTCGGAGATCTCGTGGCGTTGCGCCTCGAGCTCCGCCAGGACCTGGTCGAGCCGCCGCTCCGTCTCCGACTTCTCGTCCCCGGCCCGCGCCGCGGGCGCCGCCGCCGCGAGGCAAGCGGCGAGCGCGACGCCTCCCGCGATCCGCTTCATGGGTCTCCTCCCGGCCCGGCGGACGCCGCCGCGGATCACGCGTTCTTGACGCATATGTTCTCGAGGATGTTGCCCACGTCCTCGGCGCGGTCGGCGGCGTGCTCGAGCCGCGTGTAGATCTCCTTCCAGCGGATGAGGTCCAGCATGTCGGTCCCGCCCTGGAAGAGCTTCGAGACCACCCCCCGGGTCAGCTCGTCCGCCTCGTTCTCCCGCTTGTTCACCTCGACGAGGTGCGGGAGGATCGCGTCCCGGCCGTCCTTGCGGACCCGGGGCAGCTCCTTCACCGCGGCCCGGAGCGCGACGGCGCAGGCCTCGAGGATCCGGGCGAGCTGTTGGGCCTCGGGCGTGGGCTCCTTCACGTGGAACATCCGGAAGCGCGCCGCGACTCCCTCGATCTCGTCGAGGACGTCGTCGAGGCTGGAGGCGAGCGCGTGGATGTCCTCGGGGTCGAAGGGGGTGAGGAAGGACTTGTTCAGCCGGTCGAAGATCTCGTGGGTGGTGATGTCCCCCTGGTGCTCGATCTCCTTGATCTCGAGCGTGTAGGCGTCGGCCCGGCCGAAGTCCTCGAGCATGCGGCGGAACTTCCCGGCCGCCTCCACGAGGAGGTCGGCCTGGCGGGAGAAGAGCTGGAAGAACTTCTCCTCGCGCGGCATCAGGTTCGGAAGGAACCCCATCGCTGTGCTCCTTTCTACAGTCCGGACGCCGCCTCGAGCCCCCACCAGGTGATCGCGCTCACCAGGGCCGAGCAGGGGAACGTGAGGACCCAGGCCCACAGGATCCTCCCGGCGAGGCCCCACCGCACGGCCCCCAGACGGTGGCTGCTCCCCACGCCCATGATGGCCCCCGTGATCGTGTGCGTCGTGCTCACGGGGATCCCGGCGAGCGCCGTCCCCAGGCACACCGAGGCCCCCGCCGTCTCGGCGCAGAACCCCCCCGAGGGCTGGAGCTTCGTGATCCGGGTCCCCATCGTGCGGATGACCTTCCACCCCCCGAAGAGCGTCCCGAGCGCGATGGCCCCGTGGGCGGAGAGGATCACCCAGGTCGGGACCTCCTTGTAGTCCTTCGACACCACCCCCCCCGCCACGAGCGCGAGGACCATGATCCCCATGGTCTTCTGGGCGTCGCTGGCCCCGTGGCTCAGGGAGAACGCCGCCGAGGAGGCGAGCTGTCCCCAGCGGAAGATCCCGCGGACCCTCAGGCGCGTGGCGTTGCGGAAGACCCAGGCCTGCGCCACGCTGAGGAGGTAGCCCCCGACGAGCCCCGCCAGCGGGGAGAGCACGATGAAGATCGCCGTCTTCTGGATGTTCGCGTGGTGGAGGGCGTTCCAGCCGGCCTGGAGCCCCTCCTTCGCGAGGGCGGCCCCGATGACCCCGCCGATGAGGGCGTGGGAGACGCTGATGGGGAGCCCCATCCGCGTGCAGACGTGGGTCCAGAGGATCGCCCCGGAGAGCGCGGCCAGGACCATCGGGACCGTGACGACGTCGGAGTGGACGATCTTCGCGATCGTGTCCGCCACGGGGGTGCCGAGGCCGAAGGCGGCGACGAAGTTGAAGAAGGCGGCCCAGGCCACGGCCTGGAGCGGGGTGAGCACGCGGGTGGACACGACCGTCGCGATGGAGTTCGCGGCGTCGTTCATCCCGTTCAGGAAGTCGAACAGGAGCGCCATGGCGATCACGAGGAGGACGATGGTCGTCATCCGCCGGACCCCCGGCGGGACGGGGTGTCCCCGTGCCCGCGCAACCCGTGGAACGGCCTGCCCTTGCCCGTGTGGCCCGCAGGATGTTAAGAGGGGGCAAAGACGCCGCGGGAGGAATCCCGCGTCGGGACCGGACCGGCGTCCGGCGGCGGGCCGCGACCCTCGCTCCTTCGCGGCGTCCTCCCCGCGTGCGCCATGGCTCGCCCGGCCATGGCGCGACCGGCAACGGGGTTACCGGTCCGGCCCCCGCCGGCCCGGCGGGAGGGAGATCCCGCCCGAACACGCTCCCGGCCCGGCGTGTGCTAGTATTCACCTTGGACCCGGGGTCGGAACCGCGCCCCTGCGGGGGTCCGAACGTCGAAGGAGGGCTCGCCATGGCCAATTCGCGGTTCACCCCCATCCTCGTGTTCGGCGTCGCGGCGGTCGCGGGCCTGCTGTTCGCCGACGACGCCTCGGCCCGCACGCGGAACGCCCGGGGCCGGCTCGTCCGGGCCCCCGGCACCTCCGACACGGACGCCCTCGGCCGGATCCGGGTCCGCTCCGACCGTCGCGGCCGCGAGGCCCTGGACGTCCTCCTCCGCCGGCTCGACCCCCTGGCGGTGTACCGGCTGCGCGAGGCGGGCTCCGGCACGCCGCTCGGCGCGCTGCGCACCAACCGGGGCGGCAACGGGAGGCTGCGCCTCCGCAACGCCGGGCCCGGGGCCATGAGGCTCGTGGACGCGCCCTCCTTCTCCGGCATGTCGATCGAGATCCTGGACGAGTCCGGCGAGGTCGTCCTCGAGGGGGACTGCCCCGACCCGGGCGAGACGGGGCACGCCGAGGTCCGCGAGGCCGAGGCGGTCTTCGAGGCCGAGGGGATCCGCGCCGCGGTCTCCCTCCGGTCCGACCCGCGGAGGGGACACGAGCGGATCACGGTCCGCGTGAGGGCCCTGGCCTCCTCCCCGCTCCACCTTTTCGTGGACGACGGCCTGGGGACGATGACCGACCTGGGCGCCTTCGACTGCGAGCAGGACGGCGACCACGAGGGGAGCGACGGCGATCCCGGCACCGAGGGGACGCGCCGCGCCCGGGCGGGCAAGGACGGCGATGACGAGGCCGGGGACGACGACGGGGACGGCGACGGCCACGACGGCGACGGGGACGATGCTGACGGCGACGACGGCGACGGCCACGACGGCGAAGGCGACGACGGCGACGACGGCGAAGGCGACGATGGCGACGGGGATGACGACGGCGACGACGAGGGCGGGATCCAGGAGTGCTCCTGGTCCGCGGACACGGCGGACGGCGACCCCCTCCCCTTCGGCGTGGACGGGGTGGGCGCGCTCGGCGGGCGGAAGTTCGAGATCCGCGACGCCGACGGCAACGTCCTCCTCACCGGCGAGATCCCCGGCCTCCCCGAGGCCTCCGGCGGCGACGACGAGGGTGACGACGACGGGGACGCCTGCGACCACCAGGACGGGACCGACGTCAAGGACGCCGCCGGCGAGTGCGACGGCGAGCACGAGGACGGCGACGGGGATCACGACGGCGAGGACGGCGACGACCACGACGGAGAAGGCGACCACGAGGACGGCGACGACGGTCACGACGGCGACGGCGATGACGGCGAAGGCGACCACCACGAGGACGGCGACGCCTAGGCCGTTGCCGTTGTAGGGGCGACCCTTGGGTCGCCCGCCGTTGGCCTGTTCCCCAGCCGGGCGTTCCGTCTACCACCCGAATACCCACGGCGGGCGGGGCAAGCCCCGCCCCTACTACCGCGCCACGTGGATGCCGCCCGTGGCGGCGGCCACGTCGGCCAGGAACCCCTTCCAGCGGGCGCCCGTGTTCGGGGCGCCGACCTCCACGCAGTGGACCCGCACGGGCCGCCACCGGCGCAGGTGCGCGAGCCCCTCCAGGAACCCCGTCCGCGTCGTCTCCTCCCCGGCGCTCGGCGCGCCGTCGGTCAGCAGGAAAACGGTGTCCACGCCGGTGTCGTCGAAGGACGCTGCGAGGGCGTCGAAGATGTTCGTCCTCCCCCCCGGGGTCTGCTTCTGGAGGAACCGGAGGGCCTCGTGCTTCGCCTCGGGCGAGGCGGGCACGGTGCGGCCCTTCCACCGCCGGACCTCGCTCCCGAACAGGAGCATGTTGAAGGACGTCCCGTCCCGCAGCCCCGCCAGCGTCCCCGCGACCTCCGCGACCGCGAGCTCCATCTTGGTCGCCTCCTTCCCCGGGGCCGCGGGGTCGAGCATCGACTTGCTCGTGTCGAGGACGAAGGCCAGCCGGTCGGTGTCCACGGGGATGGAGTAGAACCGCGCCACCGTGCGGTCCTCGGCCCGGGGACCGGGACGGTCCCCAAGAGGGGAAGGGGCGTCCGGCCCGACAGGCCCCGCGGCGCGGGGAGGGGTCCAGCCCTCCCGCTCCTTCGCCCACCAGGCCGACCAGCGCGCGGCGTCCTCCCCGAAGGGACGGCCGGTCAGGCGCTCGAGCGCGGCGACGAGGGCCGCGCGGACCCGCCGGCGCTTCTCGCCGGGGAGCGCGGCCACCAGCGCGCCCACCGCGCGGGGAGCGGCCCCCTCGGCCCGCCCGAGGGCGACGGCCGCCTCCATCCGCGCCTCCCAGGCGCCGTGTCGGAGGAGCGACACGCCCGCCGCGACCGCCCCGTCCGGGCAGGCCGCCCCGAGGACGCGCAGGGCCGCCACGCAGGGCGGCCCCGCGTCGTCCCCTTCCGCGACGCGCGCCGCCTCGGCCGTCCCCGCGGCCCGATCGAGCGCGTGCAGTGCGAGGAGGAGTCCCCCGCGGGCCTCGGGGTCCCCCTCCGCCCGGAGGGCCGCCGCGACGACGGGCGCCTGGCCCCGATCGCCCGTGGCGCCGAGGGCCGCCGCGGCGGCTTCCCGGACGGAGGGTTCCCGATCCCTGAGGGCACCGGCGATGGCCGAGGAGTACGGCCCCGCCGCCTCACCCGCGGCCGCCAGCAGCGCGGCCGCCGCGAGCCGCGCGGGGGGGGCCTCGTGCCGGAGCCCCCTCTCCGCGAGGAGCCGGAGGTCCTCCTCCCCCTGCCGCCCGCGGAGGAGGTCGCGCGCCCGCGCCCGGACCGGCGCCTCGGGGTCCGCGGCCGCGTCGAGGAGCCCGGCCACGGCCGCCGGCCCCGGGACCCCCTCGAGGATCGCCAGGGCCTTCAGCCGCACGCGGGGATCGCGGCTGTCGAAGGCGCGGCGGAAGGTCGCGAGCGCCTCGCTGGCTCCGTCGGGGGCGCCGTCGGGCGGGTTGTCGGTGGCCGCGGCGGGCGGCCCGGCGCAGGCACGGACCCCGAGACACGCCGCGAGGAACAGGGCCGCCGCGAGGGCCGCCCGGGAAGACGCCTGGACCATGGAGCACCTCCGTCCCGGATCAGGACGAAGGCTTGGTTACTGCTAGCCAACAGCAGGGCCAGATCCCGGGCGCGTAGACACCAGGGGTCAGACCTCGGGCGTTTGCAAACCGTAGCCTCAGACCCCTCGCGTCGCACCCCAGCGTTTGCAAACGACTGGGGTCTGACCCCTTGGCTGGAGTTGCAAACGCTTGAGAGGAGAGCGAGGGGTCTGACCCCGAGCGTTTGCTGTTCGCCTACGACGGCGGCGTCGCCGCGGACGGCGACGCCGTCACGCCGGGACGGCCGTTCGCGTTCTCCGAGACGAGGCGCGCCACCTCGTCCTTCTCGAGGATCTCCTTCTCGACCAGGCGGCGCTGGAGCGCGTCGAGGGCGACGCGGTTCTCGCGGATGACCCGGGAGGCCCGGGCGGCGCACTCCTCCAGGATCCGCTTCACCTCCTGGTCCACCTCGCGCGCCGTCTGCTCGCTGTACTCGCGGCGCGGCGACATGCCCTCCCAGATCGCCGCCTGGCGCGGTTCCTCGAGGGAGACGGGCCCGAGGCGCTCCGACATCCCGAACTCCTTCACCATCCTCCGGGCGATCCGCGTGGCCACCTCGATGTCGTTGTGGGCGCCCGTGGAGACCTCCCCGTACACGAGCTGCTCCGCCTCCCGCCCCCCCAGCGTGACCGTGATGCGCGCGAGGAGGTAGGAGTGGGTGTTCAGGTAGCGCTCCTCCTTCGGTAGGAGGAGGGTGTGCCCCCCGGAACCGAAGCCCCGCGGGATGATGGAGACGCGGTGGACCGGGTCGGCGTCGGGGAGCAGCGTCGCCACGAGCGCGTGGCCGCTCTCGTGGTAGGCCACCGCCTCCTTCTCGCGGGGGCTCATGAGGCGGGCCTTGCGCTCGAGCCCCGCCACGACGCGGTCGATGGCCTCCTCCAGCTCGGACATCTCGACGTGCGCCTTCCCGCGCCGGGCCGCGAGGAGGGCGGCCTCGTTCACCACGTTGGCCAGGTCCGCCCCGGCGAAGCCCGGGGTCCGCGTGGCGATGACCCGGAGGTCCACCCGCGGGTCGAGCTTCACCTTCTTGGCGTGCACCCTGAGGATCGCCTCGCGTCCCTGGATGTCCGGCTTGTCCACCACGATCTGGCGGTCGAAGCGGCCGGGCCGCAGGAGCGCCGGGTCGAGGATCTCCGGGCGATTCGTGGCCGCCATGAGGATCACCCCGGAGTTGCTCTCGAAGCCGTCCATCTCGACGAGGAGGGCGTTGAGCGTCTGCTCGCGCTCGTCGTTGCTCACGGGGGAGACGCCGCGCGTCTTGCCGAGGGCGTCCAGCTCGTCGATGAACACGATGCAGGGGGCCTGCGCCTCGGCCTGCCGGAAGAGGTCCCGCACCCGGCTCGCGCCGACGCCCACGAACATCTCCACGAAGTCGGAGCCCGAGAGGCTGAAGAAGGGGACCTTGGCCTCCCCCGCCACGGCCCGGGCGAGGAGCGTCTTGCCGGTCCCGGGGGCCCCGAGGAGGAGCACCCCCTTGGGGATCCGGGCGCCGAGGGCCTGGAACTTCTTCGGCTCGCGGAGGAACTCGACGATCTCGCGGACCTCCTCGACCGCCTCGTCCACGCCGGCCACGTCCTCGAAGGAGACCTTGACCTCCTTCTCGGCGTAGATCTTCGCCTTGCTCTTCCCGAAGGACATGACGCTCTGGGGCGGCCCCATGCGGCGCATGAGCCAGGTCCAGGCGATGACGAGGAGGACGACCGGCAGGACCCAGATGAGGAGCTGGGAGAGGAGGTCGTCCTCGGCGGCCTGGTCCACCTCGACGCCGGGCATCTTCCTGAGGGCGAGGTCCGCGCCGATCTTCCGGATCTCCTCCACCACCAGCTCGGTGCGGAAGTTGGGCGCGATGCCGGTCTCGATCTGGCGCTCCCGACCCTCCCCGCCCTCGGGGCGCAGGACGCCGAGGAGCTTGCGGGAGGAGACCACGACCTTCTGGACCTTCCCCTCCTTCACGCGCTCCAGGAACTGGGAGTAGGTGACCCCCTCGCGGGGGGGCTGGAAGAAGAGCCAGTTGGCGACGAAGAGGAACCCGAGCGCCACCACCACCCAGAGGATGGAGGGGGGGAACCGGCGCGGCTCGCCCTCCTGGGGGCGGCCTCCCTCCCGTCCGCGGCCGGGCTCGCGCTCGCTCACTCCCGGCCCTCCCCCCGCGCCGCGAGTTCCCGCCGGCGGCGCCTCTCCTCCCGGCGCTGGAGGCGCATCGCCCGGCGGCGCTCCGCGTCGGCGTGGCGCCGCATCTCCTCCGGCGTCTCCGGCGCCAGCGGCGGGACCTCGGCGGGGCGCCCCGCGTCGTCCACCGCCACGAAGGTCAGGAAGGCGCTCGCGGTGTGCTTCCGCTCGCCGCTCCGCGGGTCCTCCGACCAGACCTTCACCCCGACCTCCATGGAGGTCCGTGCGGCGGAGTTCACCGAGGCCTTGAGGACGAGGACCTGGCCGACCCGGGCCGGGTGGAGGAACTCGATGTCGTCGATGCAGGCGGTCACGACCCCGCGGCTCGCGTGCCGCTGGGCCGCCACCGCGCCGCAGATGTCGATGAGGTGCATCACCCGGCCGCCGAGGACGGACCCGTGGACGTTCGCGTCGTTGGGGAGGACGATCTCCGTCATCTCCACCTGGGAGTCGCGGACGGCGCGAGGCTTCACGCGGGTTCCTCGGGACCTGGGTCGGGTCGAAGACCCTCCAGCGTAACTCCCCCCCGCGGGCCCCGCCAAGAACGGCGCGGGGCCCCCGCTATTGCCCGTCCTCTCGTGCCTCTCCGCTCCCTCCCGCGCTATCCTTCGGGACTGCCGCCCCCCTGGAGGCCTCCCATGCACCGCGCCGCCGCCTGGATCCTCGCCACCGCCGCGCTGCTCTCCCCGGCCGCCCCCGCGCTCGCCGCCGCCGACGTCAAGGACGGCCGCGCCCTCCTCCAGAAGGGGGACTACGAGAAGGCCGCGAGGGTCTTCGCCGACCTGGTGAAGGCGAACCCGAAGGACCCGGAGGCCCGCCGCGGCGCCTGCGAGGCGCTCCTCGGGCTCGGCCAGACCGCGAAGGCCCGCGACCACGCCCTGGCGGGGCTCGACGCCACGGCGGACAAGGACGGCGGGCTCTGGCTGCTGCTCGCGCGGACCTACCTCCTCGACGCGGAGCGCGCCCTGGCCGCCCGCGAGGACGCCACGGAGGCCCTGGGCGACGCGCGGGCCAAGGCCTCCCAGGCGCTCCGGGCGGACCCGGCCTGCCCCGGGGCGCGCGCGGTCCTCGGGAAGTCGTTCCGGCTCCTCGGGCAGTTCGACGAGGCGCTCGCGACCCTCCAGGAGGCTGTCAAGAAGGAGCCGAAGGACTTCGACGCCTGGTTCGAGATCGGCGCGGCGAGCCTCCAGAAGCCGAGCAAGGACCCCGTGGTCGCCCTGGAGGCCTACGGGAAGGCCGCCGCGCTGGACCCGAAGAGCTCCGCGTCGCAGGTGGGGCGGGCGCTGGCGCTCGGCTGGCTCGGCCGCTGGGACGAAGCCTTCGACGCCCACGTCGCGGCCGCGGTAGCGGACCCCCGCGACCGGACGCCGCTCGACTACCTCGACAAGCAGGCCAAGGCGAAGGCCCCCGACCACTACCGCCGGATCGTCAAGGCGAGACCCGACCACGCCTGGGCGCACGCCTACCTCGGGAGGGCCCTCGCGCTCGCGAAGGACGCCGAGGGCGCCGCGGGTGAGATGAAGGAGGTCCGCCGCCTCGCCCCGAAGGAAGCCGCGCTCCTCGCCTGGGACGGGGACGTCCAGAGCCTCCTCGGGAAGCAGGACGCGGCCGTGGCCGCCTGGCGCGCGGCCCTGGAGGCCGACCCCTCCCTCGACGCCGCCTGGGGCAAGCTCTCCGGGCGGGCCTTCGACCCGCGCTCCGGAGCCCCCGCCAACGAGCGGGAGTCGCTCCTGGAGGTCCTGAAGAAGGCGCGGCCGAAGGACGCCTTCCTCTGGAACGACATCGGCCTCTACTACCGGGACACGCAGAGGTACCGCGAGGCCCTCAAGGCCTACCTCACCGCCTCCGAGCTGGCGCCCGAGGACCAGGACATCCTCAACGACACCGCCATCATCTACCAGTTCTACGGGAAGGCGATCGGGGAGGACCCGAGGAAGGCGCTTCCGATGTTCGAGAAGGTCCTCGCGCTGGGCGCGGAGGACGAGAAGAAGGCGCGCGGGTACCACGACACGCTGGAGAACCTGGCCGTCTACTACGGGCCGCCCGCGCCCGCGGCCCACGAGCAGGACCCCGCGAAGGCCCTCGACTACGCGACCCGGCGCCTGGAGCTCGGCCCGAACCCGAAGGTAGGGATGATCAAGGCCTGGGCGGAGGGGCAGTTGAAGAAACCGTAGGGGCGGGGCTTGCCCCGCCCGCCGTGAATGCGTCCGGGCTGGAACGGCGGGGGGCCCAGGGGCCCCCCCTACTACTTCTTCTCCTTCGCCTTCTTCTCCTGGGCCGCCTTCTCCTCCTCGTCCCGCTGCTTGATGGCGGACCTCGTCTTCCCCGGGAGGGGGTACCCGAGCTCCTTCTCGTGATCGACCATCCAGCGGCAGAGGTCGATGCACTTCTCGAACTTCACCCCCGTGATGGAGTAGGCGGCCTCGACGAGCGCCTGCAGGTAGGCCTTCACCATCATCGGCGGCGCGCCCTGCTTGTGCTGGTTGCCGTACTTCTGCTTGTACTGCCGCTCGGCCTCCTTCTGGTCCGTGTCCCCGGAGGCCCCCGTGTCCACGTGGACCTCGCCGCCCTCCCAGGAGTAGCCGTGGGGCTCCATGAGCCAGAGGTCGAGGATCGGAAGCAGGGCCCGCCTGTCCTTCATCCTCCCGAAGGCCTTGAGGATCGCGATCCGAAGCTGCCAGTCGGAGGTCTTCAGGCACAGCTCGCCCAGGGCCGGGATGCCGTCGCCGTAGGCCAGCTTCGCCATCCCGTCCGCCAGGCGCATGAGGACCGAGGACTCGTTCTCCTTCCCCGACGCGAGGACCTGGCCGAGGAGGTCCCCGGCGAGCCTCGGGTCGTGGTTCATGTCCGGGAGGACCATGGCGGCCGCCCCGCGCACCTCGGGGTCGGGGTGCGTGGCGAGGACGCCCGCGAGCCTCCGCGCGACGAGGTCGTTCTTGGTGCGCGCGAGCGCGGCGATCGCGTTGATCTTCCGGCCCGTGTCGGTGGCGCGGAAGTCCTGGTCGAACCGGGTCAGCGCCATCCGCGCGGCCTCGTCGCTGGCGGCGGGGGGGAGCTTCGGGTCCCGCAAAGGCACGGGCACCGTCGCTCCCTTCGCGTCCTGGGCCGGGGCGGCGCCGGCGGCGGCGAGGAGGAGCCCCGCGGCGGCGGCGGCCGACAGGGCGAGGCGCAGGACGGAGGCGTGGCGCATGGCGGCCCTCCCGGGGGCGGTCACTTCAGCCCCTTCGCGTTCCAGAACCGGAACTCGCCCCCCGTCAGCGAGGCGAGCCTCTGCATGAACGGCATGATCGAGGTCCCGATCTGCACGACATGGATCTTCACCCGGCGCACGGCGTGGATCCGCCCGATGGCGGCCAGGATCTGCTCCTTGTCCTTGATGTCGCCGATGGAGGGCTCGCCGTCAGACAGGAAGAAGATCGTATCCGCCCCGCGGCGGAAGTTCTCCTCCTCCCCGCCCTTCCCCACGAGGTTGTAGGCCTTCATCAGGCCGCCCCAGGTGTTGGTCCCCGCCTCGCACTTCAGGGACTCGACCCAGGCCAGCGCCTTCGCCCGGTTGGCGGGCGTGGCCGGCACGAACCCCCCCTGCCAGGCGACCACCGACTCGCTGAACCAGACGATGTCGAAGCTCTGGTCCCTTTTCAGGCGCGAGATGACGTACTTGAGCTGGGAGCGGGCGAAGTCCATGCGCGTCCGGATCTTCCACCACTCCAGCGCCTGGAACTCTTCCTCCTCCTTCTTCCCGCCCTTTCCCCCCTCGGCGTCGGTCCCCGAGGCCACCGCCCCGGTCTCGCGGATCATCCGCTCCTTGTCGATGACCATCTCCTCCAGCATCGAGAGGGAGAGGTCGATGACGAAGACCACGCGGTCGGACCAGACCTTGAGCCCGTAGTAGGTGGGCGGCACGTCCTCCGCGACCGCCGAGACCCCGTCGCCCACGACCCGCCGGCCGCCGGCGGTGGCCTGCTCGCCCGCGGGCGGCCCCCCGGGGGCCCCCGGGGCCGGCGGCTTCGGATCGGCCCCGAGCGCCTTCACCGCGGCCTCGCCCCCCGCCGCGTAGGCCCTCCACTTCACCGGGTCGGACCCGTAGTCCTTCCCGGTGAGCCGCTTCAGGGCGTCGGCCATGTCCTCGCGCAGCCGCCCCGACTCCTCCTCGACCCGGTCCACGAGCCACGGCACCGCGGCGGCGTCCCTCAGCTCCGCGAGGACCTCGGCCGCGCCGAGGCGCACCTGCCAGGCCCCGTGGACGAGGAGGGCCTTCGCCTTCTCCAGCGCCGCCGGGGCCCGCCGCTCGGCCAGGGCGAACAGCGCCACGGACAGGACCCGGGTGTCGGAGTCCGAGAGGCACCGCAGCAGCCCCGCCGTCGCGAGGTCTCCCGCGACGCCGCCCAGGGCCTCGAGCACGGGGCCGCGCACGTCCCAGTCCCCCTTCTCCTGGGCGGCCAGGAGGAGGGCCTTCACGGACTTCTCGTCCTTCGCGCCCCGCAGGACCTTGATGGCGGCGGCCTGCACCGCAGGGGACGGGTCCTTCGGGAGGACCTTGCCGAGGATCATGTGGAGCGCGATCCCCTCCGGGGCCCCCGACAGCGACTCGACGGCCTTCACGCGCCCCCTCTCGTCCACGGCGTCCCCGTAGGCCTCGAGGAAGGCCTTCTGCGCCAGCGCGTCCTCCTTGTCGCCCGCCCGCGCGGCGGGGGCGAGGAGGAGCGCGGCGCACAGGGACAGGACCCTCGCCGACAGGCGCTTCACGAGGTGGATTCTACCCGACCCGCCCCCCCGCGGCGGATGAGCCCACTATCCGATCCCGCGCGCCGCGCGACGGATCCGTGGACACCGGGAGACCCCCCCATGAGGCTCGCCGCCCTGACGCTGGCCGCCCTGTTCCTCGCCCTCCCCGCCGGTCCGGCCGCGGGGAAGGGGGGAGGGGAGGCCGCCCCCGCCCCCGCGATGGACTCCGACCCGGACCTCGTCCTCCACGAGTGGGGCACCTTCACGACCGTGGCGGGCTCCGACGGGGTGCGCCTCGACGGCGTCCACCACGACGACGAGGGCCTGCCGGCCTTCGTCCACGACCGGGAGCGCGAGGCGGAGGGCTTCACCGGCGTGCAGGTGAAGATGGAGACCCCGATCGTCTACCTCTACCACCCGCGCGGGCGCACGGTCAGCCTCGCGGTGGAGTTCCCCCGCGGCCTCCTCACCCAGTGGTACCCCGGGGTCCGCTCCCTGGTCCCCGTCGTGGGCCCCCGCCCGGAACTCGCCCGCGGGCGCCTCGACTGGGGCACCTTCCAGGTCCTTCCCCCGGGCGAGGGGCTCGACCGCCTGCCGGAGGTCCCCCGCGGCGACCCCTGGTCCCACGCGCGCGCCGTGGACGCCAACGTGCTGCGCGTCTGCTCCCTCCCGGGGCCCGGCGCGCGGGAGCACGAGCGGTTCCTCTTCTACCGGGGCCTCGGGCGGTTCGACCTGTCGCTCAGGGTCGCGTGGAAGCCCGCGGACGCGCTCCACCTGGAGAACACCGGGAAGGGGACGCTCCACCGCCCCCTCGTCCTCCGCGTGGAGAAGGACCGCATCCGCGCCGCCTTCCTGCCGGACCTCCCCGCGGGCGAGGCCGCCTCGGCCGGCGCGCTCCCTCCCGAGACGACCGTCGAGAAGGTCATGGACGCGCTCGCGGCCGAACTCACGGCGCAGGGGCTCTACGAGAGGGAGGCCCGCGCGATGGTCCGCACCTGGCGGAAGTCCTACTTCGAGACCCCGGGGACGCGCGTCCTCGTCCCGCTCCCCCGCGAGGAGGTCGATGCGATCCTCCCGCTTGAGGTCCGCCCCGCCCCGGGGGTGAGCGTGCGCGTCCTCCTGGCGCGGGTGGACGTCCTCTCCCGCGAGGACGAGGTGCGCGCCGAGGAGGTCGCGCTCGTGGCCCTGGACGCCGCCGACGCGCGCGAGCGTCTCGGGCGCTTCGCCGAGGCCATCCTCCGCCGCGTGGCCGTCACCTCCACCGACCCGCTCGCCCGCGAGCGCGCGGCGGAGCTCGCGCGGGCGCTCGGGCCGGGGCGGTGAGACCACGGCGGGGGGGGGACTACGGGGGTTTCGAGGGCTGCCGGGGGCAGGGCCCCCGGGGACTTGTCGGGCGCCCGGTGGGCGCCCGACCCCGGGGCGAGCCCGGGGAGAAGCCCCCCCCTACAAAGTACCCAGGAGGTACTCCTGGTACAGCCCGTCCGTGGGCCCGGGCGCCAGGTCGATCGCGTCCGACGAGACGGCGACCCACCGCCCGTTCGGCGCGAGGGAGGCGCCGTACATGAAGGAGTCGCCGTCCGCGGCCACGCCCTGGGCGTTCGCCGTCAGGAGCCGGACGTGCCCGGTGCGCGTGTCGAAGGCGAACACGTCGCCGAGGTTGTTCGAGTCCTCGGGGACGATCCCGTCGTTCTGGCAGTAGAAGACCACGAGGCGGCCGTTCTGGGAGATCGAGACGCTGTAGCCGTCCCCGACCGGGGTCCCTCCCTCCGGCGCGGAGAGACAGCGCGTGACCCCCGTCCGGAGGTCGGTGACGAAGGAGTCGTAGGAGGAGGGCGCGTCCCCCGCCACGAGGTTGCCGGCGGTGGAGTAGAAGGCCACCACGTTCCCGTCGTTGGAAACGGCCGGCTCGCCGGAGTCCCCGTCGGCCAAGTCCCCCGCCTGGTTCACGGTCACCCGTCGCATCCCGTCCGTCTTCCGGTCCCAGACGTAGACGTGCTCCCGGCCGTTGGAGCTGCCCTCGACCAGGTCGCCGCCGTTGCAGGGGAACGCGACGAACCTCCCGCCGGCCGAGATCCCGGGGATGAGGCTCGTCCCGCCCGCGGGGCCGCCGTCGCGCGACCGGGAGACGAGCGTGATCGCCCCGGTCTTGAGGTCCGCCAGAAAGACGTCGTTGAAGGTGTTGTCGTCCCCCGCCACGAGGTTCGTGGCCGAGGAGCCGAACACCGCGTACCGCCCGTTCGCGGAGAGGGAGGCACCGTAGATCGAGCTGTTCCCGTCCGGCTCCCCGCCGCCGGGGGGCGAGGAGACCCGCCGCGTCTCCCCCGTCTTCCGGTCGTGGAGGAACACGTCCAGGGTGAAGGCCGTGTCCCCGGGCACGAGGTTCGACGCGTCGGACTGGAACAGGACGTAGCGCCCGTTGGAGGAGATGCAGGGGTTGCGCGAAGGGCCGTCGCCCTGGGTCCCGCCCGTGGCCACGGAGACCCTCGACGTCGTCCCCGTCTTCCGGTCACGGACGAAGACGTCGTACGCATTGTTGGTGTCGCCGGGGACGAGCGTCATCGCCGCAGAATAGAAGGCCACGAACCGTCCGCTGGACGTCACAGCGCCCTCGTAGGAGTCCTGGTTCCCGGCCGGCCCGGACGGGTCCACGGAGACCCTCTCGGGGGCGAAGGGACCCGCCGCCGCCGCGACCGCCCCCAGCGCCGCCAGCCCCGTCGCGACCGAGACCAGGATGCGCCGCATGTCCGCCCCCCCAACCTTGCCCACAGAGGCCGGGCGACCCGGGGCCGCCCTCGCATCCCCATCCTGCCCCGGGGCCGGGCCGCCGATCAAGGACCCACCCCGCTATCCGGAATCCCCGCCCGCCCGACTGAGGGTAGGCGGCGGCCTCGTTCCTCCCCGTAGCATGGAGAGGGACGGCAGCCCCGCGCGAGGGAACGTGGACGACCCGACGGAGGCGCTGGTGCACCGGGCCGCGGCGGGGGACCGCGCGGCCTTCGAGGCCCTCGTGGCCCTCCACGGGCGCACGCTGCTGGCCGTCGCGCGCGCCAACACCCGGCAGGCGGCCGAGGCGGAGGAGTGCTTCCAGGAGGGCGCGCTCCGCGCCTGGGTCGGGATCCGGACGCTCGAGAAGCCCGACCGCTTCCTCGGCTGGGCCTGCTCCATCGTCACCCACGCCGCCAGGGACCGGGCCCGCCGGGAGAAGGTCCGCGCCGCGGCCCCACTTCCCGACGTCCCCGCGCGCGCGCCAGGCGGCCCGAGCGAGGCGCGCCGCGAGGCGCTGCTGCGCGCTGTCGCGGCGCTCGAGGAGCCGCTGCGCGAGGCCATCGAGCTCTTCTACTTCGGCGGTCTCACCTACCGGGAGATCGCCGCCGCCGTCGGGAAGAGCGTTCCGACGGTGAACCTCCGCCTGGCCGAGGCCCGGGAGCGGCTGCGCCTCACCCTGGAGAAGTCCCATGACGGATGAAGAACTCCTCTCCGCCTACCTCGACGGCGAACTCGACCCCGCCGCGCGCGCGGCCTTCGAGGCGCGGCTCGGGGCCGATCCCGCGCTGCGGGCGCACCTGGCGGTGCTGCGCGCCTTCGACGCGGAACTCCGCGGCGCCTACGCCGGGGCCGCCTCCGAGGCGGAGGCCGCGGCCTCGCGCGTGCGACTCC
>CAZKTF010000044.1:4228-19112 GCA_964555565.1 uncultured Planctomycetota bacterium | reverse complement strand
GCCGGGCGCGGCCGCCCACGGCCCGGGCTGCCGCGGGAGGCCCGCCAGCGGCACGCTCCCGAGGAGGCGTCCCCCCTCGATCTCCCAGCGCCGCACCGAGACCGGCGCCGTCCCGGCGGGGTCCTTCTCGACCGTGAAGACCGTCCGCCCGTCGGCCCCGAACCCGCCCGCGAGCGGCGGGGCGCAGGGGATCTCGGCGGTGCGGGTGCCCGCGCGGAGGTCGAAGACCGCCGAGCGCCCGTGGCGCGCGCAGAGGAGGAGGGAGGATCCCCGGGCGCGGAGCGCGGCCGTGGAGAACGGCCCTCCCGCGAGCGGGCGCGCGGTCTTCGCCCGCGTGTCCACGAGGAACGCGGAACCGTCGGGGTGGATGGCCGCCACGGCCTCCCCCCCGGGGAGCACCCCCATCAGGCACGGGACGAGGAGGCCCTCCTCGTCCAGGCGGCGCGGGACCGCGATCGTCGCGACCTCGCGGCACTGGCGGAGCGCGGCGAGGGTCGCGTTGCGGCCCTGGAGCGTGGGGAACCTCCGGACCCCCTTGGCCGCGAGGAGGAGGGCGAGCGTGGGGTGGCTCTCCAGCTCGGCGGCCCCCTGGATGGGGAGGCGGCGCCCCTCGGCCTCCGCCAGCGCCCGGGACTTGGCGTCGCTCTCCTCCTCGGCCTTCTTCAGCGCCCCGGTGAGCTCGCGGACCGCGTCCTCCTTCTCGGTGCGCTCGCTCTCCGCCTTCCGGAGCGCCGACTCGACGCGGGCCTTCTCCTCCTGGGCCGCGCGCCGCGCGACGTCGGCGACCCGGTAGGCGTCGCGCGTCCGCCCCTCCGAGTCCTCGGCCCGCACCCGGGCCTCGTGCGCGTTCCGGAGGAGGTGGAGCGAGATCCCGAGCCCCGCCAGGAGGACCGCGAAGAGCCCGAAGGTGCTCCCCGCCAGCGCGGGGTTCCGCTGGGCCCAGCGGCCCAGGCGCACAAGGGCCCTCACGGGCCGCGCGCGGATCGGCTCCAGCTCGCGCACGCGGCGGAGGTCCTCCGCGAAGTCCAGCGCCGTCTGGTAGCGCCGGTTGCGGTCCTTCTCCATCGCGGTCGCGAGGACGACGCGGAGGTCCTCCGGGATGGACGGGTTGAAGCGGCGGGGGTTGTCGGGGCTGCTCGAGAGGATCTTCTGGTAGAGCACGTCGAGCGTCGGGGCCTCGAAGGGCATCCGCAGCGTCAGCGCCTCGTAGAGGGCGACCCCGAGCGAGTACACGTCCGTCCGGCGGTCGAGGCGGATCCGCTGCGCGGTGAGCTGCTCCGGGCTCATGTAGGCCGGGGTCCCCACGAGGGACCCGGTCTGCGTGAGGACCGCCGCGTCCTCGTCCTCGGAACGCGCCAGGCCGAAGTCGAGGATGACCGGCTCCCCCTCCGGCGTGACCATGACGTTGCCGGGCTTGATGTCGCGGTGCACGAGCCCCGACTCGTGCGCGACGTGGAGCGCCCGGGCCGTCTTCTCCACGAGGCGCACGATGCGCACGATCTCCTCGCGTCGGAACGCGCTCGTCGTCGCGGCGCGGGGCGTTGCGTCGGTCGGCGTCGGCTCCGGGGGCGCCCCCCCCGGCGGAGGCCCGGGCCCCGCCTCCTCCCCGGGGAGCCAGGTCGCGGCGTGGGGGTGCTCCGCCTTCGGCGCCTCGCCGGATGCGGCCCGCGAGGCCGCGATCCACTGCTGGAGGGAGCGGCCCTCCACGTAGCGCATCGCGATGTAGGGGACCTCCCCCTCCACGTCGGCCTCGTAGACCGCGCAGATGTTCGGGTGGTCGATCCGGGAGGCCGCCTCCGCCTCGCGGCGCATGCGGTCCTGGAGGTGGCGCGAGGAGGCGAACTGCGGGGCGAGGACCTTGAGGGCGACGCGGCGGCGCAGCCGCGTGTCCTCGGCGAGGTAGACCACGCCCATGCCGCCCTGGCCGAGCTGGCCGAGGAGGCGGTAGGGCCCGACGGAACGCCCCCCCGGCGCGGGCGCCTCCGTGCCCCGGGCGGGGCGCGGTCCGAACTCCGTCGGGGTGCCGTCGGCGGCCAGCGTCGGCGCGTCGGGACCCCTCCCCCCGCCTCCGCGGGGGCGGAGGTCCTCGTACTCCTCGGCCACCAGGTCCCAGAAGCCGGGGAAGAGCTGCTTGTACTCGGCGAGGCCCTTGGCCTCGCCCCGGTCCCGGTCCGCCGCGAAGAGCGCCCGGAAGGCGGCCCGGACCCGCCCCCGCTCCTCGGTGGTGTCGAGTTCCTTCCCGCCCTTCCCGGACATGGGCGGCCATCGTCGGACCCCGTCCCCTCGGAGTCAAGCGGCGCCGCGGGGGGTCAGACCTCGGGCGTTTGCAAACTCTTCCGCTGAACGCGAATTCAGGAACTCTTCAGCCTGCCCCGCCGGCGACGCCGCGTATGAATGGACGCGTGAGGATCCTGGTCGTGGAGGACGAGGCGAAGGTCGCCCGGGCCCTGAAAGAGGGGCTCGAGGGGGAGGGCTACGACGTCCTCGTCTCCCGCTCGGGGGAGGACGGCTTCTTCCGCGCGAGTTCGGAGACCTTCGACCTCGTGATCCTCGATCTCATGCTGCCGGGGCGAGGCGGCTTCGAGGTCCTCGCGGCGATGCGCGGCCGGGGCCTCGAGACCCCGGTGCTCATCCTCACCGCCCGCGACGCGGTCGAGGACCGGGTCGAGGGGCTGGACCGCGGCGGCGACGACTACCTCGTCAAGCCCTTCGCCTTCCCCGAGCTCCTCGCGCGGATCCGGGCGCTGCTCCGGAGAGGGAGGACCGACCAGGTCCTACGCCTCCGCGAGGGGGACCTCGAGATGGACCTCGTGACGCGCCGGGCCTCGCGGGGGGGCCGGGTGCTCGATCTCACGGCCCGGGAGTTCGCGCTGCTGGAGCACCTGCTCCGGCACCGGGGGCACCCCGTCTCCCGCGAGATGCTGGCCCGCGAGGTGTGGAAGGAGACGGCCCGCGCCACGCCTCTCGACAACGTCATCGACGTCCACATGGCGCGCCTCAGGAAGAAGGTGGACGTGGGCGCCCCCGTGCGGCTCCTCCACACGATCCGGGGCCTGGGCTTCCTCCTCTCGGAGAAGGCGCCGTGAGCCTGCGCGTCCGGCTGGCCCTCTGGTACGCGCTCGCGCTGGCGGCCGTGATGGTCCTCTACGGCGCCTTCGTCTACCTCACCGTCGAGCGCTGGCTCTGGGAGCGGCTCGACGCGGAGATCCACGACGACTACGAGCGCGCCGAGACGATGCTCGTGAACGTGGCGGAGTACGGCGGGGTGATCTCGCTCGCGGACGACGCCGCGCACCCCGCGGAACCGCCGCCCGTCGTCCACGTCCTCGGGGCCGACGGCCGGACCATCCGCCGCTCCCCCGGGTTCGTGGAGGACGGCACGCTCCGGATCCGGGAATGGCCCCACGAGGTCAAGGCCTCCTCCCCGGGGACGCGCGCGGAGACCGTCACCATCCGCGTGGGCCGGCCCGTGGAGGAGGTCCGCCGGCAGTTGCGGCTCCTCCTGGGCGTGCTCGCCGTCGGCCTCCCGATCGGCGTCGGGGCCGCGGCACTCGGGGGATACCTCCTCGCGCGGCGGGCGCTCGCTCCCATCGCGGAGATGGCCGACCGGGCCCGGACCATCACGGCGGAGCGCCTCTCCGAGCGCCTCCCGGTGGAGAACCCCGGCGACGAGGTCGGCCGCCTCGCCGTCGTCTTCAACGAGACCCTCGCCCGGCTGGAGCAGTCCTTCGACCGCCTCCGCCGCTTCACCGCGGACGCCTCCCACGAACTGCGCACCCCGCTCACCGCGCTCCGCACCGTGGGGGAAGTGGGGCTGCGCGAGCCCCGGGACCCCGCCGCCTACCGCGAGGTGATCGGCAGCATGCTGGAGGAGGTGGACCGGGTCACGCGGCTCGTGGAGAGCCTGCTCCTCCTCTCGCGCGCCGACGCGGGGCAGGTCCCCCTGCGGCGGGAGCCGCTGGAGGTCTCCGCCCTCGTCCGGGAGGTCGCCGAGCGCCTGGGCGTCCTCGCGGAGGAGAAGCGGGTCCGCGTCTCCGTCGAGGCGCCGCCGTCGCCCGGCGTGCAGGGGGACCCGACGCTGCTGCGCCAGGCGCTGGAGAACCTCCTCGACAACGCCATCCGGCTGAGCCCCGAGGGGGGCACCGTCCGCATCGCGGTCCGCGACGCGGGCGGCGCCCTCGCGATCGAGGTGGGCGACGAGGGGCCGGGCATCGCCCCGGAGCACCGCGCGCGGGTCTTCGACCGCTTCTACCGGGTGGACGAGGCCCGGTCGCGGGACCGGGGAGGGGCGGGGCTCGGCCTCGCCATCGCGTGGTGGGCGGTCGAGGCGCACGGGGGCCGCATCGAACTGGAGTCCGAGGTCGGGAAGGGGAGCACGTTCCGGATCGTCCTGCCCCGCGAGGGGGGGACGGGAGGAGGAGCATCGTGAGGGTCCTGGGAGGAGTCCTGCTGGTCGCGGCTTGGATGGCGTCCGGGGTCGTGCCGCCCGCGGGCGCGGGCGGGGAGGGCGGGGAGGACGCGCTCCTCCGGCTCCTCCCCAAGAGCCGGCTCACCCTCGCCGACGGGATCCGGCAGGCCGAGAAGTCGCACGGGAGCGCGGTCTCCGCCAAGTTCGAGCTCGACGGGACGGGCCGCCTGATGCTCTCGGTCTACACGGCCGGGAAGGGGCTGGACCTCGACGCGGAGCACAACGTCCTGGAGGAGCTGATCGGGTCCCCCGCGGGCGAGGTCTGGACGCCCGAGGTCGAGGTCTTCGAGGACGTCCCCCACGTCGCCCGCGCGGCCCAGCAGCACGCGCTCATGGCCCTCTCCCCGTTCTCGCTCGGCGAGGCGGCCGAGCGGATGCTCAAGGTCGAGGGCGGGACGCTGCTGTCGATCATCCCCGTGCTCCGCGGCCGGCGGGCCCTGCTGGTGGCGCGGACCGTGAAGGGAGGCGCCGTCGTGGAGCGGGCCTTCGACCTCCTCGGCGGGACGGTCCTCCCTCCCGGCGGCGGTGAGGGGACGCCCGAGCGCATCCCGGTGCAGCGACACGAGACGGTGCGGCGGGGCGACTGGGTGGTCGAGTACGGCTGCGCGGGCGCCGGGGACGGGGGCGGGTTCGTGTATTTCCAGATCACCCGGGGACCGCGCGCGGTCGAGAAGGTCCTGATCGCGAACGGGAAGGGGGAGACCGTGCTCGCCCCGCCGCCCGGGAAGGACCGGAGCGGCTGGTACGAGGTGAACGTCGGCAAGGAGTTCGGGGACCCGACGGAGATCTGGATCTACGGTAGGAACTAAGGGTCAGACCTCAGGCGCCGGCGAGCGGCTCAGCACGCCCAGTGCACTCGGCGCCTGGGGTCTGACCCCTGGCGTCGCTTCGCGAGAGGAGGAGGCAGCGATGAAGTGGATCACGCGCGCGCGGCCGAAGGTGGACCGTGTGGCCTGCCCCTGGCTCATCCGGAGGTTCGTGGACCCCGGGGCCGAGTTCCTCTTCGTCCCCGCCGACCAGGTGATGGAGACGGCGCGGCGCGAGGGGGCGACCCCCTTCGACGTGCCCGGCGTCGAGCTCGGGCACCGAGGCCCCGAGTGCTCCTTCGACGCCGTGGTGAGGAAGTACGGGCTCGGGAAGGACCCCGCCCTCGCGCGCCTGGCGGTGATCGTGCGGGGGGCGGACACGGAGGCGAAGGACCTCGCCCCCGAGTCCCGGGGCCTGGAGGCCATCGCCGACGGCTTCCGGCGGGTCTTCGCCGACGACCGGGTCCTCCTCGAACGCGAGTTCCCCGTCTACGACGCGCTCTACGCCTACTGCGGAGGGCCAAGGGGTCAGACCCCAGGCGCCGAGTGCACTCGGCGTGCTGAGCCGCTCGCTGGCGCCTGAGGTCTGACCCCGTCTAACGGACGCGGAAGATCCCCGCCTTCGTCGTCTCCCAGTCCTCGTGGACCGTGCCGGCGTCGTTGCCGATGGCGACGGAGACGCGCATCGGGTTGGCCGGCGGAGTCGCCAGCTCGAGCCCGGCGGCCGAGACCTTCACCAGACGGTTCTCGAGGTCCACCTGGATCTTGTACCTGGGCTGCGACCCCCCGGGGCTCTTCCAGGTGGCCTTGCCCTTCCCGATCTTCCAGCCGGGGAGGTTCGGGGGGAACGCCATGACCACCGGCGCGGCGTCGGTCCCCGCCCGGACCGTGATCCCCTCGGCCACGGGATCGAACTCCCCGTCGGGCGACGCGGGCAGGAAGTCGAACACGGCCCACATCGAGATCGAGTCCTTCGAGGGCTTCGGCACGTCCTTCAGGTCCGCGCGCACCGTGGTCACCCCGAGGGTCGGGGCCGTCAGGGCAGACACCTGGCCGTAGGAGGACAGGCCGACCCCGTTGAACGCCCGGACGCCGAAGACGATGTCGGCGTCCGGCGCGAAGCCGGCCCGGGTGAACTGCCGGACGTCCGGCGCCAGGTTCGCGGCGAACTGGAAGGTCCCGGTCGGCGTCCTCCAGGACACCTGGAAGCCGTCCTCGTCGGTGCTGTTGTCGGTCCATCCGATCTCGACGGACTCCGTGGTGACGGCGGTGACCACGAGCTCGGAGGGAGGCAACGGCGGCACGGGGATCGCGGGGGTCGTGACCGTGACCTCGTTGGACCATGCCGAGGCCCCGCCGAGGTTCACCGCGCGCACGCGGTAGGTGTACTCGGTCTCGGGGCTGAGCGCGTTGTCGTCATAGGTCGTCACGTTGGCACTCACCGCGGAGAGGGGGGAGAACAGCGGCGCGCCCGCCCTCCGCTGGATCTCGAAGGTGTCCTCGTTGACGCTCATGTCGGTCCACGCCAGGGCGTTGGGGACGCCCTGGGCCGTGGAGGTGGTGACGGTGAGGTTCGCGGGGGCCGTCGGGGGAGGAGGGATGTTGGGGTTCACGTTCCACTCCACGATGTACTTGGCGATCGTGAAGCTGGCGTAGACGTCGTTCCAGGTCCCGTTGGTGTTCAGCATCAGGTAGTCTTCGTCCCCGGAGTTGTTGGGCTCGCCGGAGTTCCAGTAGGTGTAGGACCAGGGCTCCCCGCTGACCCACGTCCAGGTTCCCTCGGTCTGGTTGTCGGTCCCCCCCACCCAGACGGTGTTCCCCGTCGTGCCCATGTTCGCCACGATCCACGTCTGCTCCGCGGAGGAGTTGATCGTCGCCAGGTACCCCCCGAGCGCCTCGGCCCCCGACTTCGCGGTGCTCCAAGTGACCGCGGGAGACACGGTGACCATCTTGTAGTAGTGCCCCGTGCCGGTGTTGAAGACGACCCCCGGGATGTCGGCCCGCGCGGGGCGGGCGGCCGACCAGGGGAGGACCAGGGCGGGAAGCGCCAGCGCCACCCACTTCCACGCGGCCCGGCGGGCCCCGACTCCGGACGCGGTCCCACGGTGGTGAGCGTCCATGGCACCCTCCCTCGCGGGCGCACGCGAGCGCTCCTGCCCTGAGGCCGTCGTGGCCCGCGGAAGGATCGTATTCTTCGCCTCCCCGGATGGGAAGACCCGGGCCCGGGATCGCGCGGCGGGCGGCCCCGGACCTCCCGGCCCCGGCAGCGGGCGGAGGCCCGCTGCCGGGGCCGGACGAAGACCTCCGCGGGGATCCGGGCCGGGCGCGGCCTCTACCGTGAGGTGTCCGTTTTCATGGAGTTATCCACATTTCTTCGCTTGGAACATGGGACCTTGTCGGTCCAATAAGTTAGTCTTACGTTCGTCATGGAGACCGCGTGTGCCGTCCACCCCGCCGAGCGCCTCCTCGAGGCCATCCGCGCGCGCCGCCCCGAGCGCATCCGCCTCGCCCTCCTGGACGCGCGGGACCTCTGGCGCGTCCTCCGGATCGGGGGCCTCGACGCCCTCGGGTTCTCCAACCCCGGAGACCTTGCCGAGTCCCTGGGCCTGTCCGCCGACGAGGGACGCCGCCTCCTCTCCCTCGCCGGGGCCCTCGACGGGTGGCCCGGCGTGCCCGGGTGGCCCGGCGCAGAGGAGCGCCTGCTGGACGGGAGGCTCAACCCCGACAAGGCCGCCTCGCTGGCCCGTCTCCTCGAGATCGAGGGGGCGACCCGTCCGGACGACACGTGGCTCGCCTGGGCCGAACAGGAATCCACCGCCGACTTCCAGCGCCGGGTCAACCGCCGCTGCGAGGAGGCCCTGCGCGGCGAGCCCGTCGAGAAGATCGGCGGCTGGGTCTCGCAGGACGGGGTCGCCTCCTTCCGCCGGGCGCGGAAGATCCTCTCGCGCAAGGCCGAGCGGCGGGTCAGCCGGGGGGAGGCCATCGAGGTCCTTGCGGAGTACTACCTCGATCGCGAGGACCCGATGCGCGTCGAGGCCCGCCGACGCCGCCTCGCCGACACGGAGGAGATCCCGGGAGAGCGCACCATCCCCGCCGAGGTCCGGCGCGCCGTCCGCGCGCGGGCCCGGGACCGCTGCGAGTTCCCCCGGTGCTCCTTCGACACCTGGCTCGAGTTCGCCCACATCTTCCCCCACCGCCTCGGGGGGAGCCGCGAGGCGCACAACCTCCTGTTCCTCTGCGGGACCCACCACCGCGCGATGGACGGCGGCGTGCTCCGGGTGCACGTGTCCGAGGGCAAGGCGCACTTCACCAACCGCTGGGGGATGCTCTTCGACGGCCCCCTCCTCGCGCCCCGTCCCCCGGACGGCTGAGGACGCCGTCCCGGTCCGGAGTGTGTTCGCGAGTCCCCCCTCCCGGGGCGAAGGGCCCCTGCCTCCAGGCCACCCGTCGCGACGCATGGCGGAGGGGTAGGGATTTGAACCCCAGGTGCCCTTGCGGGCACACCGGTTTTCGAAACACTCGGCCCCCCTCGGAGGGCCTAGCGGGTCGGCGCAATCCCGAGGAATGCCGCGGGATGGCGGCGGGGTCCGGTGGGATGGCGGAGCCGAGATCGTGGGCGAGATCGTGGGCGGTCTCGGTAGCCTCGTGTCTAGTGAACTTGGGATAGGGCGTCTCTCTAGCGAAGGGGGACAACATGAGCAGCGCAGAACAAGACCGAGGCCCTGGGGACAACGGCGGCAGGGACGGTATGGGAACCCTCATCGCCGCTAGTGCGGCGGCGATAGGCTTGCTCGTTCTCGGGTTCTGCTTCGACGCGCGCATCTGGGACCGTTTCCACCCGGAGATGTCCGCGGCCCGTGGCAGCGTGCTGGCTGGGACGCTAGGAGTGGCGTCCACACTCGCATCAGCGGCCCTGTTCTTCGGTGCTCTGCTGATGCAGCGAAAGCAACTCCTCCTCGCCAGGGAGGATCTTCGACTACAGCGGCAGGAACTGGCAGACACGCGTGGGGAGCTAGCTGGCCAGCGAAAGGCGATGGAGGCCCAGAGGGATCTCCTCCAAGCAGAAGTCAGGGCGAGCGCCGCGAGATCCGAGCGCGAACTCGTGACCAACCTGTTCGCGTTCCGGATCCAGATGGAGGCTGACGCCAACAAGGTGTGGGGAGCATTGGCCGGTGCCCCCCCCGAACTCAGAGCCAAGGTCGAGGCCACCACCAAGCTCATGGACACGATCATCAAGGACACCAACTCCATGAGCGCGACCGAGCAGGCCACGCTTCGGTCGTGGATTCACCTCTAGAAGCGGGGGCTGGTGTCGGCTACTTCGCCTCGGCCACGCGTGCCGCAGTCCGGAAGAGGATCTCCAACCTCTCGCGAGCAAGGTCCGCCGCGTTCGCGGGAGCGTGCCCCGCGTACCGCATCGTCATCGCCATCGTCTTGTGCCCGAGGAGTCGCTGTAGGTCGGAGATAGGGACCCCCGCTCGCGCGGCCGTCGCGGCGAATGAGTGCCGCAGATCGTGGATCCGAAGCCCCGGGCACTTGGCCCTCCTCCGTGCCTTCTTCCAAGCTTCGAACGCTTCACCCGTGAACCGGGGCTCTCCCGAGGGCCGGTAGCCCGCGAGGGACGCGAAGATGAGGGCGGCGGGGCCCCCCGCGTTCGCGGACCCGGCCCGGTGGGCGTCGAGGGCCGCACGGCCGCGGGTCGTCACGGGGACCGTCCGCGGGGTCCGGTTCTTGGAGACGCGGACCGTGAGGGTCCCACGGGCCGGGTCGTAGTCCGCCCAGGCGAGCCGGAGCAGTTCCCCCGTCCTGAGTCCCGTATCGAGGAGGACCGCGACGGCCCAACGGAGAGGAACGGGGCACTCGGCAATCACCCGGTCCTGATCCGCGAGGGCGAGGAACAGGGGCTCTCGGACCGTCTCGCGCGCTCGCTGGATCCCGGCGCAGGGGTTCTCTCTCGCGTGCCCGAGTCGGACAGCCCGCTTGGACAGGGAGGAGAGCATGGAGAGCGTCCTGTTCCGGGTTGCCGGTCCCGCCCCGTCCTTCTCCGCCCGCAGGCTGAGGAACCGCTCTACATCCCCACGCCGGATCCCCCCCACCGCGCGGCCCTTGAAGTACGGAAGGGCCTTGGACCGGAGGAACGCCTCCTCCCGGATGAGGACGGTCGGGCTCTTGAGTCCGTTGAAGATCATCCCGTACCTGTCGAGGAGGGCGTCGAAGGTCACGCTCTCGACGGGCTCCACCCCGAGGTACTCCGCCTTGAGAAACTCCTCCCCCTTGAGCCCAAGGTGCCGCTCCGCGAGCGACCGCGAGGGGAAACGCTTGTCCCGCCGCCTCCCGTCGCGATCCGTCCACCGGGCCACGAAGGACCCGCCCCGCTGGACCACGCTCCCGAACTCGCGCCTACGGTTCTTCGCCATGGCGATCCCCCTTCCGGAGAGCCTCCGCGATCCACGCTTCGACAAAGGCACGGGCCGGGCCCCTCGGCTCGGCGTAACCGCACTCCCATCGGGCGACCGATGGACGGGAGGAGTGCAACGCTGTCGCGGCCTCCTCCTGGCTCAGCCCGAGTGCGAGACGGGCGGCCCGGAGCCTCTCCGCGAACGCTCCGCGCCGCCCCTTCTTCACCCTCGGCCGTCCTCTCGGCTTGCTGCCCATGCCCTATTTGTATCACACAGAACAATCCTTGTCAAACCGGCGCCTTCTCGAACTGCCCAGGACTTCGCCATCGGTCAAGGCGGCACGTTCCAGCCGGGCGAGGTGGGCGATCACGGAGTCCCGCAGGAACCGCACCGTCTTGCGGCCGAGGACCACCGCGGGGAGCCTCCGGTCCCGGGCCATGTCCAGCACCTCCCTCCGGGAAACCCCGAGGAGGGCCGCCGCCTCCTCCGGGAGGAGGACGGGGGGCCACTCCGCCGGGCGGGACAGGGGTGCCCTCATGCTCTCGGCGCTAGACACGGGTCCCACTGTCCTTGTCCGCGACGGGAATGGAAACCCGGGAGTCCACGGACCCGGGCCGTATCGCGTCCACCGGCGCAGGGGCGGGCCCCTCCGGGATCGCCTCTCCAAGTTGTGACGGTGTGACTGCTTGTTCCGTCCCCTGAGGGGGCGCGGCCAGGTGCTCCGCGATGGCCCGGTCAATGTCCTCCAGCAAGTAGCCCTTCGCCGTCCTGTCTCCGGAGAGTCGGACTGTCTTGGACCGGAGCCCGTAGGGGCGCAAGAGCAGGGCAAGCCTCTGGGGTTTCAAGGGGCGGAAACGAGGCCATGACCAGGGGGCGGCGGGGGACTCGGAGAGCCGGGAGCACAGGTCCCGGGAGGGAAGGCGATCGACCTGGGCATCCGCGAACACCTGCCGGATCGCCTTCAGAAACCGGGCCGAGTAGGCTTCCAGGGGATCCGCGTTGGGGACCGAGAGAAGAACCGCGGCACTGCGGGCCTTCTCACCCCACTCCGGCCCAGCCAGATCCGCGATCGCTAGGAGAGGAGCCCATGAGTCGGCCGCCCGGTCATCAAGCCTCTCGGGGATAGGAGGATCGGCATCCTCAAGATCCGGAAGGTGATCCCTCCTCCACCGGGCAAGCTGTCTTCGGAGATCGCCGGTCTCCCCGAGGAGCGCCCGGGTACGCAGTTTCGCAGCCCTTTCTGTCGGCTTCTTCCTGCGCATCAAGATCGGGATTGAGCGGTCCTGGATCGTGTCCGGGAGTTTGTGGATGGAGCCGAACGCGATCGGGGTCCATGTCGAGAACCGCCGGGGCTCGTAGTGGTCTCCTACGCACCTGATGACATAGGCAGTATCCCGGGTGTGCGATGAGTTGAGGATCCCTCGGAGTTCCTCCCGGTCGTGGATGTAGGTCTCCGCCTCGTCCAGAAGGAGCGTCGGCCGGTGCTTCTCGATCGAGCGAAACAGGACGGCCGGGGTGACGTTCGCACAGAGGAGGGGCCGCTGCACCACCCTTGCGAGGACCTCAAGGAGCGTGGTCTTCCCGCATCGCTTCGTATCCGACGAGATCGAGAGAAGCGGCGAGTTCCGGGCCACATCGTGGGTCCAAGTGTGAAGAACCCAGAGCGGAAGCGCCACCTCCGCCCCTGGCGGTAAGACGAGGTACCGTCCGAAGAGCCGCTCCAGGTCCTCCAGCAACCCGGCCGTGGCTACCTGTTCCGGCCACGGCTCCGGATCCTCAAACGCGATCTTCTGCCCTTGGAGCGTCGGGCTGGGCTTCCCACCCTCCGGCTTCACACCCTCCCGCTCACGGTCGGACTGCGCGGTCCCGTCTGGCATCAGAGTCCCTCCCTCCCCGCGCGTCTCTCCACGGGGTAACTTGGCGTCACAACGGCACACTTGGAACGGAGCCCGGCAAGCCCGCTGCAAGGGGGCTGCTCCGAAACTGAAGGGCCCCTGCGCGAGATTGCGGCCGGCCGCGCCGCGGAGCGGATCTCGGCGACGCCTCCGAGGAGACGGCTCGGCGTCATCCAGTAGGGGGCCATGCCCTTACGGGCGATGTTGCAGGCTGTTGCATGCAACACGCCGCAACCCGCCAGAAGTCAGCGGATTGGGATGGGGAAGATTGCGCTGGGCGTTGTAGTCCGCCTAGTCGGCCGGATCACTTTCGTCGTCCTGGGCGTCCCACTGCTTCGTCCGGCGGTCGAGCACCGCCTTCCGAGGCCCGCTGGCCCTCGCCCCTGCCTTGGCGGTCCTGAGGATGTTCTGGAAACACTTGGCCCGCGACAGCGTGGACTTGTCGCATCCCGCTTCCTCGGCGTACTCAGTCATCGTCCGAGGAGGTCGCCCCTTGTCCAGGTCTTGCGCGAGGAGGGCTATCGCCTTCGCCTGAGGGGTCAGTTCCTCGGTGAAGCCCCCCCACCCCCGGAGGCCGTTCTTCACGAAGGCACGCTCCCAAACCTCCACAACGAAGTTGGCCAGTGCCTCCAGGTAGGCACGGTCACCATGAGGGTTCTTCTGGTCGAACGCCATGTTGGCGAGATCCTGCGCCCGGTACCTGAGGGGTATCTCGGGACCCAGGAGGCTTCTCAGGTTGAGTTGAAGATCCCCGATGAGTGGATTCCGTTCCTTCCAAGTCAACTCGATCCCCCCGGGGAACCAGAGAGCCCGGCAGGCCAGCTCTAGGGCCTTCGCCTCGGGACCCCGCCAGCGAAGCGCATCCTCGTATGCGTCCCCGATCGCCCCCTTGAAGTCCCCATGCTCCAGCTTTTCCGGAGGGGTAGGGGGCACGAGTGGCGACTGTCGGGGGCGTGCTCGCTTCGCCCTCTTCACTGATCGCCCTCCGCGACTCTCCCCTTACTCTCCAACCTGGTACATCCAGAACTGAGCTTCCGCGGCCCCCGTGCGAAGGTCCGCCGTTCCGGACCCGATCCTCGCCTCGATATCCAGGTAGTCCCCTTGTGCCAGGTAGAGGAGCGTTGCCCCGACATGTTCATCGGGTCCCCCGCTTCCGGTAAGGGCCGGGCCATTGGAGTTCAAGTAGAGGACCGGAGTTCCATTCTTCCGGATCCGTAGGGCGTTGCCATACAAACTCTGCTGGAAAATGAGCCTCGCCCCAACCGTGTAGTAGCCAGCGCTTGGGCAGGTCAACCTCTCAGGATCGGTAGTGGTGTCGTGAATGGCAGAAGTGTCAAACTCCTCCGCGTTCCAAGGGATTGCCGTGTAGGCGGGACTAACGAGGGTGAAGGTTGCAGACCTATACACCTTCGCCCCGATCAGCGCCTTCTTGGCGTAGGTCGCGTCGTGGTTGTGGTTGAGAGGAGCGTAGGTCGCTGCGGCGTCTACGGAGGTGAGGTACTCGGGGTGACCGTGGCCTAGCAGAGCGTAGCGGGCGTCGTGGAGGTGGTCCCCCGCCGCTAGCTGCGAGGCTCCGGCCCCGACCTTGCCTTCCGCCAAGAGGTTTGCGTAGGCGGAGAACCGATCCAGCGGAACCGTGCCCGCGTTCAGGTTGGAGGCGTCCCGGTAGAAGGCCGCAGGCTGCCCCTCCAGGGTGGCGGCGTCGTCAAGGTCCGCGCGTAGAGTCGCATCGAGGGAGCGAGCCCTCACGGTCCCCGGGATGGGCTCCCCGTTGCCGATCTGAACCGGGATCTCCATCATGCGGCCCTGCCTGTCGGCCATCGTGAGCGTGTAGGACCCCGGCTCAGTGTCGCCCGGTAGCCCGAGGACAAGCCCACCGCTGCCCGAGGCGAGCACCGCGGGGAAGACACTGGCCCCCTCTCCGTCCGCAGGGGCCAGGGTGAAGAACCTCAGGAGGTTCAGGCGCTTCCCCTGGACTATGAGCACGGGTCGGGCGTTGGCTGCATCCCGGCCCTCCGAGACCCCGAAGACCTCCGCCCGCGGCGCCCCCTCCGCCGCGAAGGCGAGCCCCATCGTGACGACGACAGGGACCAGCACGAGCGCCCGAAGTGCCTTCCTCATTCCGCGCCTCCCTTCGTGGACACAGAAGCGGGCCATCATAGGAGGGGAAGGGCCGGTGGCGCTAGGGGATGGCCCAGCCGCCTAGGACCGGGCATCCGGAGGCCCTCCCCTACCTACGCGCGAGGGCTCTACGCCCCTGGCGCCTCCCCATCCTGCCTCTCAAAGCCGTGCGCGTCGAGGATCAGGCGCTTCCCC